>NZ_JBVJHH010000007.1:133906-295299 GCF_055586905.1 Streptosporangium sp. NPDC048886
GCGCTCTCGCCATCCGGTCGCGCTCCCCTCCTCATTCGCTCCGCGGCCCGCTCGTTCCTCGCGGGACACTCCACTCACTGCGTCGGCTCGCCGCTCTCGCCATCCGGTCGCGCTCCCCTCCTCATTCGCTCCGCGGCCCGCTCGTTCCTCGCGGGACACTCCACTCACTGCGTCGGCTCGCCGCTCCGTCATACCGAGACGCCCTCCTGCTCGCACAGCCAGCCGACGATGCCCTCGACCGCGTCGCGGCAGCCGCCGCAGCCGGTCGTGGCACGCGTGGCGGCGGCCACCGCCTCCACGTCCCGGGCGCCGGACTCCCAGCAGGCCCGGATCTGTCCCTTGGTCACGTTGTTGCACTGGCAGACCTTCGCCGCGTCCGGCATCCTGACCGGGCTCTCGGCGACCGTGCTGCCGGACAGGCCGGGGAACAGCAGCCCGGCCGGGTCCGCGGGGACCGGGGAGCCCCGGTCGAAGAGCTGGGTGACAGTGCCCACCGCGGCCGTCTCGCCGAGGAGGATCGCGCCGACCAGACGGCCGTCGCGGATGACGAGCTTGCGGTAGGTGCCCCGCGCCCGGTGACTGAAGCGCACCACCTCGGCTTCGTCCTCGGTCAACTGGGTCTCGCCCATCGCCGCCAGCTCCACGCTCTTGGCCTTCAACCGGGTCACCAGCCGCGACCCCCGGTACCGGGAGGTCTTGTCCGCCCCGGTGACCAGGTCGGCGACCACGGCGGCCTGCTCCCAGGCGGGAGCCACCAGGCCGTAGACCGTGCCGTCGTGCTCGGCGCACTCACCGATCGCGAAGATCGACGGGTCGTCGGTCCGCATCTCGTCGTCGACGACGATCCCGCGCCGCACCTCCAGCCCCGCGTCCCTGGCCAACCCCGTCACCGGCCGGACCCCACAGGCCAGCACCACCAGGTCCGCCTCGACCCGCTCGCCCGCGGCGAGCCGTACGCCGTCGTCGAGGATCTCCTCCACGACCACGCCGGTCCGCACCTCCACGCCCAGCTCCACGAGGGTCTCCCCCAGCAGCAGTCCCGCCTCGGCGTCGAGCTGCCGGTCCATCAGGTGCCCGGCCAGGTGGAGCAGCGTGACCGGCAGCCCGCGCCCGGCCAGGCCGCGGGCCGCCTCGATGCCGAGCAGACCGCCGCCGACCACCACGGCGCGCTGTGCCGCGCCGGCCGCGGCGAGGATCGCCCGGCAGTCGTCCATCGTCCGGAACGCCGTCGCCCGGTCCGCCCCGGGCACCGGCGGCACCACGGCGTCGCTACCGGTCGCCAGCACCAGCACGTCGTACGGCTCGCGCCTGCCGTCCGCGGTGAGCACGGCCTGGGTGTCCCGGTCGACCGCGGTCACCTCGACGCCGAGCAGGGCCGTCACCGAATGGTCGCCGTACCAGGCCGGGTCCAGCAGCCGCACCTGGTCCGGCAGCATCGTCCCGGCCACCACGTTCGACAGCAGCACCCGGTTGTAGGGCTGCCACGTCTCGGCGCCGAACACGGTCACCCTGACGTCCTTGTCCCGGGCGCGGACCTCGCTGACGAGGCGGGCCCCCGCCATCCCGTTCCCCACGATCACCAACCGGGTCATCCGACACGCTCCAGCTTCACGGCGCAGACCTTGAACTCCGGCATTCTCGACACAGGGTCGAGCGCGGGGTTGGTGAGCAGATTGGCCCCGGCCCAGTGGAAGGGCATGAACACGCTGTCCGGCCGGATCGCCGGGTTGACCCGGGCCACGCCCTCCGCCGTGCCCCGGCGGCCGACGACCCGCAGCCGCTCGCCCGGCGCCACCTCCAGATGCTCGGCGAGATCGGGGTGGAGCTCCACGAAGACCTCCGGGACCACCGCGTTCAGGGCGGGGATCCGCCGGGTCTGGGCGCCGCTCTGGTAGTGCGCGAGCACCCGGCCGGTCGTCAGGTAGAGGGGGTATTCGCGGTCGATGTCCTCCTCGGGCGGGCGGTGCTCGACGGGCACGAACCTGGCGCGGCCGTCGGGGGTGGCGAAACGGTCCAGGAAGGGCCGGGGGGTGCCGGGGTGGTCCTCGGCCGGGCAGGGCCAGAACACGCCGGTCTCGGCGGCGATCCGCTCGTAGGTGATGCCCGCGTAGTCGGCGACGCCCCCGGCGGAGGCCCGCCGCAGCTCGTCGAAGACCTCGCGCGGGTCGGTCGGGAACCCCTGCGCGCCGCGCAGCCGTACGGCCAGGCCCCGGAGGATCTCCAGGTCGCTGCGGACGCCCTCGGGCGGGTCGGTGGCCTGGCGGCGCAGCAGCACCCGGCCTTCGAGGTTGGTCATCGTGCCGCTCTCCTCGGCCCACTGGGTCGTGGGCAGCACGACGTCGGCCAGCGCGGCCGTCTCCGACATGACGAGGTCGGAGACCACGAGCAGGTCCAGCGAGCGCAGCCGCCCGGCGATGTGGCCGGCCCGGGGGGCGGAGACCACCGGGTTGGAGCCGAACAGCAGCAGCGCCCGCGGGCCGCCGCCGGCCCCGAGCGCGTCGAGCAGCTCGTAGGCGGAGCGGCCCGGCCCGGGCAGGTCCTCGGGCTCGATCCCCCACACGGCGGCCACGTGGGCGCGCGCGGCGGGGTCGTCGATCTTGCGGTATCCCGGGAGCTGGTCGGCCTTCTGGCCGTGCTCGCGGCCGCCCTGCCCGTTGCCCTGCCCGGTGACGCAGCCGTAGCCGGACCCCGCACGGCCCGGCAGCCCGAGGGCGAGCGCGAGGTTGATGAACGCGCTCACCGTGTCGGTGCCCTTGGCGTGCTGCTCGGCGCCGCGGCCGGTGAGGATCACCGCGCGGCCGGCGGCGGCGAGGATCTCCGCGGCCAGGCGCATCCGGGCGACCGGGACGCCGGTGATCCGCTCCACCCGCTCGGGCCACCAGGCGGCGACCGAGGTGCGGACCGCGTCGAACCCGCTGGTGCGGCCGGCCACGTAGTCCTCGTCCACGTGCCCCTCGGCGATCACGATGTGCAGCAGGCCCAGGGCGAGCGCCAGATCGGTGCCGGGGGTCGGCTGGAGGTGGAGGTCGGCCTGCCGCACGGTCGCGGTGGCCCTGGGGTCGATGACGATCAGCCGGCCGCCCCGGTCGCGCATCGCCTGCAGGTGGCGGACGAACGGCGGCATGGTCTCGGCCACGTTGCCGCCCGCGATCAGGATCGCGTCGGCCCCGGCGAGGTCGGTGATCGGGAAGGGCAGGCCGCGGTCCATGCCGAAGGCCCGGTTGGCGGCGGCGGCGGCCGAGGACATGCAGAACCGGCCGTTGTAGTCGATCTGGCTGGTCCGCAGCACCATCCGGGCGAACTTGCCGAGCTGGTAGGCCTTCTCGTTGGTGAGCCCGCCCCCTCCGAACACGGCCACGCCGTCGGGGCCGTGCTCTCCCTGGACGGCGCGGATCCGGGCGGCGACGAAGTCGAGCGCCTCGTCCCAGCCGACCGGCTCGCCGTACAGGAGCGGGGTGGTGAGCCGCTCGCCGCCGGTCAGCAGCTCACCGGCGGTCCAGCCCTTCTGGCACAGGCCGCCCGCGTTGGCGGGGATGTCCTCCCTCGGAGTGATCGTGACAGTCTCTCCGGCGGCCACGTTCATGCCGCACTGCAGGGCGCAGTAGGGGCAGTGGGTCGCCGCCCCCGCCTTCACAGGCGGCTGGGTGGGAAGTGAGATCGGCACATGTCCGATGGTGCTTTCGAGCGGTTTCACCGCTGGGTCCCCTCTGTTACCGGTGTGCTACAAGCCGCTAACGACGTTCACATTCGCGACGAGCCGGATGTGAGCCGTTCAGACGCGGGCGGCCGCCAGGCCCGGCACCGGGCCGGCGGTCCGCAGGTAGCAGACCCACGTCACCAGCGCGCACATCGCGTAGAAGCCGGCGAAGGCGGCCAGCGCGGCGCCCGCGCCCCCGGTGGCGGCGATGGAGCTGCCGAACCCCCGGTTGATGAAGAAGCCTCCGAACGCGCCGACGGCGGAGATGATCCCGACCGCGGCGGAGGCGTCGCGCTTGCCGGCGGCCAGGGCGCTGTCGTAGGCGGGCGTGCCGGGGGCGATCCCCGCGGTGGCCTTGGCCCGGAAGATGGCCGGGATCATCCGGTAGGTGGAGCCGTTGCCGACGCCGGTGGTGGCGATCAGGAGCATGTAGGCCCCGAAGAAGAGCCCGAAGCCGTGCTGGGCCACGCCCTGCCAGACCAGCGCCGCCGCGCCCGCCATGGCGGCGAAGTTGACGAGCGTCACCCGGGCCCCGCCGAGCTGGTCGGACAGCCAGCCTCCGACCGGGCGGATCAGCGAGCCGAGGAGCGGGCCGACGAAGGCCAGCCCGATCAGGGAGGTCTGCTCGGGGAACTGGCTCTTGATGAGCAGCGGGAAGGCGGTGGAGTAGCCGATGAAGGAGCCGAAGGTGCCGATGTAGAGGACCGACATGATCCAGGTCTGGGCCCGTCCGGCGATCTTCAGCTGGTCCCTCGGGCTGGCCTTGGCGGAGGTCAGGTTGTCCATGAAGAAGTAGGCGCCGGCCGCGGCGGCCACGATGAACGGGATCCAGAACAGCCCGGCGGCGGCCAGCCCGAAGGCGCCGATCACCAGTGGCATGACGAGCTGGACGGAGCTGACGCCGATGTTGCCGCCGGCCGCGTTGAGGCCGAGCGCCGCCCCCTGCCTGGACTGGGGGTAGAAGTAGGTGATGTTGGCCATGCTGGAGGCGAAGTTGCCGCCGCCCAGGCCGGCGGTGGCGGCGATCAGCAGGAACACCCAGTACGGCGTGCCCGGGTCGCTCACCGCCACGGCCAGCAGCACCGCGGGGACGAGCAGGAGCAGCGCGCTGATCACGGTGAAGTTCCGGCCGCCGAACCTGGCCGGGGCGAAGGTGTAGGGGATGCGCAGCGCCGAGCCGATCAGATTGGGCAGCGAGACGATCCAGAAGAGCTGGTCGGTGGAGAACTCGTAGGAGCCGAGCTGCACGGCCACGATGCTCCACACCGTCCAGAGGGTGAAGCCGAGATGCTCGGCGAAGACCGAGAAGATCAGGTTACGCCGGGCGATCTTCCGCCCTTCCCGGTCCCAGAATGCCGGGTCGTCGGGCCGCCACTCGCTGATCCAGCGCTTCGCCATCGTTCCTCCTGGGTCTTCAAAAAAGGAAGGTCTTCGAAAACCTAGAAGTGAGGCGTTACGCACATTCACGCTCTGTGATGGTGCACGGGTTACGTGTGACTAACCTCCGAAATATGCAATGCACAGGCCGCACATGCGTAACGTCCTGGAAACCTGCCGATCCCGCCGGTCACGGTTGAGGCAATGCGACAATGGGAATCGTGTGCGTGTCAGTCCGTCGCCTCGGGGAGTGCGTGTGGCCGTCCAGCCGATCCGACCCTTCGCAGATCCAGTGCTACGGACCGTAGCCGAACCCGTGACCGCCTTCGACCGCGAGCTGCGCGGCCTGGTCAAGTCCCTCCAGGCGACCATGCACGCCGGAGCCGGCCGCGCGGGGCTGGCCGCCCCGCAGATCGGCGTCCCGCTGCGCGTCCTCGTCTACGGGGTGGAGGGCAGGTCGGGCCATCTGATCAACCCGCGCCTGGAGCTCTCGGAGCGGACGGTCGTGGCCGACGAGGCCTGCCTGTCGGCGCCCGGCCTGTGGTGGCCGCTGGAACGCTCCTACATGGTCACCGCCCGCGGCCGCGACATGTTCGGCAGGCCCGTCACCATCCGCGCCCTGGGCATGCTCGCCCGGGTCCTCCAACATGAGGCCGACCACCTCGACGGAGTCCTGTTCGCCGACCGTCTCCCCGCCGACGAGCGCGAGCGATTCCTGCAGGCCGTCCCCTCCTGACCGGCGCCGCCGGCCCCGCGCGCCGACCCGCCGCCGAGACATTTGCCCATCATGCCGCTGACCTGTAGCCTTTGATAGTTGCAGTCGAAGTTCTCGATGGTGCCTGTCATCACAGGCGCTCACAGGAAGACCGCCGACAGCGGGCGTTACAGTTTCTCCGGATGGTTTCCGCGGATGCTTGGTAGGGTCCGCAACGCAGCCCCGGACCGTCGACCTGATGGTTCGGTGAGGCTCCCAATGAGGAGAAGTAGTTTTGTCTGAGGGCACTGTTAAGTGGTTCAACGCCGAAAAGGGCTTCGGGTTCATCGCGCCGGATGACGGCAGCGCCGATGTCTTCGTGCACTACTCGGCGATCAACTCCGGTGGTTACCGCACCCTGGAGGAGAACCAGCGTGTCAGTTTCACCACCACGCAGGGCCAGAAGGGCCCGCAGGCCGACCAGGTTCAGGTCATCTGACCTGTTCTAAAAGGCTTCCATCCGGGCCCGTACCGCTCCAGCGGTGCGGGCCCGGATTTTTTTACCGATCTTTTCCGCCCCGCCCCCGCCCTGGCCCGGGCAAGGCCGCCGGGCCGGGGGCTCCCGTCTCCGGGCGCCCTCCGTCGCCGGCGGGCGCCCGGCCGTCGCCGCGGGAGCGGCGTCAGAGCCTGACGCCGAGCAGCGCGTCCACGATGTCCGTCACGAGCGCGGGCGCCCCGGGCTCGGCGCCGCCCCCGGCCAGCGCCCGGTCGGCCCAGGCGTCGACGACCGCGAGCGCTCCGGGGGTGTCCAGGTCGTCGGTCATGCGGGCGCGGATCTCCGCGAGCACGGTCTCCGCCTCCGGGCCGGCCGGCAGGCCGGTGGCGGCGCGCCAGCGCGCCAGCCGTGCTTCGGCGGAGGCGAGCTGGTCGGCGGTCCACTCCCAGTCGCTGCGGTAGTGGTGCGCCAGCAGGGACAGCCGGATGGCCATCGGGTCGGTCTCCTGGCGGAGCCGGGAGACGAAGACCAGGTTGCCCTTGGACTTGGACATCTTCTCGCCGTCGAGGGCGACCATGCCCGCGTGCACGTAGGCCCTGGCGAAGGGCCACTCGTTGCAGGCGACGTGGCCCTCGTGGGCGCCGCACTCGTGGTGGGGGAAGATCAGGTCGGAGCCGCCGCCCGCGACGTCGAACCCGCTGCCCAGGTTGGCCAGCGCGATCGCGGTGCACTCGATGTGCCAGCCGGGCCTGCCCGGGCCGAACGGCGAGGGCCAGGACGGCTCACCGGGACGCTCGGCGCGCCAGAGCACCCAGTCGAGCGGGTGCTTCTTGCCGGGCCTGTCGGGGTCGCCGCCGCGCTGGCCGGCCAGGTCGATCATCCGCTCCTCGGAGTATCCCGAGACGGCGCCGAACTTCGGCGCCGCGGAGACGTCGAAGTAGACGTCTCCGTCGAGGACGTAGGTGGCCCCCTTCTCGCGCAGGAGCTCGATCAGCTCGGCGACCTGGTCGATCACCTCGGTGACGCCGACGTATTCGCGCGGGGGGAGGATCCGCAGCGCCTCCATGTCGGTGCGGAACAGCTCGATCTCCCGCTCGGCGAGATCCCGCCAGTCCTGCCCGGTCTGTTCGGCACGTTCCAGGAGCGGATCGTCCACGTCGGTGGTGTTCTGGGTGAAGTGGACGTCGTGACCGGCGTCCTGCCAGACCCGGTTGACCAGGTCGAAGGCGAGGTAGGTGTTGGCGTGCCCCAGATGGGTGGCGTCGTAGGGCGTGATGCCGCAGACGTACAGCCGCGCCGTGGGGCCGGGCTGGGTGGGGCCGACCTCTCCTGCGGCGGTGTCGAACAACCGCAGCGGAGCACCAACACCAGGGAGCCGAGGGACCTTCGGCGCAGACCACGATCTCATGTATTGAGCCTATCCAGCAGACGGACCGCCCCGATCAGCCCGGGGCGGTGGGGACACGGGGCACTCATGTCAACCGCCGGAGCTCGGCCCGTCATTCCGGCAGGACGCGACGGAAGGCCGCCGGATCGCGTGGATCATCGGTGAAGTCGTAGCGGACCCCGCCGGCGGCCAGCGCCAGCAGGGTGACCGACAGGGAGCCGTAGGCCCGCCCGTCGGGCAGCTCCTGATGAATGATCATGGTGCGGGGATCCTCGGGGGGCAGGCCCGCCCCGGTCGCGAGCTCCCGCCACTCCCCCCAGGGGGCGTCGAGGGCCGGGGGACGGCCGGCCTTGGCGAAGAGAGGGCGGAAGAACGCGACGCGCTCGTTGTCGTCGCCCTGCTCCCAGCCGCTGTTGACGATCATGTGGGTCCCGGCGGGGAGCTCGTCCATCCCCAGTGCCGTCCCGTTCCAGTGCCACACCCGGGCCCCACCGGGGTCGGCCAGGACCAGGTGGAAGGGGTCGTAGCGGGTCAGGTCCAGGTCCGGCAGGCGGCCTGCGGCCGCCGCCCGCAGCGGCAGCTCGCCCCGGGAACGGCGCGTGTCCTCCGGCGCGAGCAGGCCGCGGCCGTTGAGCAGCGCGCCCACCCGCCTGGCCGCGGGGTCGACGGCCAACCAGGTGCCTCCCGCCTGGAGGTCGCGCCCGCCGATCAGGCCCGGCCAGTGCTCGGCCGGAGGGAGCCAGGGCCGGGTGGTGAACTCATCGCGCACCCCGACGAGGATCAGGGGGATCTCGGCGCTCGGATCGATGCTGACGACAACCGTGCACATGCCCGGCAGGGTACGCCCCCGCCGGGGACCGCCTCAGATCGGGGGCCAGGGGATCGCGGGCCAGTCCTGGGAGGGCAGCGGGTGCAGGCCGGTGTCGAGCAGCCTGCGGACCCGGGACCAGGTGGCCTCGACCTCGGCCAGGGTGAGCAGCTCGCGGAGCCGGCGGCCCAGGCGCCCCTGCTCCAGGTCCCGCTCAAGGCGGGCCAGGACGTTCATGGCCTCCCGGGACAGGGGCTTGCCGCGCCACTGCCAGAGCACGGTGCGGAGCTTGTCGTCGGCGGAGAAGGAGACTCCGTGGTCGACTCCGTGGATGTGGCCGTCGACCAGCGGGAGCAGATGGCCGCCCTTGCGGTCGGCGTTGTTGACGACGGCGTCGAAGACGGCCATCCGGCGCAGCGCGGGCAGCCGGCTGCGGATGAGCGCCATCAGGTCGACCTCCGGGTCGGTGTCGATCCAGAGCTGGCACATGCCGGGGCCGAAGGGGCCGTCGCGGTAGACGGTCGGCGGGACGATCCGCCAGCCGGTCGCCGCCGAGACCTCGAAGGCGGCCACCTCCCGGGCGGCCAGGGTGCCGTCGGGGAAGTCCCAGAGCGGGCGCTCCCCGCGTACGGGTTTGTAGACGCAGGCCGCCACGTGCCCGCCGAGCCGTACGGAACAGTAGAGCGTCATGTTGCTCGCCTCGATCAGCCGGCCCTCGACCTCCAGCCGACCGTCGCGGAGCAGACGCAGAGCGGTCTCGTCGTCCAACCCCCTTGCGGGCGCCGCGCTCAGCGTGGGCTCGCTTTCGGCACTCATTCGCCTCCCTCAACCGATGAAGCGCTACTACCCCGGTAACCATTGAGACGCACGCAGATATGCCCGTCGGCATCGAGCGGCTGACCGCAGAGCGGACAGGGTGGACGGCCCGCCGCGACGAGGGCCATGGCGCGTTTGGTGAAGGCCCGGGCCGCGCCGGGACTGATGTGCACGCGCAGCACCGCGGGCTCGGCGGCCTCGGTGAGCCCGGCCAGCGAGGACTCCTCGAACTCCTCGTCCTCGGCGACGATCTCCTGGGCCTCGATCACCACCTGCGCGGTGTCGGCGTCCCAGGCCAGGGCCATCGTGCCGACTTTGAAGTCCTCGCTGATCGGCACGTCGAGCGGGCCGTTGTCGGTCAGCCCGGCCGGGGCGGCGGCCGGGACCTGGGCGGTCCCGCCGCTGCGCCGCAGGACCTCGTCGAGGAGCTCGTCCAGCCGGTCGGCCAGCGCGGCGACCTGGAACTTCTCCAGCCCCACGGTGGTCAACCGGCCCTGTCCCCGGGCCTGCAGGAAGAAGGCTCGTGATCCCGGTTGCCCAACGGCACCGGCCACAAACCTCTCGGGTGGGTCATAGTCGAAGACCGGCATAGCCCGACCTTACGTGGTCCCGGCTCCGCCGCCGACTGCGGCATCGCTCCCGGTGAGATTTTCTCCCCCGTCCCCATCCTCCGAACCCTCCGGGGGACGCAGTCCTGTCACATCTCCGCCGACGTCGTTGAGCCTGAGCACGAAGGGGCGCAAGGGGGTGTAGCGGATCGCGGTGAGCGAGGCGGGATCGGCCGCTATCCGCTGGAACTGGTCCAGATGGAGCCCCATCGCGTCGGCCACGATGGCCTTGATCACGTCTCCGTGGCTGCAGACGAGATAGACCGCCTCCGGGCCCAGGCGCTCGTTCCACTCCCTGACGGCGGTCACCGCCCGGTGCTGGACGGCGGGCAGGGATTCTCCCCCGGGGAAGGTCACGGCGCTCGGATGGGTCTGCACGACCTTCCAGAGGGGGTCCTTGGCGAGCTCGCCGAGCGGGCGGCCTGTCCACTCGCCGTAGCGGCACTCGCCGAACCGCTCGTCGGTCTGCACCCGCGCCGCCCGGCCGTCGGCGATCGCCTGGGCGGTCTCCTGGCAGCGCTCCAGCGGGCTGGAGACGATCGCGTCCAGCTCCAGCGTCGCCAGCCGCGCGGCCAGCGCCTCCGCCTGCGCCTGGCCCGCCGTGCTGAGATGGACATCCGGGGTCCAGCCGGCCAGCACCGGACCGGTCAGGTGGGTCAGGCCGTGTCTGGCCAGCAACAAGGTCGTCACGTGGCCAAGTCTTGCAGGCTTCACTCCACTACTTTTAACTGCCCGACCGGTAACCTGGCCGGATCATGGAGCAGCGCTATGTGGGCCGGAGCGGCCTGTCGGTATCCCGCCTCGGGCTGGGGACGATGACATGGGGACGTGACACCGGCGCCGAGGAGGCCGCGGCCCAGCTCCGCACGTTCGCCGAGGCCGGCGGCACCCTCATCGACACCGCGGACGTCTACACGGGCGGCGAGGCCGAGAGGCTGCTGGGCAGGCTGATCCGCGACGCGGTGCCGCGCTCGGAGCTGGTGCTGTCGACCAAGGCCGTGCTCACCCCCGCCGGGCGCCGGCCGCGCGACGCCTCCCGCAGGCACCTGATCGCCGCCATCGACGCCTCGCTGACCCGTCTCGGGGTCAACGAGGTGGAGCTGTGGCAGCTGCACGCCTTCGATCCGGACGTCCCCCTGGAGGAGACCCTGGCCGCGGTGGACGCCATCGTGTCCTCGGGCCGGGCGGCCTACGCCGGGGTGTGCGACTACACCGGCTGGCAGCTCGCGGCGGCCGCCGTCGGACAGCGGGCGGTCCCCGGCCGGGTGCCGATCGTCGCGGCCCAGGTCGAATACTCGCTGCTGGCCAGGGAGGCCGAGCGCGAGCTGGTCCCGGCCGCCGAGCACGTCGGCGCCGGGGTGCTCGCCTGGTCGCCGCTCGGCCGGGGGGTGCTGACCGGCAAATACCGTACGGGCATCCCCGCCGACTCGCGGGCCGCGACCCCGCACTTCGCCGACTTCGTCACGCCCTACCTGGACGAGAGGTGCCGGCGGGTCGTGGAGTCGGTGACGACCGCGGCCGAGGGGCTGGGCGTCTCACCTCTGTCGGTCGCCCTGTCCTGGGTCCGCGACCAGCCCGGGGTGACCTCGGCGATCGTCGGCGCCCGCACCCACGCCCAGCTCTCCGGCGTGCTCCAGGCCGAGGACCTCACCCTGCCGATGGAGATCAGGGAGGCGCTCGACGACGTCTCCGCGGACTGAGACCCGCGCGGACGTCCCGCGGTCGCGGCCCGCACAGGCGGAACGCGGCGGGAGACGGAGAGAATGAGAATCCGTCTCGCGTATCACTAGTCGATACCGAATCGCAACTTTACCTGGAAAACTCCGGCCTCCCCACAAAACTGTCAATGAGCGACGGGAGGGGGCGCCCGGATGTCGGCGAGATCCGATCGTTGATGGGCAAGGGGGGCAATTGCGAACTGCGATCTCTGCCGGTGCGCTGGCGCTGGCGCTGAGCGGCGGGATCTTCACGGCCGCGGCCGCGGCCGCGAGCGCCGCGCAACCGGACTGCGACAACGGCGGGCTGCTCGGCGGGGTGACGGGCGGTCTGTGCAAGGCCGTGGACACCGTCGGCGACGTCGTGGAGGGGGTGACGGACGCCGTGGCGCCCCCGGCCGCCAAGGCGGACGGCGCCGCCGAGCAGACGGAGGAGGCGTCCGTGAAGAACGCCGAGGCCCCGCCGCCCGCCTCCGCCCCGACCGCCTCCGCCTCCGCCCCCGGCACCCCGGCCGCGCCGGAGCGGCCCGCGGACGACAGCCTGCTGCCCAAGGCCCTCGACGACGTCTGCCTGCCGCTGGTGGCCTCTCCCGAGTGCACGAGCCCGTCGGCGATCTCCGCCCCGGAGAAGGCGGAGAAGACCGAGCAGCCGCCCGCGCGGCCGAGCCCCAGCCCCTCACCGAGCGGCAGGAGCGAGCCGGCCGAGCGGAAAGCGGTGCCGCTGCCGGTGGAGCCGCTGCGCCCGCCGCAGACCCGCACGCGTGTCCCCGACGTCGGCGACGTCGGCGAACCGGTGGTCCCCCGGCCCTCGCCCGTGGTCGACGCCGAGGCGCCCCGGGTCGAGCTGCTGTGGCCCCGCCCCGCCATGCAGGAGTTCCAGAGGCGCATGCAGGAGCTTCAGACGCGCAGGACCGACGGGCGGGCCCTGAGGCCCACCCGGTCGTCCGACACGCTGGGCACCGTGCTCACCACCGCCCTGCTGCTCGCGGCGATCCTCGCCGTCCGCCTGCTGTACGCCAGGCGGGCCGAGGAGGAGTCGATGCCGTTCGAGCCGCTCCGGATGGGCTGGCACCGGACGGCCTAGCCGTATCGGCCGGGCCGTCCGGGCACGTGCGCGTCCCTCAGGCGCCGATCGCGTGCACGCCGCCGTCGACGTGGACGATCTCACCGGTCGTGGCCGGGAACCAGTCGGACATCAGCGCGAGACAGGCCTTGGCCGCGGGCACGGTGTCGCCCAGGTCCCAGCCGAGCGGCGCCTTGTCCGGCCAGCTGTCCTCGAACTCCTTGAAGCCCGGGATGCTCTTGGCCGCCATCGTGCGCAGCGGCCCGGCCGCGACCAGGTTGACGCGGATGCCGTGCTTGCCCAGGTCGCGGGCCAGGTAGCGGGAGCACGACTCCAGGCCGGCCTTGGCCACGCCCATCCAGTCGTAGACGGGCCAGGCCTTGCTGGCGTCGAAGTCGAGGCCGACGACCGCGCCGCCCTCCTTCATCAGCGGCAGGCAGGCGACGGCCAGCGACTTGAACGAGTAGGTGGACACGTGCAGGGCGGTGGCCACGTCCTCCCACGAGGTGTTCAGGAAGTTTCCGCCCAGGCAGCTCTGCGGGGCGAAGCCGATGGAGTGCACCACGCCGTCGAGCCCGTCCAGGTGCTCGCCGACCCGGTCGGCCAGCGAGTCGAGGTGCTCGACGTTCTGCACGTCCAGCTCGATCACCGGCGGCGGCTCGGGGAGCCGCTTGGCGATGCGCTCGACCAGGCTGAGGCGGCCGAAACCGGTCAGCACGACCTGCGCGCCCTCCTCCTGGGCCAGCTTGGCGACGGAGAAGGCGATCGAGGCGTCGGTCAGGACGCCGGTGACCAGGATGCGCTTGCCTTCGAGGATTCCCATGTCAGTGCCCCATTCCCAGGCCGCCGTCCACGGGGATGACGGCCCCGGTGATGTAGGCGGCGTCCTCGCTCGCCAGGAACTTGACCACGCGCGCGACCTCGTCGGCGCTGGCGTAGCGGCCCAGCGGGATGTTCTTGCGGATCTGCTCCTGGTACGCCTCGTCGAGCGCGGCGGTCATGTCGGTCTCCACGAAGCCCGGGGAGACCACGTTGACCGTGATGCCGCGCGAGCCGAGCTCCCGGGCCACCGACCGGGCGAAGCCGATCATCCCGGCCTTGGAGGCGGCGTAGTTGCTCTGCCCGGCCGAGCCGAGCATCGCCACCACCGAGGAGACCAGCACGATCCGGCCGCGCTTGAGCCGCAGCATGCCGCGCGTGGCGCGCTTGGCCACCCGGTAGGCACCGGTCAGGTTGGCGTCGATGACGTCGGTGAAGGCGTCCTCCTTCATCATCGGCAGCAGCGTGTCCTTGGTGATGCCCGCGTTGGCGACGAGCACCTCGACCGGGCCGTGCTCGGCCTCGACCTTCTCGAACGCCGCGTCGACGTCGGCCGTGCTGGTCACATCGCACCGCACGCCGAACAGCCCCTCGGGGGGCTCTCCGGAGCGGTAGGTCACGGCGACGGCGTCACCGGCCTGGGCGAGCTGGCGGGCGATCGCGAGGCCGATGCCGCGGTTGCCGCCGGTTACGAGAACAGATCGAGCCATAGAGCTGACGCTATCGGCTACCCGGGGGTAAACCTCTTGTCCGTGGGGGACAAGATCACAGGGCTAGGATCGTTGACATGCGCCAGATCGATCCCGATTTCCTCGCTCTGCCCATGAGGCGGCTGGCGGACGCGGCCCTGCAACGCGCCCGCGACCTCGGCGCCGAGCACGCCGACTTCCGGCTCGAGCGCGTCCGCTCGGAGACCCTGCGCCTGTCCGACGCCTCGCTCGAAGGCTCCATCGACGCCGACGACCTCGGCTACGCCGTGCGGGTCGTCAAGAACGGCACCTGGGGGTTCGCCTCCGGCATCGAGCTCACCCCCGAGGCGGCCGTGCGGACCGCCGAGCAGGCGGTGGAGGTGGCGGTCATCTCCGCGGCGGTCAACCGCGAGCCCATCGAGCTGGCCCCCGAGCCGGTCCACTCCGACGTCACCTGGGTCTCGGCCTACGAGGTCGACCCGTTCGAGGTGCCGATGCGGGAGAAGGTCGCCCTGCTCGCCGGCTGGTCGGACGGCCTGCTGCGGGATCCGCGCGTGGACCACGTCCAGGCCTCGCTGAAGCAGGTCAAGGAGCAGAAGTTCTACGCCGACACCTCCGGCACCTCCACCACCCAGCAGCGGGTGCGGCTGCACCCGGAGCTGGAGGTGATGAAGGTCGACGGCGGGCGTTTCGAGTCGATGCGCACGCTGGCCCCGCCGGTCGGCCGGGGATACGAATACCTCACCGGCACCGCCTGGGACTTCCCCGACGAGCTCGCCCGCCTCCCCGAACTGCTGGAGGAGAAGCTGAAGGCGCCGTCGGTCGAGGCCGGACGCTACGACCTGGTCATCGACCCGTCCAACCTGTGGCTGACGATCCACGAGTCCATCGGGCACGCCACCGAGCTGGACCGGGCCCTCGGCTACGAGGCCGCCTACGCCGGCACCAGCTTCGCCACCTTCGACCAGCTCGGCAAGCTGGTCTACGGCTCGCAGGTGATGAACGTGGTGGGCGACCGCACCACCGAGCACGGCCTGTCCACGATCGGCTACGACGACGAGGGCGTGGCGGCCAAGCGCTTCGACATCGTCTCCGACGGCGTCCTGGTCGGCTACCAGCTCGACCGGCGGATGGCACGGCTGAAGGACCTCGGCGCCTCCAACGGCTGTGCCTTCGCCGACTCCCCCGGCAACATGCCGATCCAGCGCATGGCCAACGTCTCACTGCTGCCGGCGCCCGACGGCCCCTCCACCGAGGGGCTGATCTCCGGGGTGGACCGCGGCATCTACGTCGTGGGCGACAAGAGCTGGTCCATCGACATGCAGCGATACAATTTTCAATTCACCGGCCAGCGGTTCTACCGGATCGAGAACGGCAGGCTCGCCGGCCAGGTCCGCGACGTCGCCTACCAGGCCACCACCACCGACTTCTGGCGGTCGATGGCGGCCGTCGGCGGTCCGCAGACCTACGTGCTGGGCGGGGCGTTCAACTGCGGCAAGGGCCAGCCCGGCCAGGTCGCCCCGGTCAGCCACGGCTGCCCGTCGGCGCTCTTCCGCGACGTGCGCATCCTCAACACCCTGCAGGAGAGCGGCAAATGAGCGGGCGCGGCGAGCGGGCCGGCGTCCGCGGCGGGCTCCGGGCCCCGGGCGGGGAGATCGTATGAGCGAGCGGATCGAAGGAAACGACATCTCGGCGAGCGCCTCGGCCGGCCGCCGGGAAGGGAGCGGGATGAGCCCTCAGGAGATGATCGAAAAGGCCCTGGACCTCTCCACGGCCGACGACGTCGTCGTGATCGTGGAAGAGGGCTCCAGCGCCAACCTGCGGTTCGCGGGGAACACTCTCACCACCAACGGCGTGGGCCGTTCCTCGCAGCTCACCGTGATCTCGATCGTGGGCCGGGGGGTCGGCGTGGTGTCGCGGGCGGCGGTCCGCCCCGAGCAGCTCGCCGACGTCGTCGCCGCGGCCGATCACGCAGCGGAGGACGCGACGCCGTCGGAGGACGCCCGGCCGCTGGTCGAGGGCCCCCGCTCGGCGGACTGGGACCTGCCCGCCGAGCCCACCTCCATCGGGGTGTTCGGCGCCTTCGCCCCCGCCCTGGGCGAGGCCTTCGCCCGGGCCGAGGCGGGCGGGCGCAGGCTGTACGGCTTCGCCGAGCACATCGTCACCACCACCTTCGTGGGCACCTCGGCCGGGGCCCGGCTCCGGCACACCCAGCCCACCGGGCGCCTGGAGCTCAACGCCAAGTCGCCGGACATGAAGCGCTCGGCGTGGACGGGCGTGGCCACCCGCGACTTCTCCGACGTGGACGTGGCCGCGCTGGACGCCTCGCTGGCCCAGCGGCTGGAGTGGGCCAAGAACCGGATCGACCTGCCGGCCGGACGGTATGAGACGCTGCTGCCGCCGACGGCCGTGGCCGACCTGATGATCTACCTGTACTGGACGGCCGGCGCCCGGGACGCCCTGGAGGGCCGCACGGTCTTCTCCAGGCCCGGCGGCGGGACCCGCGTCGGGGAGGCCCTCTCCCCGCTGCCGATCCGCCTGTACAGCGATCCGGCCGCGCCGGGCATCGAGTGCGCGCCGGCTGTGGTCGCGCACGCCTCCAGCCGGCAGCAGTCGGTGTTCGACAACACCCTGCCGCTGACGCCCACCGACTGGATCGCCGACGGCGCCCTGGCGAGCCTGATCCAGACCCGGCACTCGGCCGAGCTGACCGGCCTGCCGGTGACCCCGGCGATCGACAACCTGATCCTGGAGGGGCCCGCGGGCGGCCGGTCGCTGGAGGAGATGATCGCCTCCACCGAGCGGGGCCTGCTGCTCACCTGCCTGTGGTACATCCGCGAGGTCGATCCGCAGAGCCTGCTGCTCACCGGGCTGACCCGGGACGGCGTCTATCTGGTGGAGAACGGCGAGGTCGTCGGCGAGGTGAACAACTTCCGCTTCAACGAGAGTCCGGTGGACCTGCTGGGCCGCCTCACCGAGGTCGGCGCCGCCGAGCAGACCCTGCCGCGCGAGTGGAACGACTACTTCACCCGCGCGGTCATGCCGCCGCTCCGGGTGCCCGACTTCAACATGTCGACGGTCAGCCAGGCCAGCTAGCGCTGGGTGAGCGCGATGGTGTGCACCCGCTCCCAGCGCTTGGCCGTCACCAGGCGGGCGGTGACCTCGGTGAGGTCGTAGACGACCGACCAGCGGGTGTGCCCCTGGGCCACCCGCTGGAGCAGGTCCATCCCGTCCTGCCAGGTCCTGGCCGCCGGGAGGCCGTCGGCGAGCTCGCCGTAGCGGGTGTCGGTCATGCGCCGCTCGCCGGTGGTGCCGGTCATGGTGAAGTTGGTCAGGATCCGGTCCTCGATGACGTTGAGCCTGCCGCCGGCGAACTCCACGACGGCCGACTTCCCGCCGGCGTCGGCGAGCAGGTAGTGGATCTGCGGGCTGCCGGTGAAGTCGATGTCGTAGCGGCGCATGATCGCCACCGCCTCGTCCACGGTCGCGGCCTTGTCCAGCATCAGCCGGATGATCCGCACGCTGCCGACGACCGGGCGGCCGGCGGTCCTGGGCGGCAGCTCACCGTCGGGCACCGCGGCCATGCCGATCGCCAGCCCCTTCTCGTTCACCCCGTCGAAGGGGGTGAGCACGGCGTGGGCGAGCCTGCGGCGGACCCCCGGGTCGGCCGTGTCCGGCGCGGCGGAGCTGCCGAGCACGTAGGACAGGTCCGCCGTGGACACCGAGGCGTAGCCGTCGGGCGGGTCGGCGTGCACGACCATCGCCGGGTTGGGGTCCCAGTCGAAGTTGCGGCCGAACAGCGGCCGCTCCCCCGCCAGGTGGAACAGGGAGCAGGCCCAGCCGTCGGCGCGCCCGGCGAGGTCCTCCTCGCTGACGGCGGCCTCCCGGTCGTACGAGCCGTGGAAGGTCATCTCGTACAGCGGCAGGTCGTCCAGCCGGCGCAGGCTGCCGAGCGTCCGCCGGACGTCGGCGGCGCTCTGGTCGAGCGCGCCGCCGCGCACGGGCCCGGCGGACGGGGATGCGGGTGGGGATGCGGCCGGAGGGGCCGCGGAGCCGCCCGCCGGGGCGGAGCATCCGGCGAGCAGCAGCGCCGCGGCCAGCGCGGCTCCCATGACGCGGTGGAGATCTCCCATCCTCGTAGTCTGCTCCGCCGGGGCCGCGCCGTACAAGATCAGGCGTCCGGGGTCAGGCGTCCTCCAGGCGGAATCCGACCTTCATGCCGACCTGGAAATGGCCGACCTCGCCGTCGACGATGTGCCCCCTGACCTCGGTCACCTCGAACCAGTCGAGGTGACGCAGGGTCTGCGAGGCACGGCGGACGCCGTTGCGAATGGCCGCCTCAAGACTCTCCTCCGAGGTGCCGACTATCTCGGTCACCCGATACGTGCGATCCGTCATGCCGTCATCCTTACCCGGCGGCCATGATCGCACGCCCTCCGGCGCCGTCCCGATCGGCGGTCCGGCCCGGCCCGAGGGCGGAGTTGGACCCGCCCCGTCCGAGGTCTAAATTGGAGTGGTGAAGGTATGGCACAAGCGCCGGGTGGTCCACCAGGTAACCGATGCCCGGCCGTCGCTGAGCGAGGACATCGGGAAACGGGAGAAGAACTATCTCATCAAGATGGGGATCCGGCTCGTCTGCCTCATTCTCGCCTTCACGGTGCCGGCTCCGCTGCCCGTCCGGCTCCTACTGTTCGCCGGGGCGATCTTTTTACCATACATTGCCGTCATCGGGGCCAACGCCCCGCAGCGCGGACCGATCAACACCCCTGACATGGCGGAAACCGGCCAGAACGAGATCCCGCTCCACCGACGCGAGATCGGGTCGTGACTAAGTCTTGACGCATCTCAGGGGTAGTAGGTGTACGCTTTAGCCAAGTGCCCTGGTCCCCCGTCGGGGCACTGGTGCCGGCGTTCCGGGCCCCCGTCGGAACGCCGATGAAGCGGCGCCGGGTGGTTTGCCCCCGTAACCACCCGGCGTCGCCCTTTTCCCAGGGCCTCCAGCTTCTCGCCAGGGCCTCCAGCTCCCCCGGATCGCCGGCCGCGCCTGTCCGCAGGACCCTAGCTGTCGCCCGCCGTCCGCTCCCACTCCCGTGCCAGCGCGGTCAGCCGCTCCACCGCGTCCGGTGGCGCCGTGCCCGCCCCCTGGGCCAGACCCAGCAGATAGGCCGTCAGCGGCGCGGCCGGGCGCGTCACCCCGTGAGCGACCTCCTTGGTCAGGTCCAGCAGCGCGTCACGGTCGACCTGCGCGGGGTCGACACCCAGCTCGCGGCAGACGATCGCGGTCCACTCCGTCAGCACGTTCAACTCTCACTCCTTGCAAGGGGGGCGCGCTCGCCCCGGGGACATCGCCGCTCCGGCGGCTCTCGCCGGGCGTTCAGACCTGTGCCGGCGGCTCCGGCTCGCCGCTCCGGGCCCGCCGCAGATCCGCCGGAGTGTCGCAATCGAACCACGGCTCCCCGGTGAGGTGAAGCGTCACCGGGGCCAGCGGGGCGAGGAGCCCGTGCAGCGACCGGCCCTCGTAGCGGGCCAGCGCCTCGCCGAGCTCCGCCGTACGCCAGACTCCGACGAGCCACTGTTCGCGCCCGCCGTCGTCGACGAGCACCGCCCCCGTCCGCGCCGCCGCCAGCAGCGCCGAGACGTGCCCGGCGGTCAGGAACGGCAGGTCGGCGGCGAGCAGTGCCACCCACGGCGCGCTCACCTCGGCCAGCCCGGCCCGTAGCGCCGGGACGGGCCCGGCGCCGGGCGGATCCTCCCGTACGAAGATCCCCCGCGCCAGTCCGGGGCGGTGCGGCCCGACGACGACGAGCCTGCCGGCGTCCGGCACGGCCGCCGCCACCGTTTCGATCAGCGGCCGTCCGGCGACGCGCAGACCCGGCTTGTCCTGCCCACCGAGCCTTCTCGCGTAGCCACCCGCCAGGATGCACGCGTCGTAGCGCGCGCTCATCCGCCGATGGCGGACATCGGGCGGGACGGCTGCAGGAAGGACGGGTCGTCGATGCCGTGCCCGGCCTTCTTGATCCGGACCGCGGCCAGCCAGCGCTCGGCTATCTCGTCGTCGCCGGCTCCCGAGCGCATGGCGGCGCGCAGGTCGGACTCGTCGGTGGCGAACAGGCAGTTGCGGATCTGGCCGTCGGCGGTGAGCCGTACGCGGTCGCAGCTGCCGCAGAACGGCCGGGTGACCGAGCCGATCACCCCGACCCTGGCCGGCCCGCCGTCGACGAGGAACAGCTCGGCCGGGGCGCTGCCGCGCTCCACCGAGTCGTCGTCGGTCAGGTCGTAGGACTCCTTCAGCCAGGCGAGGATCTCGTCGGCGGTGATCATGTTCTCCCGACGCCAGCCGTGCTGGGCGTCCAGCGGCATCTGCTCGATGAAGCGGAGCTCGTAGCCCCGTCCGAGGCAGTAGCCCAGCAGCCCGGCGGCCTCGTGGTCGTTGATCCCGCGCATCAGCACCGTGTTGACCTTGACCGGGCGGAGCCCGGCGGCGTCGGCCGCGGCCAGGCCGTCGAGCACGTCGGTCAGCCGGTCGCGGTGGGCGAGCTTGGCGAAGGTCTCCCTGTCGAGGGTGTCGAGGGAGACGTTGACCCGGTCCAGGCCGGCCTCGGCGAGCGGGGCGGCCAGCCGGGCGAGCCCGATGCCGTTGGTGGTCAGCGAGACCTGGGGCCGGGGCCGGAGGGCGGCGGTGCGGGCCACGATCTCCACCAGCTCGCGGCGGAGCAGGGGCTCGCCGCCGGTGTAGCGGACCTCGGTGATGCCCAGCCGCTCCACCCCGATGGTCACCAACCGAACGATCTCGTCGGCGGTCAGCAGGTCGGGCTTGGGCAGCCATTCGAGGCCCTCGGGGGGCATGCAGTAGGAACACCGCAGGTTGCAGCGGTCGGTGAGGGACACCCGCAGATCAGTCGCCACCCGGCCGAACGAGTCTCGCAGCATCGGGCGTCACCTCCTCACACTATTCATGCTCATCCAAGCAGGGGGCCAGCCTAAGGCCAGCCCCCTACTCACCCCAAAGCCAGGCCGTATCCGCGGCAACGTCACCGGCGGCCGGTTCATTCCTGGACGGCCTCCCGGCGGCGGCCGGATCCTCAGCCCTTGACGCAGATGAGCTGCCGGAGGTGGGCGACCACCTCGACGAGGTCGGTCTGCGCCGCCATGACCGACCGGATGTCCTTGTAGGCGCCGGGGATCTCGTCGATCACCCCGGTGTCCTTGCGGCACTCGACGCCGTCGGTCTGCGCCTTGAGGTCGGCCAGCGTGAAGGTCTTCCTCGCCTTCGTCCGGCTCATCCGGCGACCGGCACCATGTGAGGCCGAGTTGAACGCGGCGGCGTTCCCCAGGCCCTTCACGATGTAGGTGCCGGTCGCCATCGAGCCGGGGATGATGCCGAACTCGCCGGATCCCGCGCGGATCGCGCCCTTGCGGGTGACGAGCACGTCCACGCCGTCGTAACGCTCCTCCGCGACGTAGTTGTGGTGGCAGGAGATCGGCTCGTCGAAGGTGACGCCCTGGAGGTGGCGCCGGAGCACGTCGCAGACCAGGGCCATCATGACCGCCCGGTTGCGCCGCGCGTAGTCCTGCGCCCAGAACAGGTCGCGCCGGTAGGCGTCCATCTCCGGCGTGCCCCCGACGAACACCGCGAGGTCCCGGTCGGGCAGGTCCTGGTTGTGCGGCAGCTTCCGGGCCTGCCCGATGTGGAACTCGGCCAGCTCCTTGCCGATGTTGCGCGAACCCGAGTGCAGCACGATCCAGACCACGCCCTCGTCGTCGGCGCAGATCTCCAGGAAGTGGTTGCCGCCACCCAGGGTGCCCATCTGCACCTCGGCCCGCTCCCGCCGCGCGTGCACGGCCGGCGCCAGGGCGTCGAAGCCCTTCCAGAAGCCCGCCCAGTCGGCGGTCTTCAGGCCGTGCAGCCTCGTCGGATCGACCGGCCGCTTGTGGTGCCCGAACCCGACCGGGACCGCCTGCTCCAGCTTCGAACGCAGGTAGGCCAGGTTGTCGGGCAGGCCGGTGGCTTTGAAGGAGGTCCTCACCGCGGTCATCCCGCAGCCGATGTCCACTCCCACCGCCGCCGGGGAGACCGCGCCGCGCATCGCGACGACCGAGCCCACGGTCGCGCCCATCCCGTGGTGCACGTCGGGCATCACCGCGACCCCGTGCACCCACGGCAGGTCCGCCACGTTGCGCAGTTGCCGTATCACCTCGGGCTCGACCCCGGCCGGATCGGCCCACATGCGGATCGGCGCGCGGCCCCCCATCACCTCGTTGTACGTCATCCCCGCATCGCCTCCCTCCGGCCGATCAGTCGATGACGACAATGACGCCGGTGCCTCACCGTTCTGGCAACCGAATTAAAGGTTCATATCCTTGCTTACCAGCAAAAATGCTTTTAAAGCTTCAGGGTGGCGGGGCCGCCTTCAGCCAGGCGAGCGTGAACCGGGCGAAGACGATTCCGCCGGTGTCCCCGATCTCGGGGAGGACGCCGACCCGCCCGTCACCGAGCAAGGGGGCACGGGCCGATTCACTCCTTGGCCGGGGGATGGCCGGGCAGCCTGAACAGCCGCCCGAGGGCGGGTAACCGGTAGGTGTGACATCAGACGTCTTGTGATCGGACTTGCCCCCAGGATCCTGGTCCACTCCAGTCAATAGATCGTTCGGCGGCCCTCACGGAGGCGGCACGGGCCGTTCACGACCGCGGCGGACGGCACGGAGACCTCGTCCGGGGCTTTCACGCGTGGTCGGGTGTCTGGATCCTCCCCTGGCCGGCGGCCCCCCGCGAGCTCACCCGGACACGGCGATCCCGGTGCCCCGGGCGAGCAGGAGCACGACGGCGACCGCGGCGACGGCGACGGCCGCCGCGAAGGGAGCCTTCGGGGATCGCCCTCCGAGCAGCAGTCCGCCCAGGGCGAAGGCCCCGGCTCCGGCCAGCGCCGCCCAGCCCCCCGCGCCGGGAGGCCCCGGCGGGCCGAAGACCAGCAGGCCGGTGGCCAGCAGCAGCGGCACCGGGATCAGGGCGCGGACCCGGGCCGCGCCGAGCCGCTGCGGCCAGCCGCGGACTCCGGTGGCGAGATCGGCGGGGATGTCGGGCAGCACGTTGGCCAGGTGCGCGCCGCAGCCCAGGAGCGCCGCGGCGAGGACCGCCCACCACGCCGGCCACGGCCGGTCCGGCAGCCCGAGGGTCACGAACGGCGGCAGCGAGCCGAATCCCACCGCGTACGGCAGCCACGACAGCACGGTGGCCTTCAGCCTCAGGTCATAGGCCCAGGCGGCGGCGACACCGGCGAGGTGGACGGCCCCGGCCACCAGGCCGGAGGCCAGCGAGAGCGGCACGCACAGCGCCAGAGCGGCGGCCGCGGCGGTCCACACCGCCCGGACGCTCACCGTGCCGTCGGCGACCGGTTTGCCGGTACGGCCCGCCGCGACGTCCCGCCCGGCGTCCACCGCGTCGTTGCACCAGCCGATGGACAGCTGCCCGGCCAGCACTGCGGCGGCCACCAGCCCGCATCCCGCCGCGTCCCGCCCGGCCGCCGCGGCCAGCGCGGTGACCAGGACCGTGACCGCTGCGGTGGGCCCCGGATGGCAGGCCCGCGCCAGCCCCAGCACGGCCGCCAGGCCGGGCGGCCGCCCCGGGAGCCGGTCGCGGTCGCGGCGCGCATGCCCGCTCGTCGTCACGGACCGATCGTAGGCGGCTCCGGCGCCGCGCCGGCGTCTCGGGCGGCGAGGCATGCCGTACGCGCAGTTGGGCAAGATCCGGATGTCCGCTGTCGGCCGTCGGAAGGCATCCCATCAATGACGCGAATCGCGGCGGTGCGCGGCGCGCTCCCACCCAACCGCCACTCCCAGGCCGAGATCACCGACGCGTTCGCGCGGATGTGCCTGCCCGATGACGCCGACCGCCGGTTGCTGGAGCGCCTGCACGCCTCCGCACGGGTCGAGTTCCGCCATCTGGCGCTCCCCCTCGACCAGTATCCCAAGCTCGACGGCTTCGGGGCGGCCAACGACGTCTTCGTCGAGTCCGCCGTCGAGCTGGGGGTCGAGGCGGTCGGCGGCGCACTGGAGGAGGCCGGGTTCGCGCCGGAGGACGTGGACATGATCATGTTCACCTCGGTGACCGGCATCGCCGCGCCGTCCGTGGACGCCAGGCTGGCCGGCCGCCTCGGGCTGCGCCCCGACGTCAAGCGGGTCCCGGTGTTCGGGCTGGGCTGCGTGGCGGGGGCCGCCGGGATCTCCCGCCTCCACGACTACCTGCGCGGCTGGCCCGGCCACGTGGCCGTGCTGCTGTCGGTCGAGCTGTGCTCCCTGACCCTGCAACGCGGTGACGCCTCCCCCGCCAACCTGGTGGCCAGCGCGCTGTTCGGCGACGGGGCGACGGCGGTGGTGGCCTGCGGCGGCGAGCGGCGGCCCGAGCCCGGGGGGCCGGCGGTGCTGGCCACCCGGGGCCACCTGTATCCCGGCTCCGAGGGCGTGATGGGCTGGGACATCCGCGACACCGGCTTCCAGGTGGTGCTCGACGCGAGCGTCCCGGACGTGGTGCGGACCTACCTGGCCGACGACGTGCACGGCTTCCTCGCCGACCACGGCCTGACGGCGGGGGATGTGACGGCCTGGGTGTGCCACCCCGGCGGCCCGAAGGTCCTGGAGGCGGTCGCCGAGACGCTCGGGCTGCCGGACGGCGCGCTGGAGCTCACCTGGCGCTCGCTGGCCGAGGTGGGCAACCTGTCGTCCTCCTCGGTGCTGCACGTCCTGCGCGACACCCTCGCGCTGCGGCCACCGCCGGGCACGCCGGGACTGCTGCTCGCGATGGGGCCCGGCTTCTGTTCCGAACTCGTCCTGCTGCGCTGGTAGGGGCCGATGTCGGAGCATCTGTCGTCCTGGTACGTGCTGCTCGTGCTGCTCGTCGCGGCCGAGCGACTCGCCGAGCTGGTCGTCGCGCGCCGCAACACGCGCTGGAGCCTGGCCCGCGGCGGAGTGGTGTCCGGGCGCGGCCACTACCCGTGGATGGTCGCCCTGCACACCGGCCTGCTGGCCGGGTGCCTGCTGGAGGCGGGCCTGGCCGGCCGGCCCTCCGTTCCGGCGCTCGGCTGGCCCATGCTCGCCCTGGTGATCGCCGCGCAGGGGCTGCGCTGGTGGTGCATCGGCGCGCTGGGCCACCACTGGAACACCCAGGTGATCGTGGTGCCCGGCATGCCGCCGGTGACGCGCGGCCCCTACCGCCTGCGCTGGCTGCGCCACCCCAACTACGTGGCGGTGGCCGTGGAGGGCCTGGCGCTGCCGCTGGTGTACGGCGCCTGGGTCACCGCGGTGACGTTCACCGTGCTGAACGCCGCGCTGATGGTGGTGCGGATCCGGTGCGAGGAGACCGCCCTGGCCTCACTCGCCCCGGTGTCGCCGCCCGGACGGGCCACGGCGTGATCGACGTGCTGGTCGCCGGTGGCGGGCCGGCGGGCCTGGCCACCGCCGTCCACGCGGCGCTGGCCGGGATGGAGGCGGTCGTCGTCGAGCCCCGGCCCGCGCCGGTGGACAAGGCGTGCGGCGAGGGACTGATGCCCAGCGGGGCCGCCGCGCTGGGGGCGCTGGGCGTGGAGGTGGCCGGCCGGCCGCTGCGGGGGATCCGCTACCTGGACGGGCGCCACGGGGTGCAGGCCGAGTTCCGCGACGGCCACGGGCTGGGCGTGCGGCGCACCGCGCTGCACGCCGCGCTGTCGCGGCGGGCAGCCGAGCTGGGGGTGCGGACCGTCCCCGGCAAGGTGGCCGGGGTGCGGCAGGACGGCGACGGGGTGGAGGCGGCGGGGCTGAGGGCCCGCTGGCTGGTAGCCGCCGACGGCCTGCACTCCCCGCTGCGCGCCCTGCTCGGGCTGGAGCTGCCCGACCGCCGCCCGCGCCGCTACGGCCTACGGCGGCACTACAGGGTCGCGCCCTGGACGGACTTCGTCGAGGTCCACTGGGCCGCCGACGGCGAGGCGTACGTCACCCCGGTGGGCGACGATCTCGTCGGCGTGGCGGTGCTGAGCTCCCGGCGCCGCGGATACCGGGAGCACCTGGCGGATTTCCCGGACCTGCTGGCCCGGCTGGACGGGCCGGCCGCGACCCCGGTGCGCGGCGCCGGGCCGCTACGCCAGCGGGTGCGTGCCCGGGTCGCCGGGCGGGTGCTGCTGGTCGGCGACGCGGCGGGATACATCGACGCGCTCACCGGCGAGGGGGTGTCGCTGGCGCTGCTGTCGGCGCGTGCCCTGGTGCGCTGCCTGCGGGCCGGCGCCCCGCAGTCGTACGAGACGGCCTGGCTGAGGCTGTCACGGCGCCACCGGCTGCTCACCGGGGCCCTGCTGGAGACCCGCCGGCACCGGGCGTCCGCGCGGCTGATCGTCCCCGCGGCCCAGCGGCTGCCCGCCCTGTTCGGCGCGGCGGTGCACGCGCTGGCCTGAGCCCGAGGGCCCGGGGCCCGGAACCGGGGACCGGCCGCCGCGCGCCCAGCGGCGGATGGGGGGGCCGGGGCCCGCTCGTCCCAGCGGCGGATGGGGTCCGGCCGGGGCCGCTCGTCGTCGGCGGGATCATCCCGCGCCATGCCCGGTGCCTGCCCGGGCCGGACGGCGCCGGGTGGGAGGACCGGCGACCTAGCGATCCGGACCCCGCACCGACCTCAGGCCCTCGATCAGCGTGTCCAGAGCCTGCTCGAAGTCCGCCTCGGGATCCACGAGACCTTCGGTCGTCCAGGCCAGCAGCCTGCTGAAGTGCGGCAGGCGTGCCGGGTCGAGCCGGCGGATGTAGACCCCGATCTGTTCCTCGCCCGCGTGCACTCCGGGCGCGCCGGTGAATCCGCCCGTCGACAGCAGCAGCGCGCCGAACACCAGCCCGTTCACGGCCCCGAGCGCCCGCCAGGCGCCCAGTTCGTCGAACCCCGCCTCGAACAGCGCTCCCACCAGGCCGTCCATCGTCCTCATCGCATGAGGCGAGGTCGGATTGGACCGGTCGGTGGCCAGCGCCAGCGGCACCACCGGGTGGCGGCTGAAGACCCGGTACAGGGCCAGCGCCGACGTCCGCACCCGCTCCGGCCAGGGCAGCGCCGGGTCGGGGGGCTCGACCTGCTCGAACACGCGCTCCACGATGCCGTCGATGAGATCCGCCTTGTTGGAGACGTGGTTGTACAGCGACATCGCCTCGACGCCGAGCGTCTTCGCCAGGCGCCGCATGGACAGCCCCTCCAGGCCCTCCCTGTCGGCCAGCTCCAGGGCGGCGTCGAGAACCTTCTCCCTGTTCAACGGCTCACGCCGGGCCATCGAGTGATCCTTCCCCTCCGGATTGTCTGACGAAGCTTACGCTGTATGTGTTCTACTTACGGTGTAAGCATACGACGTAAGCAAGGAGAGTCGGATGACCGATGTGATCATCGTGGGCGGCGGGCCGGTCGGCCTGCTGCTGGCCTGCGAGCTGACCTTGGCCGGGGCCGACGCCCTGGTCCTGGAAGCGGCCTCGGGCGAGGACCGCAGGACCCGCAGCCTCGGCCTGCGCTCGCTCAACGCGCGCACCCTGCGGTCGCTGGCCCTGCGCGGCCTGACCAGGCCGCTGGCCGAGGCGCAGCAGGCGATGTTCGACGAGCTGAGCGGGTGCGGCGGATCGGGCGACGGCGTGGCGGGCGGCCCGTCCGCCCAGGCGGACATGGTCGCCCTCATGGTCGAGGTGGTCCAGAAGGGCATGATCAGGGGACACTTCGGCGGGCTGCCGCTGCTGGAGCCGGCCGGGGGCGCCGAATACCTCATGCTCAAGCAGCACCGGCTGGAAAGCGTGCTGGCCGCGCGAGCCGCCGAGCTCGGCGTCACGGTCCGTCAGGGCTGCGAGGTGACGGAAGTGACGCAGGACGGGACGGGCGTCGCCGCCACGCTCGCCGACGGGCGCGTGGTACGCGGGTCATACCTGGTCGGCTGCGACGGCGGGCGGAGCGTGGTGCGCAAGCGGTCCGAGTTCGCCTTCTCCGGCACGCCCGCGACCATGACCGGGCGGACCGCGGAGGCCGAGCTGGCCGACCCCGGCGCCATCACCTCGTCCTTGCGCGGCCCCGGCGGGCTGGTGAACCTGTCGCTGGTGCCGGGCGAGATCGCCACCATTGAGTTCGACGGCGGGCCGGATGATCGGGACACGCCGATGACGGCCCCGGAGCTGCAGGAGAGCCTGCGGCGCGTGACCGGCGTCGACGTGGTCGTCACCCGGCTGAAGACCGGCATCCGCTACAGCGACAACACCCGGCACGTCGACACCTACCGCAGGGGCAGGGTCCTGCTGGCCGGGGACGCGGCGCACGTCCACTCGCCCATCGGCGGGCAGGGGCTCAACCTCGGCCTGCAGGACGCACTCAACCTGGGCTGGAAACTCGCCCTGGTGGCACGCGGGCTGGCCCCCGACAGCCTCCTCGACACCTACACCGCCGAGCGGCACCCGGTGGCCGCCCGGGTGCTGCGCAACACCCGGGCGCAGGTGGCACTCATGCGGCCGGGAGCCCAGGTGGACGCGCTGCGGGAGGTGCTGGCCGAGGCGCTGGAGCTGCCCGACGCCCAGCGGCACTTCGCGGCGATGGTCGAGGGCACGGACGTGGACTACGCGCCCGGCGCCGCCGGGCCCCTGGTCGGCCGCTTCGTCCCGCCGTTGGGAGAGACGGCGCCGGTGGGACCGCCGGGCGGGCAGGCGCAGGACGCGGCCGTCCCGGCCGACGGGCTGCTGGCGGACGGCCGCGGGCTGCTCGTCGGGGCGCCCGGTGAGAGCTGGCCCGGCGAGGCCGTGGCGGGGCACCGGGACCGGGTGCGCGCGGCGGTCGCCCAGGCCGCGACGGGCACGGGCGCCCTGCTGGTGCGGCCCGACGGATACGTGGCCTGGGCGGGCGGGCGCGACAGCCTCGGCGAGACGCTGGCCGCCTGGTTCGGCCCCGCGAGGTGACCCGGCCCCCGGACACATCCCATTCGGAGGCAGACCACCCGCCGGCCGCGTCCCCAACCTCACGGGACGGTACGCCTAGCTCGGGGAGACTCCGTGGACGCGGCTCTGTCTGGCGGCGTAGTGTCCCGTCCCGGTGAACCTGGCCCGCCACTCGCCCTCGCGGTAGCCCGCCACGTTCTGGGCGAAGTGGCCCTGCAGGTCGGTCGTGGCCTCGGCCGTCCTGGTCCACCTCTCCTGCGGCGCCGCCCGGTGCAGGATCTCGACGCTCTGGCCGGGGAAGGGGGCGTAGTCCAGATATCCCTGCGGGTCGACCCGGTTCAGCACGCCCTTGACCTCCACCCGCGCCCCCTTCCTGACCGCCTGGACGGCGCTGAACTTCGTCTCGCGCCTCAACCGGAACTCGGCGTACTCGGTGACCGTCTCGCCGCCGGCTCCCTTGGCGGTCGCGGCGACGGTCCAGCGCCCGGCGGGATACCAGCGGCTCAGCCTCTTGTCCGGCCGGAACCGCCAGGTCTCCCACTCCGCCCCGGCCCGCCCGGCGGGCCC
Organism: Streptosporangium sp. NPDC048886; assembly: GCF_055586905.1. Classification (NCBI taxonomy): domain Bacteria; kingdom Bacillati; phylum Actinomycetota; class Actinomycetes; order Streptosporangiales; family Streptosporangiaceae; genus Streptosporangium; species Streptosporangium sp. NPDC048886. The sequence goes on from NZ_JBVJHH010000007.1 coordinate 163,538, forward strand.
CGCCGCCGGCCCGGTCCGCCGTCCCCGGGCGGCGTGGCCCGGGACGACGCGACCGAGCACGACGGGCGCCGGTGCGGCCTCCTGCGGAGGGGGGAGGTACGGCGGGGTGTCCGGCACGGGGATCCGGACGGTCTGGGGTGCCGGACCGGTCTCGGCGTCGGCCGGGGCATCCGTCCCCGGCTCGGGCGGCGCGCCCGGTTCGACGCGGACCGTCACCCCGCCCGGGCCCGCGACCCCGCGGGCCACCACCTCGATCACCAGGCGCACCGTGCCGGACGGCCCGACCACGGGGGCCCCGGGGGTCAGGGTGATGGAGTGGATCGCCAGATCCCCGGCGGCGGGCGGCTCGGCCCACGCCGGCGGGGCGACGGCCCCCGACGGCACGGCGCCGGCCCCCGCCGCCAGGATTGGAAGAAGGACTCTCATGGTCATGGACAGGACGCTAGGAAAGGCCCGGTAATGACCGAGGGGACGACACACGGCTGATTGGGCAAAACGCCGTCCGCGCCGGGCGGGGGGCCCGCCCACCCGGCGGGCAGGGCGGGGGCGGACGCCCCCGCCGGCCGCGCCGCGGGGTCACTCCTCGTACATGTCGTCGATCACCTCGGCGTACTTGGCGTGGATGATCCGGCGCTTGAGTTTCAGGCTCGGGGTGAGCTCCTGGGTCTCGGCCGTCCACTCCACCGGCAACAGCCGCCAGCGCTTGACCTGCTGGACACGGGCGAGTTTCCCGTTGGCCGCGGCGACCGCGTCCTCGACGGTCTTGAGGACGTCGGGGTGCTCGGCGAGCTCGGCCAGGGTGCCGAACTCGATGCCGCGCCCCTGCGCCCAGCCGGGGGCGACCTCGCCGTCGAGGGTGAGGACCGCCACCGGGTACGGCCTGCCGTCGCCGTAGGCGAGGGCCTGCCCGATGAGGGGGTGCTCCTTGAGGTAGTTCTCGATGTTGGCCGGTGAGATGTTCTCGCCGCCGGAGGTGATGATGAGCTCCTTCTTCCGGTCGACGATGCGGACGAAGCCGTCCTCGTCGATCGAGCCCACGTCGCCGGTGTGCAGCCAGCCGTCCTCGTCCAGCAGCTCGGCGGTCGCCTCGGGCCTGTTCAGGTAGCCGTGGGCGTTGGCGGGGCTGCGGGTGACGATCTCCCCGTCCTCGGCGATGCGGACCTCGACGCCCGGGCCGGCCTGGCCGACCGTGCCGAGCTTGAAGCGGTCGGGGGCGTTGGCGGTGAAGGCGCCCGTCGTCTCGGTCATGCCGTACACGTCGATCACGCGCATGCCGAGGCCGGCGAAGAAGCGCTGGACCTCCAGCGGCATCGGCGCGGCGGCGCTGGCCAGCCAGGCCGCGTTGTCGAGGCCGATCATCGAGCGGATGATCGACAGCAGCGCGGCGTCGGCCTGTCCGTAGGCGGCCTGGACCTCGGGCGACGGCGTCCGCCCGTACTGGCTGGCCTCGACGTAGGCGAGACCGGCGGCCATGGCGGCGCGCACGCTCTCCTGCTGCTCCGGCGGCTGGGTGGCCAGCAGCGCCTGCAGGCGGGCCATCATCTTCTCCCACACGCGCGGCACCCCGAAGAACAGCACCGGCTTGACCTGTCCGAGGACGGCGCCGAGCTGGGTGATGTCGGTGCAGAAGTGGGTGTGGGAGATCTTGAACAGCGGCAGGTAGAGGCTGAGCACCCGCTCGGCGATGTGGGCGTAGGTGAGGTAGGAGATCTGGGTGCCCCTGTCGGGCAGCTCGACCATCCGGCTGGTGGCCACGACCTCGAAGAACACGTTGGCGTGGGTCAGCGGCACGCCCTTGGGGTTGCCGGTGGTGCCCGAGGTGTACAGGACCGTCAGGACGTCGTCGGCGGTCACGGCCTGCCAGCGGGCGTCGACCGAGGCGGGGTCCTCGGCGAGCCGCTCGCGCCCCAGGGAGAGGAAGTCGTCCCAGGCGAGGAAGCGGTCACCGGTCGGGGCGCCCTCCAGCATGATGACCTTGCCGATCTCGGGCAGCGCCTCCAGCACCGGCTCCCACCGGGCCAGCTCGGCCGGGCCGCCCAGCACCACGATCTTGGCGCCGACGTCTCCGGCGACGAAGGCCACCTGGTCGGGGGCGAAGGTGGAGTAGACCGAGCACGACATGCCGCCCGCGTGGACGGCGCCCAGGTCGGCCAGGACGTGCTCGCTGCGGTTGACCATCATCAGCGCGACCGCCTCACCCGGCCGCAGCCCGAGGGCGGCGAATCCGGCGGCGATCTCCAGGACCCGCTGCCGGGCCTCGGCGTAGGTCAGGGTGCTCCAGCCCTCACCGGCCGGATCGGAATAGGCCGGGGCATCGGGGTTGTGCTCCGCCGCCTCCCTCAACTGGGCACAGACGGTACGGCCCGCGATCTCCCGCTCGATCGCCGCACGCTCTTCAAGGACACCGGCCATGACGCGCCTCCTGAAAGTGCTCACTTGCATGAGTGGCATGCATCGCACCACACGGCGTTGCCCGGGACAAGACCCTGCCCGTGAGAAGAAAGACCGCAATGCACAACCTGCCTCACCGCCGCCGCGAGGGGCGTACGTAAAGTTAGAACCCGATCACATGTTGACACCGGGGGGTCGCATGACGTCGGGGACGCAGGCACGTGAGAAGACTTTCTTCGGGCAGCCGCGGGGCCTCGCCACGCTGTTCGGCACCGAGATGTGGGAGCGCTTCAGCTGGTACGGCCTACGGGCCATCCTGGCCACCTTCATGGCCGCCTCCCCCGCCGTGGGCGGTCTGGGCCTGACACAGCAGACCGCCACGGCGATCGTCGGCATCTACGGCGCCCTCATCTATCTCGTGGCGCTGCCCGGCGGCTGGGTGGCCGACCGCGTGCTGGGCGCCCGCAGGGCGGTGCTGTGGGGCGGCTTCATCATCATGTGCGGCCACATCAGCATGGCCGTCCCCGTCAGGACGGGCGTCTTCGTCGCGCTCGGCCTGCTGCTCATCATCATCGGCACCGGGCTGCTGAAGCCGAACATCTCGGCGATGGTCGGCAAGCTCTATCCGGAGGACGACGACGCGCGCAGGGACGCGGGTTTCTCCATCTTCTATCTCGGCATCAACCTCGGCGCCTTCATCGCCCCCGTCGTCGTCGGCTGGCTCGCCGCCGACGGCCGGTGGCACCTGGGCTTCGGCGCCGCGGCGGTCGGCATGGCGCTGGGCCTGGTCCAGTACGTGATGGGCCGCCCCCATCTCAGGGGCGTGGGCGAGGAGCCCGGCCACCGGCTGACCCCGCAGGAGCACCGGCACTTCGTCCTGGCCTCCCTGGCCGCCGCCGTCGTGGTCGCCGGCGCCCTGGCCGCCTGGGTGGCGACGGGCACCTTCGACCTCGACACCTTCGCACTCGTGATGACGGTGATCATCGTCGTGGTCCCGGTGGTCTACTTCGCCTACGTGCTGTTCGGCAGCCACAGCCTGACCGAGGACGAGCGGATCCGGCTGAAGGCCTACATCTGGCTGTTCATCGCCGCCGCCGTCTTCTGGATGATCTACGACCTGGCCCCGACCGTGCTGCTGTTCTTCGCCCAGGACAAGACCGACCTGTCGCTGTTCGGCATCCGGATCACGGCCGCGACCACGCAGTCGTTCAACCCGCTGTTCATCATGATCTTCGTGCCGGTCTTCGCCGCGCTCTGGATCAAGCTGGGCAACCGGGTGACCGCTCCGCAGAAGTTCGCCTTCGCGCTGTTCATGGTCGGCCTGAGCTTCGTGGTCATGGCCCTGGCCGCCAGATTCGCCGCGGGCGGGAGGATCTCGGTGTGGTGGCTGGTGCTGGTCTACCTCATCCAGGTCTTCGGCGAGCTGTCGCTGAGCCCGGTCGGGCTCTCGGTCACCGCCAAGCTCGCCCCCCAGGCGTTCAAGGGGCAGATGCTCGGGGTGTGGTTCATCGCCGTCTCGGTGGGCGACGCCGTGGGCGGGCAGACCGCCCGGCTGAAGAACTACCTGTCGGATCCCGCGTACTTCCTGACGCTCGCGGCGATCGCCGTCGTGGCGGGCCTGGCGCTGCTGGCGTCCGTCGGCAGGCTCCGCGTCATGATGCGCGAGCACCACGACGCCGCGGGGGCCGGCCCCCCGTCGCACTGAAGGTCAATCACATAGAGCCGGTCATGGGATGATTTACTCGTGAACCAGGTGCTCGACCTCGTCGGAATCTTCGTCTTCGCCCTCTCCGGCGCCCTCGTGGGCGTCCGCAAGCGGCTGGACGTGGTGGGCATGGCGGTGCTCGCCGAGATGACGGCGCTGGGCGGCGGGATCCTGCGCGACCTGATCCTCAACGTACGGCCGGCCGCCTTCTTCAGCACCGGCTACGTGCTCGTGCCGGTCGCCGCCACGGTGATCGTTTTCTTCTGGCATCCGCACGTGCAGCGGGTGATGCCCGCGGTGGACGTGCTCGACGCGGCGGGTCTGGGCCTGTTCTGCGCGGTCGGCACCGAGAAGGCGATGAACGTCGGGCTCAGCCCGCTGCACGGGGCCCTGCTCGGGGTCACCACGGCGGTCGGCGGCGGCGTCCTGCGCGACGTCCTCGCCGGCCAGATCCCGAGCCTGCTCTACGACCGCCAGCTCTACGCGGTGCCCGCCATGCTGGGCTCGGCGGTCATGGCCACGCTCTACACCCTCGACCTGCACGGCTGGCCCGCGACGCTGGCCGCCGCCGTGCTCGCCTTCGGGCTGCGCATCGCGGCCATGCGGCTGCGGCTGCGCGCCCCGCTGGCCAGAGGCGTCACCTCCGAGTAGACCTCACAGCGCGGGGGTGAGCGGCCGGGCGGGACGGGCGCCGAAGGGGCCTGTGACCCTGGCCTCGGCGATGCGGCTCACCGCTTCGGTGAGGATCTGCGGGGGCTGGGTGAAGGGCAGGCGGAGCCGGCTCTCCAGCGCGCCGTCCACGCCGAACCAGGTGCCGGGGGCGAGCCGTACCCCGTGACAGGCCGCCGCGTCGGCCAGCGAGGTGGCCGAGGGGCTCTCCAGCCGCACCCAGAGCGAGCCTCCGCCCTTGGGCACCGCGAAGCTCCACTCGGGCAGCTGCTCCGTCACCGCGGCCACCAGGGCCTCCCTGGAGGCGCGCAGGGCCCGGCGGCGCTCGGCCCGGGTCTCCTCGATGTCCTCGAACAGCCTCGTCACGACCAGCTGCTCGAAGATCGGGCTGGCGATGTCCACGCCCGCGCGGAGCACGGCCAGGCTGCGGACCATGGCGGCGGTGGCGCGGATCCAGCCGATGCGCAGCCCGCCCCACCACAGCTTGGAGGCCGACCCGATGGTGATCACCCGCCCGTCGGTGTCGAAGGCGGCCAGCGGCGGCGCCGCGGGCCCGTCGTCGATCGCCAGCTCGTGCCAGGTCTCGTCCACGATGAGCGTGGCGCCGTACTTCCTGGCCGCGCCGGCCAGACCGGCCCGCGTGGCGTCGTCCATCAGGTGGCCGGTCGGGTTCTGGAAGTCGGGGATCACGTAGGCGAGACGGGCGGCCGACTGGCGCATCGCGCAGGTCAGCAGGTCCAGGTGCCAGCCGTCGTCGGGGACGCCGACCGGGACGATCCGGGCGCCGCGCGCCCTGGCCACGTCCATCGCGTGCGGGTAGGTGGGCGACTCCATCAGGAACGCGTCACCGGCCGGCAGCAGCATCTCGGCCACCAGGTGGAGCGCGTGCTGGGCGCCCGAGGTGACCAGGATCTGCTCGGGCCGGGTGGCCAGCCCCCGCTCGGTGTAGCGGGCCGCGATGGCCTGGCGCAGCGGCGCGATCCCGAGCGGGCCGTAGCCGATGCCGAGCGCGTGGCTCCGGTAGTGCTCGGCGGCGAAGGCGATCGCCGCGGGGAGCGCCGCGGGCGCGAGCGGGGCGGCGGCGTGCAGCGGCAGCAGCCCGTCGTCGTTGGCGGCGATCCACGGGTTCTCCGCGCCCATCGAGCCCGGGTCGGGCAGCGCGGTCCAGCTCCCCGCCCCCTGTCTGCTCTCCAGATATCCCTGCTCGCGCAGCCGGTCGTAGGCCGCCGTCACGGTCGTGCGGCTGACGCCCAGGGCCTCGGCGAGGTGCCGCTCGGCCGGCATGCGCATCCGCACCGGCAGCCGCCCGTCGAGGATCAGCGACCGCACGGCCTGGGCCAGCGCGCTGTAGTAGGGCCTGGTGTCGGGGGCGATCGCCACCAGGCGGGCGAGCTGGGGTCCGCTCAGATACCGGTCCATGCCAACCACTATAAGACCACTTTTCATGATTGGCTCTTTTTCCGGCGGCCAATGGCCTGGACGATTAAGGCCATCATGAGCGAAATTTCCCTTCCCACCCTCGGCTCCATCCCCAACCGGCTCACGCGCCTGTACGCGGGCCTGGCGCTCTACGGCGTCGGAATCGGCCTGCAGATCGAGTCGCACCTCGGCGGCAGCCCCTGGGACGTCTTCCACCAGGGACTGTCCATCCACATGGGCCTGTCCATCGGCACCTGGATCATCCTGGTGGGAGCCATGGTCATGCTGCTGTGGATCCCGCTCAAGCAGAAGCCGGGGATCGGCACCATCAGCAACGTCGTCTTCCTCGGCCTGTTCGCCGACGCCGCCATGTGGCTGGCCCCGACCCCGGAGCCGCTGGCCCTGCGCTGGGCCTACCTGCTGCTCGGCGTCGTCGCCACCGCCGCCGCGACCGGCCTCTACATCGGCGCGGGCCTCGGCCCGGGCCCGCGCGACGGCCTGATGACCGGCCTCAACCGCCTCGGCCTGTCCATCCGCGCGGCCCGTACGCTCATCGAGGTCACGACGCTGGCCGTCGGCTGGCTGCTCGGCGGCACCGTGGGCGTCGGCACGGTGGTCTTCGCCCTCGCGATCGGGCCGCTGACCCAGTTCTTCATGCCCCGGATGCGGCCCAAAGGCTGATCGGCGGCCGGCGGAGGCATTGAGGTATTAGCGTCGAGCACATGCGGATCGAGGATTACGCTCTCATCGGAGACATGCAGTCAGCCGCCCTGATCGGACGCGACGGCGCGATCGACTGGCTCTGCCTGCCCCGTTTCGACTCGCCGGCGTGCTTCGCGGCGCTGCTCGGCGACAAGCAGAACGGGCAGTGGTGGCTCGGCCCGGCCGACGCCGGGCGGCCCGCCGCCACCCGGCGGCGCTACAGGGGCGAGTCCCTGGTGCTGGAGAGCGAATGGGACACCCCGGACGGCACCGTCCGGGTGACCGACTTCATGCCCGCGCGGCAGACCAACCCCGACCTGGTCAGGATCGTGGAAGGCGTGTCGGGCACGGTGGAGATGGCCACCGAGATCCGCATCCGCTTCGACTACGGCCGGATCGTGCCCTGGGTGCGCCGCAGCGACGGCCTGCTGCAGGCCATCGGCGGGCCCGACTCGGCGTGGCTGCGCTCCCCCGTCCCCCTGCAGGGCGGCGACTACGCGCACAGGGCGAGGTTCCGGGTCTCGGCCGGCGAGCGCCTGGCGTTCGTGTTCACCTGGCACCCCTCGCACGAGCCCAGGCCGGTCGAGATCGACCCCCTGGAGCAGCTGACCGAGACCGAGTCGCTGTGGGCCGAGTGGGTGGCGGAGTGCACCTACCAGGGCCCGTGGCGCGAGGCCGTGGTCCGCTCCCTCATCACGCTCAAGGCGCTCACCTACGAGCCCACCGGCGGCATCGTCGCCGCCCCCACCACCTCCGTGCCCGAGGACCTCGGCGGAGTGCGCAACTGGGACTACCGCTTCTGCTGGCTGCGCGACGCCACCATGACGCTTGAGGCCCTCATCGGCGGCGGGTTCCTGGGCGAGGCCCGCGCCTGGCGGGCGTGGCTGCTGCGGGCGATCGCGGGCCGCGCGCAGGACCTGCAGATCATGTACAGCGTGTCGGGTGAGCGCCGGCTGACGGAGCTGGAGCTCGACTGGCTGCCCGGCTACGAGGGCTCCAGGCCGGTCCGGATCGGCAACGGCGCGGTCAACCAGCTGCAGCTGGACGTCTACGGGGAGGTGATGAACGCCCTGTACCTGTCGCGCGTGTCGGGCATGGAGCCGGACGAGCGGGCCTGGACCATCCAGCGCGAGCTCGTCGGATACGTGGAAGAGCACTGGGACGAGCCCGACGAGGGACTGTGGGAGGTCCGCGGCCCGCGCCGCCACTTCACCCACTCCAAGGTGATGTGCTGGGTGGCCCTGGACCGGGCGGTCAAGCAGGTGGAGAGCTTCGACCGCACCGGCCCGGTGGAGCGCTGGAGGGAGCTGCGCGACCGGATCCACACCGAGGTCTGCGACAAGGGCTTCGACGGGGCGCGCAACACCTTCACCCAGTCGTACGGCTCGCCGGAGCTGGACGCCTCCCTGCTGCTGATCCCGATCGTCGGCTTCCTGCCGCCGGACGACCCGCGCGTGGTCGGCACGGTGGAGGCGGTCCAGCGCGAGCTGATGGTCGACGGCTTCCTGCTGCGCTACCCGGTGGCCGCCGACAACGACGTGGACGGCCTGCCCGGCGGTGAGGGCGCCTTCCTGGCGTGCAGCTTCTGGCTGGCCGAGGCGCTGGCGATGATCGGCCGCAAGGACGAGGCCGTGAAGCTGTTCGAGCGCCTGCTGGCCCTGCGCAACGACGTCGGCCTGCTCGCCGAGGAGTACGACCCCCGCTACGGCCGCATGGTCGGCAACTTCCCGCAGGCCTTCAGCCACGTGCCGCTGATCCACACCGCCCGCGCGCTGAGCTGAGGCGGCGCCGCGGGACCCGCCGGGCGCGGGCCCGGCGGGAAATCTCCGGTCCCGGTGTAACAATCCGTCGCGGCCGCCACTCTCCGCTGACGAACACCACTCGAAAGGATCGGACAATGAGCGATTTCGACGTGACCTCCACGGACCTGGTCGACTACGACGGCGACGGCGGCACCGACACCCAGCTGATCGACTACGACGGCGACGGCTACGCCGACGAGGAGCGTCACGACGTCGACGGTGACGGCGTGACCGACATCGTCTACCTCGACAACGACGGCGACGGATACGTCGACGAGGCCCGGGTCGACATCAACGGCGACGGGGTCTCCGACTACACCCAGACCCAGGGCCCCTTCCCGACCGCCTGATCACACGTACCGGCAGGGCCCGTGTGATCTCACCAGGAGGGGAACCCGGACTCGGGTCACACGGGCCGCCGACGAGGAAGGCGACCGATGACAGACCGACGCGCGCTCCTGCCCCTGCTGCTCCTGGCCTGCCTGACGGTGACAGGCTGCGGCCAGGTGGCGGGGTCCGGCGGGCAGCCGGCCGGCGCCGTGGCGCCGCCGCCGGCCCGGGACGGCGCGGACGGAGACGGTGGCCGGCTTCCGCGGACCGGAGATCAGCGGGTCGGCCCCGGCACAGCGGGGACCACAGGCGGCCTGGGCCCCGGCGGGGCATGGACGGTGGGCGGGCTCGGCCCGCTGCCGCTGGGGCTGGCGGCGGCGGGAGTCCTCGCCGCGACCGGCGCGGGACTCCTCCTGTGGCGGCGGAGCAGACGCCCCGGCCCCGCTCAGGGGCCGTGGCAGGGCGGGTCCGGCCTCCCGGAGCCTCCCGGCTCGGCGTTCCCGCCCGCCGTTGGCACTCCGCCGGCGCCCCGGGCACCCGTCATGCCGCCCGCCGTACCGCCGCCGCCCGCGGCCGCGCAGGCACCGGTCATGCCGCCCGCGGCACCGCAGGCACCCGCGCAGGCGCCGCCCGCCGTACCGTCGCCGCCCGTGGCGGCGCAGGCACCGGCCGCCGGAGCGCACCCGCCGCCCGGGTGGCCGGGGGCCTCCGGCGGGCCGCCGCGGGCCGCCCGGGCGCAGAGCGCCTCCGGCCCGCTGGCGGACGCGCTGGCCGAGGTCGCCGGGAGCGGGATCAGCCAGGCGCTCACCCAGCAGGTGGAGCGCCTGTCCGCCGGGGGCCCTCCGGGGCGTGCGGCCCTGGTGGAGGCGTGCATCGACTGCCGGGACCAGATCGCCGAGCGACATCCCCGGCTGGCCGGCACGCTGCTGGACGGGCTGAACCGGGCCGGCGTCCGGGAGATCGTCGCGGACGGGCAGCGCTTCGACCCGCGTGTCCACGAGGCGTTCGGCACCGAGCCGACCGAGCGGCCGGAGCTGCACGGCGTCGTCGCGGAGACCGTCAAGCGCGGGTACGCCGACGGCGACCGGGTGATCCGCGTGCCGCAGGTCGCCGTCTACCGTCACGGGCCGCCCAGTGCGGGGACGGCGCCGTGAGTGGCTCAGCCGGCGGCCAGCCCCGTCTGGAGCCGCCGCCTGGCCCGCAGGATCCAGACTCTCACCGTGTTGAGCGGCACCTCCATCGAGGCCGCCACCTGTTCGTAGGTGAGCCCGCCCGCCCACAGCAGCAGCGCCTCCCGGTGGGGGGCCGGCAGCGTGGCCAGCGCCCGGCGCAGGTCGGCCAGCTGGGCGACGACGTCCTCGAAGGGGGCGGCGACCAACGACTCCTCGGTCACCTCGGCGAAGAGCACCCCGGCGGGAGAGCGGCGCCGGACCACCGCGTGGGCGGCGTTGCGCGCGATGACGATGACCCAGGCCCGGAAGGACGCCCTGCCCTCGAAGGCGGCCAGCCCCCGCCACGCGGCGAGCTGTGTCTCCTGCAACGCGTCGAGCGCGTCGGCCCGGTTTCCGGTCAGGTGGTAACAGACGCCGAAGGCCTGGCGCCGCGCACTCGACCACAGCTCGGCGAAGGCGGGCTCGTCACCCGCCCGCGCCGCGGCGACGAGAAGATTTTCGTCCTCGACGGTACTGCTCAGCGACGCGCTCGTCATCGGTCACACATCCTCCCGGGGTGGAAATCAGCCAATGACACCACGTCGCACGATCACCCGGTATGAGGTAAGTCGTCATGATATTGGACCGTGACAATTCGGGGTCCGGGTCGCTCGGGGAGGAGTCAGACGACCTGACTGAGCTGCGTCGACTCCTCTTCGAGGCGGTCCCCGGCCCGACGGAGGAGGAACACCGGAACATGCTCGAACAGACGTTCTCGTCGGACAGGGCGGACCTCTCCCTGCTGCCCGGCCCGGGCGCCCTCGCCCACGGCGGATCCGGCCCGGACGGCGTGGACACGCCGCAGGACGCCCCGGATGGTCCGGCCGGCGCGTCCCGGCCGCAGGGCGGCCCGGCCGGCTCAGCCGGCCCGGTGGACGGCGCCGAGGACGGCCGGACCCCGCGCTCCGGCGGTGACGCGTGACGGCCGGCCCGGTGGAGCTGCTGCGCCGCCTGTGCGAGACCACCTCGGCCAGGCTGGCCGGGGCGGAGCTGCGCGGACGGGTCGAGCAGGTGCGCGCCGGCCTCGACGCGCCGCTGCGGGTGGCGGTGGCCGGCGCGGTGAGCGGCGGGAAGTCCACTCTGGTGAACGCGCTGCTGGGGCTGCCCGTCGCCCCGGTGGACGCCGGCGAGTGCACCTTCGTGGTCACCCAGTACGAGTACGGCGAGGACGACGGCCGCGTCACCGCCGAGCTCACCGACGGCGGGGTGGCCCACTCACGGCTGCTGCCCGGCCACCGGCTCCCCGCCGATCTCGGCGTGGAGGTGGCCCGGATCCGGCGCCTGCGCGTCACCCTGGACCTGCCGTCGCTGCGCACGGTCACCATCATCGACACCCCCGGCATGAACACGGTGACGGCCGCCAACGAGCAGGCCGCCCGGAGCATGCTGTTCGGCTCCGGCGAGGAGGACGACCGCGCGCAGGCGATGATCTACGTGCTGCGCTATGTCCAGAAATTTGATGACACCACCCTCTCGGAGTTCCGTGGCCTCACCGACGCGTGCGGCATGAGCTGCGTCAACACCCTCGCCGTACTGGGCCAGGTCGACCGGCGCGGCGACGAGGACGACCCCTGGCCGACCGCCCGGCGGCTGGCCGCGAAGGGGTACCAGGACCTGCGTACCTCCGTCTTCGACGTGGTCCCGGTGATCGGCCTGCTGGCCGAGACCGCACGCGCGTGCCCGCTGGAGGCCGACGAGTTCAAGGCGCTGTCGCAACTGGCCGAACTCGACGAGGACGACCTGGAGGACTACCTCCTCGACCTGAACGACTTCCGCTCGGCGCCCGACCTGCCGATCCCGGCCGGAGTACGGCACCGTCTGGTGGAGCGGCTGCACCGCTACGGCATCGCCACGGCGGTCGGCGCGCTGCGGCGGGGCGAGGCCGCCGACCCCGCGGCGCTCTCGGCCCACCTGCTGGAACGTTCGGGATACTCCGCGGCGGGACGGGCCGCGACCGGCTCCGTGGCGGCGGGCATCGCCCATTTCGCCCGCCGCGCCGACCAGCTGAAGGCGCTCGACGCCCTGACCCGGCTCCGCCGGATCGCCCGCTCGCCCGTGCTGGGCTCCGACCGCTCGGCCCTGGACGCGCTGGCGGCCCAGCTCGACGAGGACCGGCCGGTCGCGACCGCCCTCGGCGGCCTGCGGATCTTCAGCGCGGCGGAGGCCCTCGGCCGGGGGACGCTGGTGCTGGACGAGGAGATGACCGCCGAGCTCCTCCGCCTGGCCCGCCACGACGACCCCGCCGGGCAGCTCGGCCTGCCCGCCGGAGCCTCCGGGGAGGAGATCGCCGCCGCGGCCACGGCGGCGGCGATGCGCTGGCGCAGGCTCGCCATGATGAGCGAGGGGCGCACCGCCGGGCATCGGGCCAGGGACGTGCTGACCGTCCTGGAGGACCTCGTCTCGGCCGCCCTGGACGCGGCCCCGGACGGGGAGCGGGGCCCGGCCGGCGCGGCCGGCGACGGCCCGCTCCCCCCGGTCCACGTGGACCCCGCCGTGGTCGAGGTGTTGTGCTCCTCCCCGATGGTCCCGGCCGGCGACCGGCGGGCCATGGAGCTCCTGCTCACCGGCGCCGAGCTGGCGACCCAGCTCGGCGCGCCCCCGGGCACCCCGGGCGCCGAGATCGCCGGCTACGCCGCCGCCCTGGGCGCCCGGTTCCGCGTCCTCACCCACCGGCCGCTCTCCCTGCGGCAGCGCCGGGCGGCGGAGGCCCTCTGCGACGCCTGCGAGGCCGTCTGGGCGCACCACCACCGGGACGGCCCCTGACAGACACCTCACCGGCCCCTTCCCTCACTCATTCACCCCTTCGACCGGAGAGACGGCACATATCATGACGACCCCCGACCCGGACGGCCCGGTGGCCCGGCTGCTCCGCTACGCCAACGAGGTTCACGCGCTGGCCGGCCGGTGCGGCAGGCAGGACCTGGCGGAGGTGCTGGCCGCGTGCGCGGGCCGCTGGAAGGACGAGTGCACCGACATCGTGGTCGCCGGGGCGCAGAAGCGGGGCAAGAGCCGCCTGCTGAACACGCTGGTGGGCCACCCCGACCTGCTGCCCGTCGACGCCGACGTCGCCACCAACTGCTTCCTGTCCCTGCGCCGCGGCCCGGCGCTGACCGCCGTCGTGCACCGCAGCACCGACAAGGGGCCGGTCCAGCTCCCGATCACCGTCGAGTCGATCCCCGACTACGCCTCGATGCGCGGCGACGCCGGCAAACGCCGTGACGTCGTCAGCGTGGACATCACCCTCGACAACCCGCTCCTGGACGGCCTGCGGCTGCTCGACACCCCCGGGGTGGACAGCCTGACCGTGGGGCACCGGCAGGTCACCGTCGCCATGCTCCAGCGGGCCGACGCCCTGCTCTTCACGCTCAGCGCGCAGGACCAGCCGGTGCTCCGGCACGAGCTGGAGTTCCTCGCCGAGGCCGCCGAGCGGGTCCAGGCGATCGCGTTCGTGCTGACCAAGGTCGAGGACTCGGCCAACTGGCAGAGCCTGCAGGAGGAGAACAAGGCCCGGCTGAGGGCCTTCGTGACCCAGGCCGTGGCGGACGACCCGGCCCGGGCGGCGACGCTGGGCCCGCTGCTCTCGGCGCCCTGGATCCCGGTGAGCGCCAAACTCGCCGAGGCCGCCGCCGCCAAGCGGCGGGAGGGCCGGCCGGAGCGCGCGGACTCGCTGCGGGCGCGTAGCGGCATGGACGCGCTGGAACGGCACCTGCGGGGCTTCGCCGAGGGCAGGGAGTCGGCGCGGGGCGCCACCGTGGTCGCCGCCGCCCTGTCGGTGCTGGGCGCGCTGACCGCCGGGGCCAAGGACGACCTCGCCGCGGGATCGGACGACGAGGGCGACGTCGCCGCCCGGCTCGCCGGGGTGGACGCCGAGCTGACCGAGCTCGCCGAGCTGACCGGCCGCCGCAGGGCGGGCGCGGTGGCCAACACCTTCCTCGGACGCGAGGTGGCCGGGATCGTGGCGGCGCGGGTGGCCGAGATCCGCCAGCCGTACGAGAACGCGATCGCCACCCTGAAGACCCAGGCCCAGCTGGAGAAATACATGGCGGAGCTGCCCGAGAGCGTCCAGCGCTCGCTGGAGGCCGTCTGGTCGCAGATCGTCTACGACGTGGAGAACCTGGCGAAGGGCACGCTGAACGCCTTCGCCCGCGATCTCGGCCTCGACCCGGTGGAGCTCGCCGCCGACGGCCGGTCGATGCCCAGCCTGACGCAGGTCCAGGTCAAGGGGGACCAGGCGGCCGACGATCCGGGCCACGTGGACCTGGTGCGGGACGTGCTGCCGTCGGCGTCGATGGGACTGTCCTTCGGCGGCCTCGCCGCCGCCCTGCTCGGCCCCGTGGGCTTCATCCTCGTCGCCCCGGCCATCGGGGCGGCCATCTTCATGGGACGGCGCTCCCTGGAGAGGGTCCAGCGCAGCCAGGCGGCGATCCGGGGGGCGCTCCGCGACCAGTTCGCGGTGGTCTCGCGGGAGATGACACTCGACCTGGAGCGGATGGTGGCCGCCTGGCGGGTGAGCGTCGAGCAGACCGCGGACGAGAGCCTTCTGCGGCGGCGCAAGGAGCTGGAGGGCAGGCGCGCCGACCTGAAGGCCGCGTCCGCGCGCTCGGCGGCCGAGCGCCGCAAGTCCCGGCAGTCCGGCGAGGACCGGATGGCCGCGATCGGCTCCCTCACCGCGCGCGGCCACGAGCTGCGCGCGGAGCTCGCGGCCGCGGTGGCGGCCCTGGGGGCCGGTACGGCGACGCCCCCGGACGGGAGCTGACCGGTCCGCGGTTCACCCGCCGGGCGGGTGGGCTGACCGGGCCGTGGGTTCAGCCGCCGGGCGGTGAGCCGGCCGGGCCGCCCTCCGGCCCGCCAGGCGGTGGGCGGGGGCGAGCAGGTCAGGCAGGCGCAGCGCCCGCGCGCCCGCTTCCCGGAGCTCCTGCCCGCGGCCTGGCACAGGTCAGCACGGGGCATGCCTGACCTGTGCCCCTCCGGGGCCGGCCGACGGTCACGCCCGCGACGGGTCGGAGCGCGGACGTCGGCGGTCAGAGGGGCAGGTGCACCAGGGTGGCGGGCTGGTCGCGGGCGGTCCCGGTCGCGTCCGCGGGGCGGTGCAGGCAGAGCAGGCCCGTGGGGACCCGGACGACCGGCTCGAACATCCCCGGCGTGCGGTGCACCTCCCGCGCCCCGCCCGGGGTGACGTGCAGGAGCCTGCTGCGGCCGGCGTCCTGCATGGTCATCCACATCGAGTCGCCGTCGGCGACCAGCCGCGGGCGCTCCCACCGGTGCCGGGAGGTGAGATGACCGGCCAGGGTCGCCGACTGCTTGCCCATCAGGAACTCCAGCGTGTGGGAGCGCTGGTCGAAGATGCTCACCGACCAGCCCCGGGCGGGGCTCACCTGGTCGGTGCCGACGGCGTAGATCTGACTTCCCGCCGGGAACCAGCGCAGGGCGCCGGCCACGGGACGCGGCCTGACGAGTTTGGTCCGGCCGTCGGCGGTGTCCGCCTCAAGCCCCGCCGAGCTGGAGGTGAACCATCTGCCCCGGTGCAGGACCACCTGGTGGAGCCAGCCGCGTCCCGGCTCCCGCACCGTCGGGCGCACCACGCCGCCGGGATCGACCAGGCACAGCACCTGCCACGGCCGGAAATCCTGGTGCCGGCTCTGGAACAGCGGCTTGTTGCTGCTGAACTGGCCGAGCACCACCGTGCAGCCCGGCGCGCCCACGGAGGGCGACGGCTCGGTGCCGCTGGGCCCCTCCTGGTCGAGCAGGCGGCGGAGCCTGTTGTCCTCGTTCACGAACCATTGGGCGTACGGGCCCAGGTCGCGGGTCGGCGGGGCCTGGAAGACGAACCCCCCGCCCAGGTCGAGCTCGACCATCGCCAGGTGCCCGGTCTCCCCCCAGGGCAGGCCCACTGAGGTGTCGACCGGGACGGCCTGCCGGGGCTGGAAGAAGACCCACGCCGTACGGCCGTGCGCGATCACCGTCGGGTTGCCCCACATCTGCAGCGGGTGGGTGGCGCGGATGGCCAGGTCGGAGCTGAGCGTGCGGACCAGCACCTGCGCCGGTCCGACCTGCTCCACCGCCACGGCGCCCGCACCCGACACGGCCCACTCCACCAGCCTGCCGAAGCCGAGCTCGCGGTCGTGGCGCCCCTCGATCCCGTCGAGCCTGCGCAGCAGGTGGCCGCTGTCGAACGCCTGGTGCACGAAGACCCGGCCGGCCTCGGCGCGCGCCTCCAGCACCCCGTCCAGCACCTTCTCGATCCCCTTGACCGTGGGCCCCTCCGTGCCGGGGGCGCCCCTCCCGCCGGGGACGGCCGCGTGGCCTCCGGTGCGCGCGCCCGCCGGCCCCCCGGCGTTGACCGGGCCCGGGGCGTTGACCGGGCCCGGAGCGTTGACCGGGCCTGGGGCGTTCCCGGCGCCCCCGGGCCCGGTGGTCCCCGCCGGTCCCACGGCGGCACCGGGCCCCGTGAGGACCTGCTGCCCGCCGGCGGCACCCGCCGGCCCCGTGGAAGCCCGGTGGCCGCCGGTCGAGCCCGTCGGCTGACCCGAGACGCCCTGCTGCCCGACAGCGACCCCGGGCCCCGTGAATGCCTGCTGCCCGCCGGTCGGGCCCGTCCGGTGGCCGGACAGGCCCTGATGTCCCCCCGTCGGGCCCGTCCGGTGGTCCGGGAGGTCCTGGTGCCCTCCGGCCGGGCCCGCGTGGTGGAGCAGGGCGGCCTGCCCCGTCGCGGCCGGGACGCCCGGCCCCGGGACGCCCGGCCCCGGGACGGGGTCGCGGTGCTCGACCTTGAGCTTCCAGGCGAGCTGCGCGGCACCGTAGGCGACGACGATCTTCGGGTCGTCGTAGGTCCGCACCCGGTCCCCGAGCCGCTCGCGCACGACCTGCTGCACCAGCGGCATCCGGCTGGCCCCGCCGGTCATGAACACCGCGCCCAGGTCGTCTTCCCGGATCCCGGCTCCGCGGATCGTCTCGTCCAGGATGTCGACCGTCTTGACGATCTCCCCTCCGATGAGGTCCTCCAGGTCGGCCCTGCTGATGTGCACGTCCTCGTTGATGCCGACCACGTAGTGGGAGGAGGTGTCGAACTTCGACAGGGCCTCCTTGGCCTCCCGGGCCATCTTGAGCAGGTCGGCGCCGTAGCTGACGTAGCGCCGCTCCGGGTTGGTGGTCACCTGCTGCCACCACTCGGGGTCGAGGCGCTCGATCTGCGCGCCGAGGAAGGCGAACACCCGCTCGTCGAACCCCTCCCCGCCGATCTCGTCGCTACCGCCGGGCTCACCGAGGACCTTGAAGTCGCTGCCCTCCACCGTGAGCACGGCGGCGTCGAAGGTGCCGCCGCCGAGGTCGTAGACGGCCAGGTGCGACCCGCCGGCCGCCCGGCCGGCCGAGGCGAAGTAGCGCGCCGAGGCGACGGGCTCGTCGATGAGCACGATCCGCACGCCGCGCACGACCTGCCTGGCCGCCGCCAGGAGGACGGCCTTGCGCTCGGCGCCCCAGGCCACCGGGTGGGTCAGCGCGACGCAGTCGGGCGCCGCCCCGTCGAAGCGCCGCCGCCCCTCGCTGACGAACAGCTCCAGCAGCGCCGCCATGGCGTCGGTCACGTCCACCGGGACCCCGCCGAGCAGCATCCGGCCGCGGCCGACGTAGCGCTTGGGGTTGCGCTCGACACGCTCGGGACTGATCGCGATCCCCCGCTGGGCGATCCGGCCGGCCACCAGCGTCCCGCGCTCGTCGAGCATGACGGCGGAGGGAATGCGCCGCTCCCCTTCGACCTCCAGGATGTCGAAGCGCCCTTCGGCGGCTATCACCCCGGCGGAGAAGCTCGTCCCGAGATCGACACCGAGGCACCACTGTGCCATTTCCACTTCCTCTCAGATGCGGACCCGATCATCCCGCATCCACGGGCCGTCCCGGGCGCGGGCCGGCACACCGGGAACGGTCCAGGGACCGTACAGGAGGATCATCGGGGCGGATGCGGGGCGGGAGACCGCGCTCCCGCGGACCGCGGGGACCGCGTGATCTCTCCGTCGGCCGGCGGCCCGGCCGTCAGGTGTCGCCGGTCCCGCTGTCGGGGCGGACGGCCAGGGCGGCGAGGACGCGGGCGAACTCCGGCGGCGGGGCCACCACCAGCCGGGTCTGGCCGTCCTGGCTGACCAGGTCGGCCCGGATCAGGCTGAGCCGGCCGTCGTGCCACCAGTAGACCTGCGGGCTGAGCGCGCCCTCGCCCCGGTCGTACTCGCGCTGGGCGAACAGCCGCAGCCGTTCGATCGCGCGGACCACGCCGATGCCCTCGACCGCGTGGACGACCAGCGCGGACGGCTCGGGCAGCGCGACGAGCACGCCGTCGGCGGGGACGGGCAGGTAGTCGTCCAGGCGGCGCAGGTGGGCGGCGGCGTCCGTGACGGGACCGCTCAGCCGCCGGATCGCCACGCCGCCGAGGTCGGCCTCGGTGAGCGACAGCGGCTCGTCGCCGTAGACGTTGTCGGCCGCCAGGTCCAGCGCCTGGGCGGCGGTGATCGGCCAGCAGCCGACCTCCTCGGGACGGAGCGGACGGCCGGCGGCGCCGTGGCCGACGGTGAGCACCTCGACCAGGTCGGTGCTGATGTGACGGCCGACCACCCGGGCCGCGCCCAGATCGTCGTCGAGCCGGACGCGGGTGCGCAGCAGCGGGCGGACCTGGGCCAGGTCGCAGGCGTCGAACGGCTCGTCCACCGTGGCCAGGGCGTGGGACAGGTGCTCGGAGACGAGCATCGGCCAGTCCTCCCGCGAGCGCCGGCGCGCCTCCGCGTGCAAACCGGCCAGGCGCACCACGATCCGGCGGGGGCCCGACATCGTCAGCGCGCCGCCGTCGGGGGCGAAGGAGCAGGTGTAGCCGAGGGTGTCGGCGACCAGCGCGAGCAGGGAGTCGAGGTCCACCTCTTCGACCGGGCGCGGCGGCCTGTCCGCCTGCCGGTCACGGTGCCGGTTGGCCTGCCGGTCACGATGCCGCCGGAACAGCCTCACGCGTGCATCCCCTCTGCCGGTTTCCTCCTAGGTCCGCACCTAGACTGCCCTCACGGGCTCGATGGATGAGCCGGTCAGAGAGCACGATTGTGCATCAATAGCACCAAGTGCCCCTAGCAGCACACTGAGCTGTGGTGACCCGTGTCCTACCGGGAGCCCCGCTATCACCGGCACGCCGAGCGGCGCGAGCCGCTCCTCCAACGTCGGATAGGGGTCGCCGCAGCCTTCCCAGGAACCCAGGACGAACCCGGCGGCCCCGTCCAGTGAACCCGACTGGAGGAGCTGGGTGAGCATCCGGTCGATCCGGTAGGGCTGCTCGGCGACATCCTCCAACAGTACGATCTGCCCGCGTGCCCGCAGCTCGTAGGGGGTGCCGCAGAGCGCGGCCAGCAGGCTGAGGTTGCCGCCGGTGACCGGGGCGACGGCCCTGCCGGAGACGATCACCCGGTCGCCGGTGATCGGCCCCGGGGTGCCGAACAGGGCGTCGGTGAAGTGGGTGAAGCCGCTGGGCTCGGGGCCGGCGGGGTCGCTGATCGTGGCGCAGGCCGGCATGGGCCCGAACCAGGAGGCCACACCCAGCTCGACGGCGAACGCCCGGTGCAGCGCGGTGACGTCGCTGGAGCCGACCAGCGTCTTGGGGCCGGCCGCCCGCAGCGCGTCCCAGTCGAGCAGGCCGAGGATCCGGGTGGCGCCGTAGCCGCCCCGGGCGCAGACCACCGCGCTCACGGCCGGGTCGCACCAGGCCTCCTGCAGGTCGGCGGCCCGGGCGGCGTCGGACCCGGCCAGGTAGCGGTCGCGGTCGAGCACGTGGGCGCCGGTGACGACCTTCAGGCCGAGGTCTTCGAGAACGCGCACGCCGCGCGCCAGCCGTACCGGGTCGGGGGGGCCGCACGGAGTGACCACCGCCACCGTGTCGCCGGGGCGGAGCCGGGGCGGGACGACCATGCCCGCTGGCCGGACCGGGATCGAGGCGGCCGGTTCGTTCACTCCTCAAACGGTGCCACACTGGGCTCACATATGCGACCTCCGACCCACATCCTCGTGGTCAACGGGATCAAGGTCCGCCAGCCGGTGTTCGTGCTCGCCGCTCCTCACTCCGGCGCGGATCTGCTGGCCCGTGCCCTGAAGCGTTCTCCCGGCTTCCACGTCACGATGGGGCGCCCCTCGGTGGCCCACGTCGTGTACGCCTTCGCCCGGCGCCCGTCCATCGCCGGCCGGGGCATGGGCGCCACCCGCGTGCTCCGCGACGCCATGGCCGAGGCCTGGCAGATCGTCCCGGGCGCGTGCCGTGACTGCCCGGCGTCGTGCCGGGAGGCGGGCGGGGTGACCGGGGAGGGCCCGTGCGCGGCCCCCGGCGCGGTCGCCCGGTTCGGCGACGCCAGCCCCGACCTGATCTACAGCGCCTCGGTGCTGCTGCAGGCCTTCCCCGACGCCCGGTTCATCCAGCTCATCAGGGACGGCCGCGACGTGGCCGCCGACATGCTGGCCGACCCGGCGGCCCTGTCGTGGTTCAAGCCGGTCATGCTGAGCGACGAGACGGAGTTCCCCAACCCCTTCCTCGGTGTCAACTCCGCCGAGCACCGCGACCGCTGGAAGGCGATGCCCACGGCCGGCAAGTGCGCGCTGCGCTGGCGCAGCGCGGTCCGGCTGTCGGCCACGCTCCACCGGGAGCTCCCCCGTGGGCAGCTGCTGACCCTGCGCTACGAGGACCTGGTCTCCTCGCCGGCCGAGACGGTGGAGGGGCTCTCGGGCTTCCTGGAGACACGGGTCTCCAACGTCGCCCTGTACGGCAGGGGCGCGCCGAAGGTGGGCGCCTGGCGCACCCGGCTCCGGGGCGAGGACGCCGGGCTGGTGGAGAAGGTCGCCCGCGAGGAGCTCGGCCGCCTGGGCTACCGATGAGCCGCCCGGCTCACTCCGAGCTGAACTGCGTGCGGTAGAGCTCGGCGTAGACCGCGCCTCTGGCCAGCAGCTCGTCGTGGCGGCCCCGCTCCACGATGCGGCCGTCGTGGACCACCAGGATCTGGTCCGCCTCCCGGATCGTGGACAGCCGGTGCGCGATCACCAGCGAGGTCCGCCCGGCCAGCGCGGTCTTCAGCGCCTGCTGCACCGCGGCCTCGGACTCGGAGTCCAGGTGCGCGGTGGCCTCGTCGAGCACCACCACCCTGGGCGCCTTGAGCAGCAGCCTGGCCAGGGCCAGGCGCTGCTTCTCCCCGCCGGACAGCCGGTAGCCCCGGTCGCCCACCACGGTCTGGAGCCCCTCGGGCAGCCCCTCGACCAGGTCGGCGATCTGCGCGGCGCGCAGCGCCTCCCAGATCTCCTCGTCGGTGGCCCCGGGCCTGGCGTAGGCGAGGTTGGCGCCGATGGTGTCGTGGAACATGTGGGCGTCCTGCATGACCACGCCCACGGTGTCGCGCAGGGACTCGAGGGTGGCCTCGCGCACGTCCAGGCCGTTGATGCGGACCGCGCCCTCGTCGACGTCGTAGAGGCGGGAGACCAGGCTCGTGATGGTCGTCTTGCCCGCGCCGGAGTGGCCGACCAGCGCGACCATCTCGCCCGGGCGGGCGGTGAAGGTGATCCCGCGCAGCACCTCCTGGCCGGGCCCGGTGTCGGGCCGGGCCACCGCCTCCAGGGAGGCCAGCGACACCTCCGAGGCCGCAGGGTATCCGAACCGGACGTCGTCGAACTCGACGGAGGCCGCCCCGGACGGGACGGCGCGGGCGCCGGGCCGCTCGGCGACCATGGGCCGCAGGTCGAGCACCTCGAAGACCCGGTCGAAGCTGACCAGCGCGGTCATCACGTCGACGTGCACGTTGGACAGGCTCGTCAGCGGGCCGTACAGGCGCATCAGGAGGGCGGCGAGCGCGACGAGGGTGCCGAGCTCGAAGACGCCGTCGACGGCCAGCAGGCCGCCCGCGCCGTACACCAGGGCGGTGGCCAGCGCCGCGACCAGGCCGAGCGCGACCCGGAAGACCGTCCCGTACATGCCGACGGTGACGCCGACGTCGCGCACCCGCCCGGCCCGGCGGCCGAAGGCGGCGGCCTCCTCGTCCGGCCGGCCGTACAGCTTGGCGACCATCGCGCCGGCGACGTTGAAGCGCTCGGTCATCATGGAGCTCATCTCGGCGTCGAGCTCCATCTGCTCACGGGTGAGCCCGGACATCTTCCTGCCGACCCATTTGGCGGGGAAGATGAAGATCGGCAACAGCACCAGGGCGACGGCCGTGATCTGCCACGACAGCACCAGCATGGCGCCCAGCACCAGCACCAGCATGACCACGTTGGACACGACCGAGGACAGCGTGCTGGTCAGCGCCCGTTGCGCGCCGATCACGTCGGTGTTCAGCCGGGAGACCAGGGCGCCGGTCTGGGTCCGCATGAAGAAGGCCACGGGCATGCGCTGCACGTGGTCGAAGACCTCGGTGCGCAGGTTGTAGATCAGGCCCTCGCCGATCCGGGCCGAGAACCAGCGCTGGGCCAGGGTGAGCGCCGCGTCGGCCACCGCCAGGAGCGCGATGACCACCGCGAGGGCGACCACGACCCCGGGCCGCGCCGGGGTGATGCCGTTGTCGATGATCGCCTTCATCAGCAGCGGGTTGGCGATCACGATGCCCGAGCCGATCACGACCAGCGTCAGGAAGGCCGTGATGTGCCGGGAGAAGGGCCGCGCGTATCGCGCGATGCGCCTGACCGTGCCCGGCGCGAGGCGCTCCTTGGTCACCGAGCTGTCGCGCCGTAGCGAGCGCATCGCCTGCGGGCCGAACCCGCCACCCATCATCGCCATCTGGCCTCCTCTCCCGGTGCGAGCACCGGGAGAGGCACCTCCATTCCCCCGTCAGCTTCCGGCGAACAGCTCCTTGATCCGCACGACCTGCTCCTGCCGTTCGGCGGCGCACTGCTCCTCCAGTGTGCGCCCGGAGGCTCCCTGGAGCAGCCGCTTGGTGGCCGTCGCCGCGTCGCGGCCGGTGGCCAGCAGCGCGGCGGTCAGATCGCCTACGGCGCCCGCCAGGTCCTCCGGTGCGACCACCAGCTCCGCCAGCCCGATCCTGGCCGCCTCCTGTGCTCCCACGGTCCGGGCCGTGAGGCAGATCTCGACGGCACGGGACAGGCCCACGAGGTCGACCAACGGCTTGGTGCCGGTCAGGTCGGGGACCAGCCCGAGCGCGGGCTCTTTCATGCACAGTTTGGCATCGTCGGCCAGAACACGCAGGTCGCAGGCGAGAGCGAGCTGGAACCCGGCACCGATCGCGTGACCCTGGACGGCCGCGACGGAGACGATGTCGGGACGTCGCAGCCACAGGAAGCCCTGCTGCGCCTGCGCTATCCGCTGCTCGAAGGCCGAGCTGTCGAGTTTCGCGGAGGACGCGAACGAGCCCTGACCGGGAACCCCCTCGGGGGTGAACATCCGCAGGTCGATGCCTGCCGAGAAGGACGGCCCCTCACCTCTGACCACGACGACCCTGACCTGCTGCGGCAGGTTGTCACCGATCTGAGCCAGCGCCGACCAGGTCGCGAACGTCTGAGCGTTCCTCTTGTCCGGCCGGTCCAGCGTGATCGTCGCGATCTCACCGTCCACCTCGTAGCGCAGACCGACCTCCTCGAGGGAGATCTTCTCCGCACTCCCCCCGAACGCCACTTCCGCCATCGCTCGCTCTCCCACCTGTCGTCTTCCGTCTCGCCCGAGCCTATCGATTCTCTAGAATGAGGTTCTACAGGCCCGGGCGGGACGTCTCAGCGTAGGGACGAGCGGCTGCGGACGCGCGTTCCGAGGCGGGGTCAGCGCTTTGACTTACCTCGGGTGGCGCCGCCGCGCCCGCGCAGAGTCACACCGGACTCGCTCAGGATGCGGTGGATGAAGCCGTACGACCGGCCGGTCGAAGCGGCCAGCGCCCGGATGCTCTCACCGGCGCTGTAGCGCTTCTTTAGATCGGCGGCCAGTTTGTCGCGATCGGCCCCGGTGACCCGGGTGCCTTTCTTAAGAGTCTCGGCCACGAGTACCTCCTGTAGTGCCAGACTTCCGCAGCGTTACTCACGCCATGATCAGTCATTTCAGCGAGATCGGCTACCTACTCCATGGGAAAAGATCCGTACCCGCTCAAATTAAGATCAGGCAAGTGCCACAAGATCGGAAAATTCGTCGCTCCAAGCGTCTTCAACTCCGTCAGGCAGCAAGATCACCCTATCGGGTTGTAGAGCCTCGACAGCACCCTCATCGTGCGTGACGAGCACAATTGCCCCAGAATAGGACCTTAGCGCCGAAAGGACCTGCTCTCGACTGGCCGGATCGAGGTTGTTGGTGGGCTCGTCGAGGAGCAGGACGTTGGCCGCCGACAGCACCAGGGTGGCCAGGGCCAGCCGGGTCTTCTCGCCTCCGGACAGCACTCCGGCGGGCTTGTCGACGTCGTCGCCGGTGAACAGGAACGAGCCCAGGACCTTGCGGAGCTCCACGTCGGCGAGCATCCCCCCGGCCGAGCGCATGTTCTCCAGGACCGTCCGGTCCGGGTCGATCGTCTCGTGCTCCTGGGCGTAGTAGCCCAGCTTGAGCCCGTGGCCGGGCCGGACGGCGCCGGTGTCGGGCTCCTCGATGCCGCCCAGGATGCGCAGCAGGGTGGTCTTGCCCGCGCCGTTGAGGCCCAGGATGACGACCCTGGTCCCCTTGTCCACGGCCGCGTCCACGTCGGTGAAGACCTCCAGCGAGCCGTAGGACTTCGACAGGCCCTGGGCGGCGATGGGGGTCCGCCCGCAGGGCGCGGGCTCGGGGAAGCGCAGCTTGGCGACCCTGTCGCCGCGCCGCTCGACCTCCAGGCCCGACAGCAGCCGCTCGGCGCGGCGCTGCATGTCCTGGGCCGCCTTGGCCTTGGTGGCCTTGGCCCGCATCTTGTCGGCCTGCGACATCAGCGCCGAGGCCTGCTTCTCGGCGTTGGCGCGCTCGCGCTTGCGGCGCTTCTCGTCGGTCTCCCGCTGGGCCAGGTAGGTCTTCCAGCCGACGTTGTAGGTGTCGACCGTCGCACGGTTGGCGTCCAGGTGCAGAACCCTGTTTACCGTCGCTTCAAGAAGCCCGACATCATGGCTAATAATGATCAAGCCGCCCTGATGCGATCGTAAAAAATCACGAAGCCACCCGATTGAGTCTGCATCGAGGTGGTTTGTCGGCTCGTCAAGGAGGAGAGTCTCCGCCCCGCTGAAGAGGATCCGCGCCAGCTCCACCCGCCTGCGCTGCCCTCCCGACAGGGTCTCCAGCGGCTGGCCGAGCACCCGGTCGGGCAGTCCGAGACTGGAGGCGATGGAGGCCGCCTCCGACTCGGCGGCGTATCCCCCCAGGACGTGCAGCCGATCCTCCAGGCGCCCGTAGGCACGCACCGCGCGGTCCCGCCTGCGCTCGTCGGCGGAGGCCATGCCGAGCTCGGCCTCCCGCAGCTCGCGGAGCACCTCATCCAGCCCGCGCGCGGACAGGATGCGGTCGCGGGCGAGCACCTGCAGGTCGCCGGTGCGCGGGTCCTGCGGGAGATAGCCGACGGCCCCGCTGGTGGAGACCGTGCCCGCCGCGGGCACCCCCTCACCCGCGAGCACCCTGGTCAGGGTGGTCTTGCCGGCGCCGTTACGGCCGACGAGACCGATCTTGTCACCGGGGTTCACCCGGAACGACGCGCCCTCGATGAGCAGCCGGGCCCCGGCGCGCAATTCGATGTCAGAAGCTACGATCATGGTTGGAGAACACTCCCAGACTGGAAATCAACCGGCTCACCTCGCTGTGGCCGAACCGCCGCGCCCTGTCTCCCCCGGCTCCCGGTTCGGCTCTCTCGCCCCGTCAGGGCGGCGTCAATCGGAAGTGCGCATACCGATCAGTGTACGGCGCACACATGGCCGCTCACTCCTTGATTAACCGGGGTCGATCACCTTGATGCGGACGGCTCGGAACTGACCGGGGGTCTCACGCAGCACGGCCAGCCGGGGGTCGGGGACCGTCAGGAACGGCCCGGCCTCCAGTTCGAAGATCGGGGCGAGCCTGCGGTCGGGCCGCAACGCGTCGACCGCACGCCGGTCACCGCCCAGGATCACCGCCTCCAGCTCCGCCAGATGCGGACCGAGAACGCGCAGCGCCACCTCGGCCGCCGCGTCGTGCGCCCGGCCGGCCTGATTCTCCCGGCGCCGGGCGAAGCGCTGCTGCGACCAGCCCCCCGCCGCGCTGCGGCCGTGCACCGGCCGCGACCCCACCTTGGAGGAGACGAGTATGTCACCCTGGAATATTCCCGCCGCGTGACCGCCGAGCCGCACCAGCAGCACGCCGACCCGGCGCTCGCGGCGCGCATGGGTGATGAGACGTGCCAGCGGCCCCCCGCCGGAGGGGGTCAGCGGCGGGAACGGCACCTGGCACTCGGCCACCGCCCCGTCGGCGCCCAGCAGCCGCACGACCTCGCCGCCGGCCGTCACGCTCGGCGGCCCGTGCCGCTCGACGAAGCCGTCCACCCAGCGGCCGAGGCGCTCAGGACCGACCGAGACCCAGCGCCCCCCGCCCTTGGCGGGTCGTGACGTCATGGAAGGCGACACTACCGGGTGGCCGCCCCACGGCACGGATCCGCCGGCGGCCGGCTCCAACGAACAGCGAAATATCGGTGAACATCACCGAACGTGGCTTATGTGATTGCTGAGCGTGCCGCATTCTCGGTACGTGGCGAGTCGAACGCACCTCCTCACGGCCTCCGCAGCGGCCGCCGTGGACATCACCCCGATCGTCGACCTCGACACAGGGGGCGTCATCGCCCTCCAGGCGGTCGGCGACCATCACGGGAGCGTCGCATCCCTCGCTGGAACGCTCCTGGGCGCCGCCAGGAGCGAGCTCCTGCTCCCCCTGGTCCTCGGCCTGCCCGCCGAAGCGGTGATCGGCGGCTCGGCCGCGCTGGCGCCGCTCCACGAGGCGCTGCGCGTGTCCGGCCGGCGCCCCCGCGAAGTGATCCTCATGCTCCGGGGCGGCTTCTCCGAGACCGAGCGCCGGGCCCTGATCACCGGGCTGGACGGCCTCCGCGCCATCGGCTACCTGATCGCGGTGGGCGACCTGGGAGCCGGTCACATCCCGATGGACCTGCTCACCGACGCCGCGCCGTACCTGGTGGCGCTCTCCCCCGAGCTCATCGCGCGCGTCCCCGCCGATCCGCGCCGCACGGCGCTGGCCGAGGCCCTGGCCGGGCTCGCCCGGCAGGTGGGCGCCCACGTGCTGGCCCCGGGCGTGACCGAGGAGGCGCAGCTCGCCGCCGTCCGTGGCTGGGGCGTACGGCTGGCGCAGGGCCCGCTGCTGGTCCCGGGCCCCTCCGGCCGGATCCACGTGCCGCTGCCGGTCCCCACCCGGGAACCGGAACGGGCCCTGCTCGGCCCCCGGGTCCAGGAGTTCCTCCTGCCCGCGGTGACCCTCCCCCACGAGGCCACCGCCGAGGAGGTGGTCCGGGCCTTCGGCGGCGAGCCCTCCATCACCAGCGTGATCCTGGTCGACGAGTACCAGCGCCCGAAGGGCAGCCTCGACCGCAGCCGCTTCCTGCTGTCCATCGCCAGCCGCTTCGGCCACGCCCTGCACGGCAAGAAGCCCGCCGGGCGCCTGGCGGACTCCGTCCGCGCGGTCCCCAAGACCACCCCCGCCGTCGCCGCCATGCAGGTCGCCGGGCGCGACGCCGAGCGCGTCTACGACGACCTGGTCGTCGTGGACGAGGTCGGCCGGTGCATGGGGATCGTCCGGGTGGCCGACCTGATCCGCCAGATGGCCGTGGAGCGGTAGGGGATCCGCAGGTCCCGCGCGCCAGCCGGTCGTGCGGGACCTCCGGCTACGGCCTTTACGTTGTAGATTTCTCCGCGATCACCCGTCCAGCGCCGCCCTGGCGGCGAGCACCGCCAGGCGGCCCGCCGAGGCGGGCGGGGTACGGCCGGCGATCAGGTGCCTCCTGACGGCCGCGTACGGCACGTCCACCAGCGCGAAGGTGATCCGCTCCAGGTTCTCCGGGGTCTCCGCGCCGAAATAGCGTGCGCTCAGCGCCGAGAGCGCGGCGGCGAGGTCGGCGTTCAGGACGGCCAGGTCCCCCGCCAGCTCCGCGGGCCAGGCGGCCAGCAGGTCCTCGTGCCGGTGGAGCAGGAGCAGCCGCGCCTCCCGGAGGTTGTCCGCCGACCAGCCGACCACGTACGCGACGGCCGACTCCGCCGCCGCGTGCGGGTCGGCCCGCCCCGCCGCACGCAGGTAGCCCTCCTGGAAGCGGCGGGCGGCGCGCATCCACAGGTGCGCCACCAGCAGGTCCCGGGAGGCGTAGCGGTGGTAGATCGACCCGCTGGGCGCGCCCAGCCTCGCGGCGATCGCCGAGATCGTCACGGCCCCCTGCCCGCCCTCGGCCACGAGCTCCGCCGCGGCGTCGAGTATCTGGTCGTTGCTGAACTTCGCTGGTCGTCCCACCCGAGGCACGGTAGCGCCTGGCCGGGCGGCGCCGCCCCGCGAGCGCACCGGCGGGCGGCAGCGATCATCGGGCCCACCAGGAGAGATGCCTCCCCGAATGCCCGTATGCTACGACTTAGGGTTACCTAAGGTGAGTTGATCGGGAGTGGCATATGGCAGATGACAGGCCCGCGCGCAAGACGACTCGCGGCGAGGTGAAGCGGGTGGAGTGGCTCACCCCGCACATGATCCGGGTGGTCCTGGGCGGCGACGGGCTCGCGGGATTCGGCGCGGGCGAGTTCACCGACCACTACGTGAAACTGCTGTTCGCCCCGCACGGGGTGACCTACCCGACGCCGTTCGACCTGGCGGCCGTCCAGCGCGACCTGCCCCGCGAGCAGTGGCCGACCACCCGGACCTACACCGTCCGCGCCTGGGACCCGGAGGCGGTCGAGCTGACGCTCGACTTCGTCTACCACGGCGACAGCGGCCTCGCCGGCCCCTGGGCGGCCCGGACGCGGCCCGGCGACGAGATCCACTTCTTCGGTCCCGGCGGCGCCTACGCGCCCGACCCGGAGGCCGGCTGGCACCTGATGGCGGGCGACGAGAGCGCGCTGCCCGCCATCGCCGCCGCCCTGGAGCGCCTGCCCGCCGGAGCCCTGGCCCATGTGTTCCTGGAGGTGGCCGGGCCCGAGGAGGAGCAGCCGCTGGCCACCCCCGGCGACGCGAAGATCACCTGGCTGCACCGGGGCGGCGCGCCGGCCGGCGAGTCGCTGATCGCCGCCGTGCGCGGGCTCGACTTCCCCCCGGGCGCCCTGCACGCCTTCGTCCACGGGGAGGCCGGCTCCGTCCGGGAGCTCCGCCGCCACCTGCGGACCGAGCGCGGCATCCCGCTGTCGCAGCTGTCCATCTCCGGCTACTGGCGGCTCGGCCGCGACGACGAGGCCTGGCGCTCCGCCAAGAAGGAGTGGAACCGGCAGATCGAGGAGGAGGAGGCCGCGGCGCTGTCGGCCTGAGGCGCGGCGCCGCCGTCCCGGCCCGCGCCGCCGTGCCCCGACGGCCCCGCGGAGCCGGTCCGGGTCAGAGCCAGCCCTGGGCCTGGGCGTGCTGGACGGCCTCCATGCGGTTGCGGGCGCGGGTCTTCCGGATGGCCGAGGACAGGTAGTTGCGGACCGTCCCCTCCGACAGGTGCAGACGCGCGGCGATGTCGCCGATGGTGGAGCCGCCGGCCGAGGCGGCCAGGACGTCGCGCTCGCGGGGGGACAGCGGGTTGGGCCCCGCGCTGAGCGCCATGGCGGCCAGTCCGGGGTCGACGACCCGCTCCCCGGCGCGGACCCGGCGGACGGCGGCGGCGAGCTCGCGCGCGGGACTGTCCTTGACCAGGAAGGCCGCCGCGCCCGCCTCCATCGCCCGGCGCAGGTAGCCCGGCCGGCCGAAGGTGGTCAGGATAACGATGTGGCAGCCGGGCAGGGCCTCGCGGATCCGCGCCCCGGCGGTGATGCCGTCGCCCCCGGGCATCTCGATGTCGAGCAGCGCGACGTCCGGCCTGGTGCGGAGCGCCACGGTGAGCGCCTCCGGCCCGGAGGCGGCCTCTCCGACCACCTCGATGTCGGGCTCCAGGCCCAGCAGCGAGGCGAGCGCCCCGCGGACCATCGCCTGGTCCTCGGCCAGCAGGACCCGGATCACGTCCCCGCCTCCCCGGCCGCCGGGACGGCGACCCTGAGCGCGAAGCCGTTCTTCCGCGGCCCGGCCGACACCGTCCCGCCCACCGCCTCCACCCGCTCGGTCAGCCCGTTCAGCCCGCTGCCCGGGCCGTACGGCGCCGCCCCGCGTCCGTTGTCCACGATCTCCAAGGTAGTGGCCCGCCCGTCATGGGTGATCTCGATCTCGCAGTGGGTCGCCCGCGCGTGCCGCATGACGTTGGTGGTCCCCTCGCGCACCGCCCAGCCGAGCAGCCCGTCCAGGGCTCCAGGTGGCGGCGTCCCGGCCAGCCGGACCGTCACCTGCGTCCCCGCCGCCTCCAGCGCGGCGCGCGCCCCGTCCAGCTCCGCCGAGAGGTCCCGTTGCCGGTAGCCGCTGACGGCCTCGCGCACCTCGACCAGCGCCTGCCTGGCCACCGTCTCGATGTCGCGGATCTCCGTCACGGCGCGTCCGGAGCCGTTCTCGGCCAGCCGCCCGGCCAGCTCGCTCTTCAGCACGATCAGCGACAGGCTGTGGCCGAGCAGGTCGTGCAGGTCCCGGGCGATCCGCAGCCGTTCCTCGCCCGCGGCCAGCCGCGCCACCTCCTGCTGCGCCCGGCGGAGCCGGACCACCAGTATCCGGGTGCTGCGCACGCTCATGAACAGGACGCCGAGGGTGACGACCTGGAAGACGAGCACCAGGGTGCTGGCCGGGTCGTGCTCGTACAGCAGGCCGGCCAGCACGACGACGACGCCCATCGCAAGCATGGCGAGCGTCGCCGGCAGGGGAGCCAGCGCCATGCTGTAGACGACGGTCGTGTAGACCGGCAGGCTCAGCCAGCTCCCGCCGAACAGGAAGGGCAGGCAGACGGCCAGGACCGTGGTGGCGCCCATGAAGCCGTAGGTCAGCGGGGACAGCGCGCCGTACTCCCGCGGGGACAGCGCGGTGGTGAGGAAGCAGGCGACGTAGGCGACCAGCCCGAGGGCGCCCCAGAACGCCTCCGCTCCGGTCAGCTCGCCGCTGACGATGTCCAGCACCGGGAAGCACAGATACACCAGGCCGACGGACATCCCCGCCAGCCGCCGCCGGCGGGACGGGCGCTCGTCCATCCCCGTCCCGCCGAACGTGAAGACCGGGTCGATCCTCATCCCCGTACGGTGGCCCGGCGGTAGGCGACCAGCGCCACGGCGCCCAGCGCGACCGCCCAGGCGCCGACGGTCAGGGCGTCGGACAGCGGCACCCCGTGCCCGGCGATGACGCTCTGCCCCATGTCGGCGTAGCCGAAGGACGGCATCACGTGCGCGACGGCCCGCATCGTCGAGGGCAGGGTGTCCACCTGGAACCAGAGCCCGCCCAGGGCCGCCAGCCCGAACGTCCCGATTATCGCCACGGGCTGCCCGGTGTCGGGCGGCAGCAGCGATCCGATGGTCAGCCCCAGGGCGGCGAACGGGACGGCTCCCGCCCACATCACCAGGATCAGCGCGGCCCACCGCCCCGGCGGGAGCGAGACGCCCTGGGTGAGCACGGCGGCGGCGCAGACGAGCAGCATGGAGGGGAGCACCAGCAGCAGCGCGGTGACCAGCTTGGTCATGATGATCGTCCGGTTGGCGAGCGGGGTGACCTGCAGCTGGCGGAGCCAGCCGCTCCGCCGTTCCTGCGCCCACGGTACGGCGGTGCTCATCATCGAGGCGGCCAGCGCGCCGTAGGCGCTCATCGAGACCATGAGGGCGGCGCTCGCCCCCGCTCCCCCGGCTCCGTCCCCGCCGCCGTAGAGGCCGGCGGACATCAGGTAGAAGGCGACGGGGAAGGCCACCACGAAGATGACGTAGCGCTTGTTGCGCAGCATCCGCAGCGCCTCGATCTTGATGTAGCCGGGCATCACACCTCCTGGGTGAGCGTGAGGAAGGCGTCCTCGAGGTCGGCACCGGTGATCCGCAGGTCGCGGATGTCCAGCGAGGTGCCCCTGTAGAGGGCGGTCACGGTGGCGTCGGGGTCGGCGGTGCGCAGCGTGGCCAGACCCGCGTCGAGCTCCACGGCGGTGACCCCGGGCAGCGCGTCCAGCCCGGCGGCGGCCTGCCCGCCCAGGGCGAAGCGGACCGTCTGCCCGCCGGCCCCCGCCTTGATCTGCGCGGCGGTGCCGTCGGCCACGACCCGGCCCCGGGCGATCACGATGACCCGGTCGGAGTGCTCGTCGGCCTCCTCCAGGTAGTGGGTGGCGAACAGCACGGTCCGGCCCCCGGCCGCGTAGGCGCGCATGCCCTCCCAGAACCGCAGCCGCGACTCCACGTCCATGGCCGCGGTGGGCTCGTCCAGCACCAGCAGCCGGGGGGCTCCGGCGATGGACAGGGCGAACCTGACCCGCTGGGCCTGGCCGCCGGACAGCCTGTCGGCGCGCCGCCGCGCCAGGTCGGTGAGGTCGGCCGTCCGAAGGATCTCCTCGAGGCCGAGCGGCCGGGGGTAGAGCCGCCGGACGAAGTCCACCAGCTCGCGGACGGTGAGCTCGGGGATGAGCTCACCGCTCTGCAGCATGGCGCCGACCTCGCCCCGGGCCGCCGCCTCGTCCGGCGGGCTCCCGAGCACCTCGACCCGTCCCCGGGTCGGGCGGAGCAGGCCGAGCAGCATGCCGATCGAGGTGGACTTTCCGGCCCCGTTGGGGCCGAGCAGGGCGACGGTCCGGCCGGCCTCGACGGTGAGGTCGAGGCCGTCGACGGCGAGCACGTCCCCGTATCTCTTGCTCACGTCGGTGAAGGCGATGGCGTTCATGCGCTCAACGCTAGAAGCGCTCGGCTGCCGCCGTCAGTGTCTGTGATCCGGGTTCGGCGGTGACATTTGTCAGATCGGAGACGGGGCGCCGCTCAGAGGCGGCAGGCGAAGATCGCGGTGACCAGGATGGCCTTGGCGCCGATCTCCCAGAGCTGGTCCATCACCTGCTGGTGCCCCTTGCGCGGCACCATGGCGCGGACGGCGACCCAGCCCTCCCGGTGCAGGGGGGAGACCGTGGGGCCCTCCATGCCGGGGGTGAGGGCGATGGCCTCCTCGATCCGCTCGACCCTGATGTCGTAGTCCATCATCACGTAGTCGCGCGCCACCAGCACGCCCTGCAGGCGGCGGACGAGCTGCTGCAGCCCCGGGCTCTGCGGGCCGTCGACCTGCCTGATCAGCACGGCCTCGGAGCGGGCGATCGGCTCGCCGAACACCTCCAGGCCCATGTTGCGCAGCGTGGTGCCGGTCTCCACGACGTCGGCCACGGCGTCGGCCACGCCCAGCCGGACCGCGGTCTCGACCGCGCCGTCCAGCTTGATCACCCGGGCCTCGATGTCCTGCTCGACGAGGTAGGACTCCAGCAGGCCGGCGTAGGCGGTGGCGATGCGCTTGCCCTTGAGGTCGGCGACGGAGGAGAACCCGCCCGGGTCGGCGGCGAAGCGGAAGGTCGACTTGCCGAAGCCGAGCGGCAGGATCTCCTCGACCTGCGCGCCGGAGTCGCGGAGCATGTCACGGCCGGTGATCCCGGCGTCCAGGGTGCCCTCGCCGACGTAGACGGCGATGTCCTTGGGGCGCAGGAAGAACAGCTCGCAGGAGTTGTCGGGGTCGACGACCACGAGCTCCTTGGTGTCCTTGCGCGCGCGGTATCCGGCTTCTTTGAGTATCGTCTGGGCGGCCTCGGTGAGGGCGCCCTTGTTGGGGACGGCGAGACGCAGCATGGCGTGGAGATTCCTTACGTGGATGTTGGTTCCTACGAGGCTGGAGCCGGGCGCACCGGTTCACAGATGCTTGTAGACCTCGTCCAGCCCGATCCCTTTCGCAATCATGAGAACCTGCACGTGGTAGAGGAGCTGGGAGATCTCCTCGGCGGCCCGCTCGTTCGACTCGTGCTCGGCCGCCATCCAGCTCTCGGCGGCCTCCTCCACGACCTTCTTGCCGATGGCATGGACCCCGGCGTCCAGCGCGGCCACGGTCCCCGATCCCTCGGGACGGGTGCGCGCCTTGTCGGACAGCTCGGCGTACAGCTCTTCGAAGGTCTTCATGATCTCTCTCGGCATCGTCGGATGTGCCCTCCCAGACTAATGGGCCGCCGGGCCCGCGTGGATGCGCGTCCACGCTCTGGACATGGATTGGTGATCTACGGGTCATCCGTTGACGCAGTGGAGCACCGGGCCGGCGGCCCGCCGCACGAGCTCCGGCTTGCCCGTCCACGGCTCCGTGCTGTCGCTGACGACGGCCACGGCGCCGTCCTGGACCGTGAGCAGCCGGTCGGCGTAGGCGCGGCGCAGCGCGTACCTCAGCGGCTCGTGGCGGCCGTCGCCGGCGGGGGCGGCGAAGGGCTTGCCGTCGGCCCGGGTGACGCCCTTGCGGAGCTTGAGCTCGTAGGTCTTGTCGCCCGTCCAGGCGCCGCTCTCGGCCGGCCAGGGCGTGAACTTGTCCGTCTGGGGGTCGTACAGGAACAGCGTCTCGTATCCGCCCAAGAACCGGTACTACTACAAGCACAAGAACCACTGGGACTGCGTCGGCGAGCATCTCACCTGCTCCAAGGAGCAGCGCGGGGCCTACGGCTACTCGATGAACCACGCCCCGCACAGCCGCAAGCTCAGGTGCGTCTTCTGGACGGACGCCTACCGCTGGAAGCCGGTCCGGACGGGCTAGGCGGCCCGTCTGCCATCTCACGGAGAGCCGCATCGGTCTCCGGCGCTCACATGCCGACGCGCCGGCGGGGGTCACGGGGCGGGCGGGTGGCCCTCCCGGGGTGCGCTGTTCCAGACCGGGAGGGCGAGCGCCGCGTCCATGCGCCGCAGCTCGTCGCGGTGCAGCGCGCTCAGGCGCGCCAGGACCCGCTCCCCCTCCGCCGTCAGCAGCACCCGCACCGCCCTGCCGTCGCTCGGGTGCGCCTGCCGCGCCACGAGTCCCTGGCCCTGCGCCCGATCGACCAGCTCGACCACGCTGTGGTGGCGCAGCTGGAGCCGGTCGGCGAGCTCCCGCACGGTCGCCCACTCCCGGTCGGGAAACCCCTTCAGGACCAGCATCAGCTGATACTGCTGCGGAGTGAGGCCGTTCCTGCGCACCATCTCCTCGCCGAGACGCAGATAGCGGCGGATCCCGGAGCGGAAACGGGCCAGCGCCTCGAAATCCTGCTTCGTCAGGGGCTCGAACGCCGCACTCTCGCCCTCAACCGCCTCCGCGACATGCCGAGGCTGCCCGGGCTCTCGATTCACCACGGCACAAGCGTATCGTGACACGACATATCGGCGGCGCGGCGACGCCCCCGCCCACCCCTCCGGGACGCACTCCGCGACGTCGGCCCCATTCCATAAAATGGACATATCGGATATTTATATCGGGCTACGATAGAAAAGTCCGGATGGGCGGAGACGAGGAGACCCCGCCCGGCGGACGGACATCTCCGGGAGGTGTGTCGTTCATCGGCCCACGGCGCCTCCGGCCGCCGGGAGCGCCGGATCAGTGGGATCGGTGGCAGACATGGGAGGATGAAATGACCACTTTCGTCATCTCCACGCTGGCGGCGATCCTCGCGCTGGGCGCGGTAGGGCTCAGGGCGAGCGTACGGATCGTCAAGCAGTTCGAGCGGGGCGTCGTCTTCCGGTTCGGGCAGGTCCGCCCCGAGACCCGCGGCCCCGGGCTCGCCCTGATCGCGCCGATCGCCGACCGTCTGCACAAGGTCAACATGCAGATCGTCACCATGCCGGTGCCCGCACAGGACGGCATAACCCGTGACAACGTGACGGTTCACGTGGATGCCGTCATCTACTTCCGGGTCATCGACCCGATGCGTGTGACCGTCGACGTCCAGGACTACGAAGCCGCCATCCGTCAGGTCGCGATGGCCTCGCTCCGTTCGATCATCGGCAAGAGCGACCTGGACGACCTGCTGTCCAACCGGGAGCGGCTCAACCAGGGCCTGGAGCTGATGATCGACAGCCCGGCCGTGGGCTGGGGAGTGCACATCGACCGTGTCGAGATCAAGGACGTGGCGCTGCCCGACTCGATGAAGCGGTCCATGTCGCGGCAGGCCGAAGCGGAACGTGAACGGCGCTCCCGCATCATCACCGCCGAGGGCGAGCTGCAGGCCTCGGAGAAGCTGGCCCAGGCCGCCGAGACGATGGCCGCGCACCCCGCCGCGCTGCAACTGCGCCTGCTCCAGACCGTCGTCGAAGTCGCCGCCGAGAAGAACTCCACCCTCGTGCTGCCCTTCCCCGTCGAGCTGCTCCGCTTCCTGGAACGGGCGACACCCGCGGAGACCGGCCAGGCCGCCCCGGAGGTCGCTCCCGACTCCGCTGCGGACTCCGTCCCGGACCCCGCTCCGGCGCTGCCGGCCGGTCTGTCGGCACCGGCCGACCAGCAGTTCCTCGACCGGACCGCGCATGACGGCGTAGGAGCCGAGCGGTAGGTTCCGCCACGCCCTCGCCATCCGGACGCCGCCCGGGGCGCGGGTCCCCGGGCATGACGGAGGGGCCGGTACGGCTACTGCCGTACCGGCCCCTCCGTCGGTCAACCGGTGGATCGGCCGCCGTGGCGGCCCGCAGACGTGATCAGCGGCCGTGACCGCCCGTGCTGTGCCCACCCTGGCGCCCACCGCGGAAGCCGCCGCCGCGCGCGGCGCCGCGGCCGTCACCGCGGCCCTCGGAACGGCCCTCGGCGCGGAACGGCTCGCCGCTGCGGTAGCCGCCGCCCTGGCGCTCACCTGAGCGGTAACCGCCGGAACGGTCGCCGCGGAACGGCTCGCGGTCGCCCGCGGGACGGTCGGAGCGGTAACCGCCGCCGGAGCGGTCACCGCGGTAGCCGCCGCCGGAGCGGTACTGGCCGCGCAGGTCGCTCACGTTGCCGCTGCCACCGCGCTCGCCGCCGCGGCCCTCGTCGCCGTAGGAGCGCTCGCGGGGCTGGTGGCCCTCGCCGCCGTGGCCGGGACGGTCACGGAAGCGGCGCGGACCCCGGCCGCCGCCGTTGCCGCCGAACCCACGGCGCTCGCGCTGCTTGGCGGCCGGAGCCGAGGGCTCCCAGACCGGGATCGGCTCGCCACTGGGCTGGCGGGCGCCGGCGACCTCCTCCAGACGCGGGTGGCCCGGGGTGGCCTTGAGGCGGAAGGGCTTGATGCCCGCGCGGCGGGTCATCGCGTCGGTGGAGCGGCGCTCGTTGGGGAGCACCAGCGTCATGACGGTGCCCTTCTCCCCGGCGCGGGCGGTACGGCCGCCGCGGTGCAGGTAGCTCTTGTGGTCCTGCGGCGGGTCGACGTGCAGCACCAGGCTGATGTTGTCGACGTGGATGCCGCGGGCCGCGACGTCGGTGCAGACCAGGACGTTGATCGCACCTTCCTTGAACTCGGCCAGGATGCGGGTGCGCTGGTTCTGGCGCTTGCCGCCGTGCAGGCCGCCGGCCTTGATGCCGACCTGGGCCAGCTGCTTGCACAGGCGGTCCACTCCGTGCTGGGTGCGCACGAAGATGATGGTCCGGCCCTCACGGTTGGCGATCTCGGCGGTCACCGGGAACTTGTCGTCGCGGTGCACCTCCAGCACGTGGTGCTCCATGGTGTCGACCGAGGAGGCGGCCGGGGCCATGGAGTGGGTCACCGGGTCGGTGAGGAAGCGGCGGACGAGCTTGTCCACGTCACCGTCGAGGGTGGCGGAGAACAGCAGGCGCTGGCTGTCGGCCGGGGTCTGCTGCAGGATCGCGCTGACGACGGGGAAGAAGCCCAGGTCGCACATGTGGTCGGCCTCGTCCAGGATGGTCACCTGGACCTCGTCCAGCGTGCACTCGCCCTGCTGGATCAGGTCGGTCAGCCGGCCCGGAGTGGCCACGACGACCTCGACGCCGCGGCGCAGCGCCTCGATCTGCCGGCCCATGGACATGCCGCCGACGACGGTCTTCATCCGCAGGGACAGGCCGCGGCCGAGCGGCTCCAGCGCGTCGGTCACCTGCATGGCCAGCTCACGGGTGGGCACCAGGACGACGGCGAGGGGGCGGCCCGGACGGGCCTTGCCGCCGGCGATGCGGGCCATCATGGGCAGGCCGAAGGCCAGCGTCTTGCCCGAGCCGGTCTGGCCGCGGCCCAGGACGTCGCTGCCGGCGAGGATGTCGGGGATCGTCGCGCGCTGGATGGGGAAGGGGCTGTCGATGCCCTGGCGGGAGAGCCCGGTCACCAGCGGCTTCGGCAGGCCGAGGAGGGTGAACTCGGACGGCCCGGCGGGAACCTCGGGGATGTCGGTGATTTCGGGCAGGGCAGCGTCAAGCATGGTCACGAAGGTTCGTGCCTTTCGATAGAAGAACGGGGGCACGTCACTTCTGCGAAAGGACGAGCCTGGAACGCGCGGCCTGAGGCCGCGCTCGATCAACGCCCGATTTGGGGGCGGTGGTGCGGTGCAAGTCGAGGCGCACCGCACGGGGCGGGTCTAGCTTACCCGCACGCAGTCAAACCACGATCAAGCATACCCGGCCTTCGCAGCGCCAGGTGATCCGGGGCGTCCGACATGACGTGGACGCTTGTCCGTTGATGGAGGCAACACTCCGGGCCGGGCTTTTCTTCCCGGCTCCGGGCATCCTCTCACACAATTCAGCACGGCCCGCACCAGTCAGGTGCGAGCCGTACCGGAAAAAGGGGGTCAGACGTTGAAGCCGAGCATGCGCAGCTGCTCGCGCCCGTCGTCAGTGATCTTGTCCGGGCCCCACGGCGGGAGCCAGACCCAGTTGATCTTGACGTCGGAGACCATGCCGTCCAGGGCGGAGTGCGCCTGGTCCTCGATGACGTCGGTCAGCGGGCAGGCCGCGCTGGTCAGCGTCATGTCGATGGTGGCGATCGGCGGGGCGCCGGCCTCGGCGGCGTCGAGGTTGACCCCGTAGATCAGCCCGAGGTCGACGACGTTGATGCCGAGCTCGGGGTCGACCACGTCCTTGAGGGCCTCCATGACCTCGTCAAGGGTCGTCTCCCCGTCATACGCCGCGGTCGGCGTCTCAACAGGCTTGCTCATGTAGAACTCCTCACAACCGCGTCCTTGTAGGCCATCCAGGCCAGCAGCGCGCACTTGACCCGGGCCGGGAACTTGGCGACCCCAGCGAACGCCACCGCGTCCCCGAGGACCTCCTCGTCCGCCTCGATCTGGCCCCTGCTCTGCATGAGCCGGGTGAACTCCTCCACCACGGCGAGCGTCTCGTCCACGGTCGAGCCGGCGGTCAGCTCGTGCAGCACCGAAGCCGCGGCCTGGCTGATGGAGCAGCCCTGGCCGTCGTAGGAGACGTCCTCGACCTTGCCGCCGTCACCCAGCTTCACGCGCATGGTGATCTCGTCACCGCACGTCGGGTTCACGTGGTGGACCTCGGCGTCGTACGGGTCGCGCAGGCCCCGCCCCTGGGGGTGCTTGTAGTGCTCCAGGATCAACTCCTGGTACATGGACTCGGCGATCATCTCAACTGCTCCGGCATGGCTAGGCGAACACCTTCTGCACGTGGTGGAGGCCGCGGACCAGGGCGTCGATCTCGGCCGGGGTGTTGTAGAGATAGAAGGACGCCCGCGTGGTCGCGGGAATCCCGAACCTCAGGTGCAGCGGGCGGGCGCAGTGATGCCCCACGCGCACCGCCACGCCGAAGTTGTCATCCAGGATCTGCCCAACGTCGTGCGGGTGAATCCCCTCGAGAGTGAACGACACCGTGCCACCGCGCCGCTCCAGGCTCTCCGGGCCGATCACCTTCAGGCCGGGGATCTCACCCAGCGCGCCGAGCGCGTAACCGGTGAGCTCCCGCTCGTGCTGGACGACGGCGTCCATGCCGATCGCCGACAGGTAGTCCACCGCGGCGCCGAGCCCGATGGCCTCGACGATCGGCGGAGTGCCCGCCTCGAACTTGTGCGGCGCGGGGGCGTAGGTCGAGTGGTCCATCCAGACCGCCTCGATCATCTCCCCGCCGCCCATGAAGGGGGGCATGGCCTCGAGCAGCTCCCCGCGGCCCCACAGCACGCCGACCCCGGAGGGACCGACGACCTTGTGCCCGGTGAAGGCCAGGAAGTCCACGCCGAGCGCGGCGACGTCCACCTGCTGGTGGGGCACCGACTGCGAGGCGTCCAGCATCATCAGCGCCCCGACCTGGCGGGCCCTGGCGAGCACCTGGTCGACCGGGTTGACCGTGCCGAGCACGTTGGACTGGTGCACGATCGAAACGATCTTCGTGCGCTCGGTGACCAGCTCTTCGAGGTTCGACAGGTCCAGGCGGCCCTCGTCGGTGACCGAGAACCACTTCAGCGTGGCGCCGGTGCGCTGCGCGAGCAGCTGCCACGGCACGATGTTGGAGTGGTGCTCCATCTCCGAGATCACGATCTCGTCGCCGGGCCCCATGCGGAACCTGGGATCGTCGTTGCCGGGGTTGCCGAAGCCGTAGGCCACCAGGTTGAGCGCCTCGGAGGCGTTCTTGGTGAAGACGATCTCGTCGCGGCTCGGCGCGCCGATGAAGGCGGCGACCTTGTCGCGGGCGTTCTCGTACGCCTCGGTGGACTCGGCGCCCAGCGCGTGCATGGCACGGCCGACGTTGCTGTAGTGCATGGCCAGGTGCTCGCGCATGACCTCGATCACCTGGGTGGGCTTCTGCGCGGAGTTGCCCGAGTCGAGATAGACCAGCGGCCGTCCGCCGGGCAGCTCGCGGGAGAGGACCGGGAAGTCCTTCCTGATCCTCTCCACGTCAAAGCCGGTGTTCATCACACGGATGCCTTCGTGTATGCCTCGTAGCCCTCGGCCTCGAGCTTGTCGGCGAGCTCGTGCCCACCCTGCTCCACGATCCGGCCGCCCGCGAAGACGTGGACGAAGTCCGGCTTCACGTAGCGCAGGATGCGGGTGTAGTGGGTGATGAGCAGGACGCCGGTCTCGCCGGCGGCGCGGAAGCGGTTGATGCCCTCGGAGACCACGCGCAGCGCGTCGACGTCCAGACCGGAGTCGGTCTCGTCGAGCACGGCGATCTTCGGCTTGAGCAGCTCCAGCTGGAGGATCTCGTGGCGCTTCTTCTCACCGCCGGAGAAGCCCTCGTTCAGGTTGCGCTGGGCGAAGGCGGCGTCGATGGACAGGGCGTCCATGCCGGCCTTCAGGTCCTTGGCGAACTCGCGGAGCTTGGGGGCCTCGCCGCGCACGGAGGTGACCGCCGAGCGCAGGAAGTTGGAGACGCTGACGCCGGGGACCTCGACGGGGTACTGCATGGCGAGGAACAGGCCGGCGCGGGCGCGCTCGTCGACCGACAGCTCCAGCAGGTCGACGCCGTCCAGCAGGACCTGGCCGCCGGTGACGGTGTATTTCGGGTGACCGGCGATCGCGTAGGCGAGCGTGGACTTGCCCGAACCGTTGGGGCCCATGATGGCGTGGGTCTCGCCGGCCCTGACGGTCAGGTTGACGCCGCGCAGGATCTCCTTGTCCTCGACGGCGACGTGCAGGTCACGGATCTCAAGGGTGGATCCCGAGCGGACTCGGCTCGAATCAGACACTGTTATGACTCCTTCGAGAGCGAGACGAGGACGTCATCGCCGTCGATCTTGACGTGGTAGACGGGGACGGGCTTGGTGGCGGGCGGGCCGGTGGGCTTGCCGGAGCGCAGGTCGAAGCACGAGCCGTGCAGCCAGCACTCCAGGGTCTCGTCGTAGACCTCGCCCTCGCTGAGCCTCACCTCGGCGTGGGAGCAGACGTCGTGCAGGGCGAAGACCTCTGCGCCCCGGCGGACCAGGGCGACCGGGGTCTCCCCCACCTCGAGTCCGATCACGCCGTCATCGGGGATGTCGGTGACCTTGCAGACCTTCTCGAACGTCACTTCTCCAACTCCGCCTCAACCTTGCCGAGCACCCGCTCACGCAGCTCGGGAAGCTCGATCTTCTCCAGCAACTGCGCGAAGAAGCCGCGGATGACCAGGCGGCGCGCCTCCTCGAACGGGATGCCGCGGGCCTGGAGGTAGAAGATGTGCTCGTCGTCCAGGCGGCCCGAGGCGCTGGCGTGCCCGGCCCCGGCGACCTCACCGGTGAGGATCTCCAGGTTCGGCACCGAGTCGGCGCGGGCGCCGTCGGTGAGCAGGAGGTTGCGGTTGAGCTCGTAGGTGTCGGTGCCCTCGGCCTCGACCCGGATGATGACGTCGCCGATCCAGACGGCGTGCGCGGCGTCGCCCTGCAGCGCGCCCTTGTAGACGACGTTGCTCTTGCAGTGGGGCTGGGAGTGGTCCACCAGCAGGCGGTGCTCCATGTGCTGGCCGGCGTCCACGAAGTAGAGGCCGGTCAGGTCGGCGTCGCCGCCGGGGCCGCTGTAGGAGACCGACGGCGACAGCCGCACCAGGTCGCCGCCGAGGGTGACCACGAAGCTGCGGAAGGTCGCGTCCTTGCCGAGCAGGGCGTGGTGGTGGGAGACGTGCACGGCGTCGTCGGCCCAGTCCTGCAGGCTGATGACCTTGAGCGTGGCGCCCTCGCCCACGACGAACTCGACGTTGTCGGCGTAGACCGCGCTGCCCTGGTGGTCCAGGACGAAGACGGCCTCGGCCATCGGCTCCAGCCTGACCAGGATGTGCCCGTAGGCGGCGCCCTCGCCGGAGCCGGTGAGGGTGATCACGGTCGGCTTGGAGGTGACGGCCTCGCGGGGGACCGTGATGACGGTCGCCTTCTCGAAGGCGGCGAAAGCCTGGGCGCTGACCCGGTCGGCGGGCACGTAGGCCTTGCCGATCCGCTGGTCGTCGCGGCCCACGGTCTCCACGGTGACCTCCGGGGCCGCCTCGACGTGGACCAGCACGGAGCCGCCGGCGGCGGCGCCGGTGTGCAGGCCCTTCAGGCGCGACAGCGGCGTGAAACGCCACTCCTCCTCCCGGCCGGTGGGGACCGGGAAGTCCGCCACGTCGTAGGAGGCCTTCTCGTGGAGGGTCGACAGGGGCTTGGTTTCGAGACCCATCAGCCGACGGCCCCTTCCATCTGCAGCTCGATCAGGCGGTTCAGTTCGAGGGCGTACTCCATCGGGAGCTCGCGCGCGATCGGCTCGACGAAGCCTCGCACGATCATCGCCATCGCCTCGTCCTCGTTCAGACCACGGCTCATCAGGTAGAAGAGCTGGTCGTCGGAGACCTTGGAGACGGTGGCCTCGTGTCCCATGGAGACGTCGTCCTCGCGCACGTCCACGTAGGGGTAGGTGTCGGAGCGGCTGATCTGGTCCACCAGCAGCGCGTCGCACTTGACGGTGCTGGCGCTGCCGTGCGCGCCCTCCTCGATCTGGACCAGCCCGCGGTAGGAGGTGCGGCCGCCGCCCCGGGCGACGGACTTGGAGATCACGGTGGAGCTGGTGTTGGGCGCGAGGTGCACCATCTTGGCGCCGGCGTCCTGGTGCTGGCCCTCGCCGGCGAAGGCGACGCTCAGCGTCTCGCCCTTGGCGTGCTCGCCCATCAGGTAGACGGCCGGGTATTTCATGGTGACCTTGGAGCCGATGTTGCCGTCGATCCACTCCATGGTCGCGCCCTCGTAGGCCACGGCGCGCTTGGTGACCAGGTTGTAGACGTTGTTCGACCAGTTCTGGATGGTCGTGTAACGGCAGCGGGCGCCCTTCTTCACGACGATCTCCACGACCGCGCTGTGCAGCGAGTCGGAGGAGTAGATCGGCGCGGTGCAGCCCTCGACGTAGTGGACGTAGGAGTTCTCGTCCACGATGATCAGGGTCCGCTCGAACTGGCCCATGTTCTCGGTGTTGATCCGGAAGTAGGCCTGCAGCGGGATCTCGACGTTGACGTTCGGCGGCACGTAGATGAAGCTGCCGCCGCTCCACGTGGCCGTGTTCAGCGCGGCGAACTTGTTGTCGCCGACCGGGATCACCGTGCCGAAGTATTCCTTGAAGAGCTCCTCGTGCTCCTTGAGCGCGGTGTCGGTGTCGACGAAGACGACACCCTTCTCCTCGAGGTCCTCACGGATCTTGTGGTAGACGACCTCGGATTCGTACTGGGCGGCCACGCCGGCGATCAGGCGCTGCTTCTCCGCCTCGGGGATGCCGAGCTTGTCGTAGGTGGCCTTGATGTCCTCGGGCAGCTCGTCCCAGGAGGCGGCCTGCTTCTCGGTGGAGCGCACGAAGTACTTGATGTTGTCGAAGTCGATCCCGCTGAGGTCGGAACCCCAGTTCGGCATGGGCTTCTTGCCGAAAAGGCGCAGGCCCTTCAGGCGAAGGTCCAGCATCCACTCCGGCTCGTTCTTGAGCGCGGAGATATTACGGACGACTTCCTCGGACAGGCCGCGGCGGGCCGCCGATCCGGCAGCGTCCGAGTCGGCCCAGCCGAACTTGTAATTCCCGAGGCCTTCCAGCTCCGGGCGGTCGGTGACAGTCACCTTCCGGTCTCCTTGCTCGATGCGTCATCGATTGTTTCTTGGCGTATGGATGGTCGCGCTCGCTCGGGTGCCCGCGGGTCCGTGGCCCGCTCTCGCGCACCCGGCTCGGCCGCTCTGCGCGGACTCACATGAGTGGTGCACACCCCGTCGCCGTGGGCGATGGTCGCCAGCCGCTGCACCGGAGTGCCGAGGATCTGCGCGAAGGCCTCCGTCTCGGCCTCGCAGAGCTGCGGGAACTCCGCCGCCACGTGCGCCACCGGACAGTGGTGCTGGCACAGCTGCTCGCCACCGAGGCTGGCCT
Organism: Streptosporangium sp. NPDC048886; assembly: GCF_055586905.1. Classification (NCBI taxonomy): domain Bacteria; kingdom Bacillati; phylum Actinomycetota; class Actinomycetes; order Streptosporangiales; family Streptosporangiaceae; genus Streptosporangium; species Streptosporangium sp. NPDC048886. Next base: position 208,441 of record NZ_JBVJHH010000007.1, read on the forward strand.
TGCTCGCCGAGGCGGCGTAGCCGTCGGCCGACAGGGCCTCGGCCAGGACGCGGACCCGCTGGTCGGCGGGGACCTCGCGCATCTCCGGCTGCAGCCGCCCGACGAGACCGGAGACCTGCGACCGGGCGAACTCGGCCACCGCGTCCTGGCCCATGCGCTCGGCGAGGAAACGCAGCGCGTTTCCGGCCAGGCCGTCATAGGCGTGCTCGAAGGCGCTGCGCCCGGCGTCGGTTATGGCGAACAACTTCGCCGGCCGCCCTCTTCCCCGCTGACCGCGGGGCCGGGCCGTACGGGGCTCGATCATCCCGTCGGCCAGCAACGCGTCCAGGTGGCGGCGGACGGCGGCCGGGGTGAGCCCGAGCCGTTCGCCGAGGGCCGCGGCGGTGATGGGGCCGTGTTCCAGGATGAGCCGGGCGACACGCGCGCGTGTGCTCCGCTCGGCGGACACGCCGGAGAGCCGCGCGACGGCGGTCTCCTCGGTGCCCGGCATCTGGTTCACGTATTTCACAACATCAGTGTGGCGTAATTCCTTCCCCGCATACAAACCGATGTCGGGTCCACCGAGATGTCATTTATCACGCAGGTAAGCCTTACCTAACCTGCGGAAACACCGCTCCGGGACTTCCGCAGGCCGGCGAAGACGGCGAAGGAGGCGAGGGTGAGCCCGGCCAGGACGACGGCCATCGGCAGCGCCGTGCCCTCGCCGCCCAGCCCGACCAGGGGGGCCGCGACCGCGCCGATGGCGAACTGCAGCACGCCGGTCAGCGCCGAGGCGCTCCCGGCCACCTGCTGGGGCTGGCCGGCCAGCGCGAGCGCGCCGGTGCCCGGCAGGACGAACCCGGCCCCGCACATCATCACGAACAGCGCGGTGACCAGTACCGCCAGGGGCAGGCCGAGGAGCACGGCGGCCAGCAGCAGCCCCGCCCCGGCCAGGGAGACGGCCAGGCCGATGAGGATCAGCCGCGCGGGGGCCACCGTGCGCCCGGCGAGGCGGCCGCCGATCTGCGCGGTGACGGTCAGGCCGATCGCGTTCAGCGCGAACACCAGCGAGAAGGTCTGCGGCGAGGCGCCGTACACCTGCTGGAGCACGAACGGCGAGCCGGAGATGTAGGCGAACATGCCGCCGAAGCCGAAGCCGCCGGCCAGCGCGCTGGCCATGAAGGAGCGGTCGCGGAGCAGGTGTCCGAAGGTGACGAGGGTGCGGCCGAGGCCGCCGCTCTCGCGCCGGTCGCGGGGGAGCGTCTCGCGCACCCCGAACAGCGCGGCGGCCAGCAGGAGGAGCCCGGCGACGCTCAGCGAGACGAACACACCGCGCCAGGAGGTGTGGGCGAGCAGCTGCGCGCCCGCGATCGGGGCCAGGATCGGCGCGAGGCCGCTGACGAGCATGAGCGTGGCGAAGATGCGGGCGATGGCCGCGCCCTCGTACAGGTCCCGGACGACCGCGCGGACGATCACCAGCGCGGCGCCGCCCGCGACGCCCTGGAGCAGGCGGAGACCGATCAGGCCGTAGACCGAGGGAGAGAACGCGCACAGCAGCGAGGCGGCGGCGTAGGCGGCGATGCCGATCAGCAGCGGCGTCCGCCGGCCGCGCACGTCGCTGAGCGGGCCGGCGACGACCTGCCCGACGGAGACGCCGATGAGACAGGCGGTCAGGGTGAGCTGCACCTGCGACTGGCCGGTGCCCATCTCCGCGGCGATGGCGGGGAAGGCGGGCAGGTACATGTCGATCGAGAGCGGTCCGATCGCTGACAGCGCGCCCAGGATGAGCAGCAGCAGTCCTCTGCGCCGCGCGACCGGCGCGACCTCCGGCTCGACGACCGCCGTGGTCATATCAGCTCCCCCTCACAGGCCACAATGGGCCCGTGCGGGCCAGGGGTTCCCAACCGCGATCAGGTCACTCAAATTCCCATATTTGGGGAGTCACATAAAAAAGATTTACCCCCGCCCGGGAGGGACGACGGCCGCGGATCGGACCGGTGGACCGGCGCCCCGGCCGGCCCGCCGCCGCACCCGGTCCCACACCGACGGACCCTCTGGCCGCCGCCGTACCCGGTCCCACACCGACGGACCGTCCGGCCGGTGGTGCGCCCGGTCCCACACCGACGGACCCGCTGGCCGGTGGTGCGCCGGACCCCACTCCGGCGGCTGCCCGGCCCGGCGGCCACAGGCCCGCCGGATCTCAGACCGGCGGGCCGCCCCGCCCGACGACCGCGAAGACGGCGGACTGCGGGTCGGCCAGCACGGCCGCTGCTCCCCCGGGGGCCGGCGCCAGGGGCACGAGCACGGTGGCGCCGAGTTCTTCGGCCCTCGCCACGGTGGCCTCTACGTCGGCGGTCGCGAAGCAGGCCAGCCGGCGCGACGGCGCGCCCGGCGGCGGCCATGGGCCCGCCTGCGCCGTCCCGGCGACGGAGTGACCGTCCGCCTGCCACTCGGTGTGGCGCCCGTCCACCGCCTGCCACTCGGCACGGTGCCCGCCTGCCACCTGCCACTCGGTGTGGCGCGCGCCCGCGGCGCCGCCGTCCCTGACCTCCCAGCCGAAGACGGCCGGGTGGAAGGACGCGCACGCGGCGGTGTCCTGGGTGAGCGGCCCGTCCCAGGCGAGGGCGCCGGGCTCGGTGGCGGGGTGGGTGCTCCAGGCCGAGAGCGCGCCGTCGCCGCGGCTCGGCCCGATCCCCGCGACGGCCTTCCCTCCCAGCGTGAACCGCCCGCGTCCGCCGGACTCCGGGCGGGGGTCGAACACCGCCTCCCAGCCGAAGATCTCCCGGTAGAACCTGACCGACAGGGTGACGTCTCCACTCGACAGTTCGGCCCAGCACGGGACGCCGGATCCGTAGCCGCTCCGTTCGGACACGCCGAACCTCCTCAAGTCGTGATTCGGTATGGACTCAGCGTTACATGGGCGGCATGAGGCACCTGGCGGCCGATCAGCGACCTTGGCGGGATCCGCCCGAAGCCTTTTACCGGGCATGGGGGGCTCCCAGGGGCCGGTCCGGGGACCTGACCGGCCGGTACAGTCCCTAAACTCGTGGCCATGGAATCCCCAGCCGTCGAGATCATCGATCTGGTCAAGAGATACGGCCGAACGACGGCGATCGACGGCCTCAGCCTCAGCGCGGCCCGTGGCGCGGTCACCGCGATCCTCGGGCCCAACGGCGCGGGCAAGACCTCGACCATCGAGATCTGCGAGGGGTTCCGCCGGGCCGACGACGGCACCGTGAACGTGCTCGGCCTGGCCCCCACCCACCCGGAGCTGCGGGCCAGGGTCGGGGTGATGCTCCAGGCCGGGGGCGTGCCCCCGGCGATGCGCTGCGGGGAGTGGCTGCGCCTGATGGCCCGCTTCCACGCCAACGCGCTGGACCCGGCGGCGCTGCTGGAGCGGCTCGGGCTGACCGAGCACGCCCGCACGCCCTACCGCAGGCTCTCCGGCGGCCAGCAGCAACGGGTGTCGCTGGCCGCGGCCGTCATCGGCCGGCCCGAGCTGGTCTTCCTCGACGAACCGACCGCGGGGCTGGACCCCCAGGCCCGGCACGCGTGCTGGGAGCTGGTCGGCGACCTGCGCGCCTGCGGGGTCGCGGTGGTGCTCACCACCCACCACATGGACGAGGCGGAGAAGCTCTCCGACCAGGTCGTGATCATCGACCACGGCAAGGTGGTGGCCGAGGGCACCCCGTCCTCCCTCACCGGCGCCGAGCGGCAGCTGCGCTTCCGCGCCCGGCCGGGGCTCACCCTCGACGAGCTGCTCACCGCCCTGCCCGCCGGCAGCGCGGCCAAGGAGTCGCCGTCCGGGCACTACATCATCGAGGGGCAGGTCGGCCCCGAGCTGCTGGCGACCGTGACGGCCTGGTGCGCCGCCGAGGGCGTCACCGCCGACGACCTCAGCATCGAGCGCCGCACTCTGGAGGACGTCTTCCTGGAGCTGACCGGCCGGGAGCTCCGATGACCCTTCGCCGAGCACGGCTCGCACCAGACCGCAGGAGAGCACAGTGACGACCCTGGACCTGACCCCCGCCCCGGGGGCCGCGCCGCTGCCCCGGATGGTGCTGGCGCAGACGGGGGCGGAGATCCGGGCGATGCTCCGCAACGGCGAGCAGCTCCTGCTCACGATGATCATCCCGGTGCTGCTGCTCGTGGGGTTCTCGGCCGCGCCGCTGGTGGACGTCGGCGGCGGCTCCCGAATCGACTTCGTCACCCCCGGCGTGCTCGCGCTGGCCGTGATGTCCACGGCCTTCACCGGACAGGCCATCGCGACCGGTTTCGAGCGCCGCTACGGCGTGCTGAAGCGGCTGGGCGCGACCCCGCTGTCGCGGACCGGGCTGATGCTGGCCAAGACACTCGCGGTGGTCGCCGTGGAGGTCATCCAGGTGGCCGTCATCAGCGGGGTGGCGCTCGCCCTGGGCTGGAGCCCCGCGGGTTCTCCCCTGGCCGCGCTCCTGCTGGTCCTGCTGGGCACCGCCGCCTTCAGCGGGCTCGGCCTGCTGATGGCGGGCACGCTCCGCGCCGAGGCGACCCTCGCCGGGGCCAACCTGGTCTTCCTGGTCCTGCTCGGCTGCGGCGGTGTGATCTTCCCCCTGTCGAAGTTCCCCGGCTCGGTGCAGCCGGTGCTCGAACTGCTGCCGATCTCCGCCCTGGCCGGCGGGCTCCGCTCGGTCCTGACCGGGGGCTCCGGTCTGCCGGTGGCCGCGGCGGCGATCCTGGCGGGGTGGGCCGCGATCTCGCTCCTCGTCACGTCGCGGACGTTCCGCTGGGAATGATCCGGGAACCTTTGGCATCTTCTGCGCAATCATTACCCGGACATCCCACCTGAAATGATCAATAGCCTCTAGCATCCTCCTAGTGATCATCACCGGAGTGCGGTCCTCGCGCGTGCCGGCGACACGACAGCGGGGGCGGATCTGGCCGGGCCTGGCCATGGGGCTCGCCGCGACGGTCGTCGCCGTCGCCGGCTCGTCGGCGGCCTCCCAGTCCTCCGACGAGCTGGCCACCCTCAGCGCGGCCCGGCGGAGCGCGGCGGGGCTGTGGGAGCTGGCCCAGCACATCGACGGGCACTTCCTGCCTTACTACGCCTTCATGCACCTGTGGCTGGAGTTCGGCCAGGCCGAGTGGTGGCTGCGGCTGCCCTCGGCGGCCGCGACGGGGGTGGCCGCGGCGCTCGTCACCGACCTGGGGCGGCGCCTGCACTCCCTGCCCGCCGGGGTGACGGCCGCCGCCGTCTACGGGTTGCTGCCGTCGGTCTCCTATCACGGGCAGAACATCCGCCCCTACGCCTTCGCGGCCGCCGCCGCGGTGCTGGCCGCCTGGGCGCTGCACCGCGCGGCCGGGGAGCCGGGGCGGCGCGGCGGCTGGCCGGGATACGCCGCGGCCGTCGCGCTGCTCGGCTGCACGCAGGTGCTCGCCCTCCTCGTGCTCGCCGCCCACCTGCTCGCCGTGGCGCTGTACGGCCGGGCCGTCCTGGCCAGGATGCTGGCCTGCACGGCCCTGGGATGCGTGCCGGGGGCCGTCTGGGTCGCGGTCGGCTTCGGTCAGCGGCACGCGATCAGCTGGATCGAACCACCCGGGCCGGCGGTCCTGCTGACCCTGCCCAGGGCGGCCGGGGGCACCGCGCTCGCGGGCCACGTCCTGCTGGCGCTGGCCTCGGCCGCGCTGCTCCTGCCACGCCGGCACCGCGTCCCCCGGCTCTGGGTCACGCTACTGGCCGGTTGGGCCCTGCTGCCGCCCGTCCTGCTGTTCGGCCTGTCCCACCTGCTCTCCCCCGTCTACGTCGAGCGCTACCTGTTCGCCACGGTGCCCGCCTACGCGCTGCTGGCCGGCCTCGCGCTCGCCTCGGCACCCCGCCCGCTCGCCGCGCTCGCCCTGGCGGGCGCCCTGGTCGCGGGGCTGCCGGGGCAGCTGAGGCTCCGCCAGGAGAACGGCCACCAGGAGAACTTCCCCCGGGCCGCGCGGATCGTCTCGGACAACGCCCGGCCCGGCGACGCGATCGTGTACGCGGGGTCATGGCTACGGGCGGGGATGCTCCGCTACGGTGGACGGGGCCTGCCCGACGACGTGCTGCTCGCGGGCGCCGCCCCCCTGCCGGAGTCCTTCAACTACCCCGAGCACGCCGACGTCACCGCCGCCCTCGGCGGGCGGGAGCGGGTCTGGGCGCTCTGGCGGGGCGCCGGCGCGGCGGTGGGCGCGGGCGGCGACAGGCTCGGCGCGCTGGCCCGGGAGGGGTTCACCCGGGGCCGGGCATGGCATGTGGGGCGGGTGCCCGGCATGACCGTGGCGCTCTACACCCGCCGGCCGATCTCGCATCGCGGACACCACTCGGAGAGACGACCTCCGACTAGGTAAGGTGTGAAAGACTATTTGGCACCTGTCGCGAGGGAGTCTCATGACCGCCGAAGCCCTGCACGGGCCGGCCGAGCCGTACAAGCCGGGCCTGCCCAGGCCGGGAGCGCTGCTGAGGGCCGCCTCCGACGCCATCCCGCCGTCCGGGCTGGTGCTGCTGGCCATCCTGTCAGTCCAGGTGGGTGCGGGATTCGCCAAGGACCTGTTCTCCCAGCTGCCGCCGAGCGCGGTGGTGTTCCTGCGGATCGCGATGGGCGCGCTCATCATGGGGGTGGTCGCCCGGCCCCGGCTGAAGGGGCTGACCCGCGTCGACATCGGGCTGGGAGTGGCGTTCGGCGTGACGCTGGGCGTGATGAACCTGTCGTTCTACGAGGCGCTGGCCCGGCTGCCCATGGGCATCGCGGTGGCGATCGAGTTCCTCGGCCCGCTCGGGGTGGCGGTGGCCGCCTCGCGCCGCCGGCTGGACCTGCTCTGGGTCGCGCTGGCCGGGTCGGGTGTGGTGCTGCTGGCCCCCTGGGGGACCGCGGCGTCGCGGATCAGCTGGGCCGGGATCGCCTTCGCACTGGTCGCGGCGGTCTGCTGGGCGGGCTACATCCTGCTGTCGGCCGCCGTCGGCCAGCGCTTCCCCGGCACGACCGGGCTCTCCTTCGCGATGATCGTGTCGTTCCTGCTGATCGCCCCCGTGGGGATCGGCACCGGCGGCGCCGACCTGCTCCGGCCCGAGCTGCTGCTGATCGGTCTGGGGGTGGGCCTGTTGTCCTCGGTCATCCCCTACTCGATCGAGCTGGAGGCCCTGCGCAGGATGCCCAAGCAGGTGTTCGGCATCCTGATGAGCCTGGAGCCGGCGGTGGCCGCGCTGGTCGGCCTGCTCGTCCTGGGCGAGGTGCTCCAGGTGCGCGAGTGGGCCGCCATCGGCTGCGTGGTCATCGCCAGCGTGGGCGCCACCCGCGGTTCCCGCTGAGGCGGCCCCGCTGAAGCAGGCCGGGCCCGCCGGAGCGCGGGCCGGCCGCCTGCGGGGACGGCGGGCGCCGGAGCGCGGGCGGACCTCCCGCGGAGACCGGCACGCGCCGAGACACGGGCGGCCCCGACGGGGACGGCGGGCACCGGAGCGGACGCCGGGAGCGGTCTACTCCGCCTTGCTGGCCCAGATCCCCCGCACGTGCTGGATGTGGCTGCGCATCAGCCGCTCGGAGCCGCCGGTGTCGCCCGCGGCGAGCAGGGCGAGCAGGTCGAGGTGCTCGCGGGCGGAGTCGACCAGGACGCCGCGCGCGTAGAGGGCCGACAGGCCGTACAGGCGGGCCCGGTTGCGCAGGTCGCGCACCACGTCCACCAGGTGGGCGTTGCCCGCCAGCGCCAGCAGCTCCACGTGGAAGCGGATGTCGGCGTCGACGTAGGCGAGCAGGTCGCCGCGCTCGGCCGCGTCGACGATCTGCTCGGCCAGCGGGCGGAGCGGCTCGAAGCTCTCGGCGCGGGCCCGGTCGGCCAGCCGCGCCACCGTGGGCACCTCGATGAGCTGGCGGATCTCGGTGAGCTCGTCCAGGTCGCGGTCGGACAGCTCGGTGACCCGGAAGCCCTTGTTGCGCACCGCCTCGACCAGGCCCTCCTTGGCCAGGTCGAGCATCGCCTCGCGCACCGGCGTCGCGGAGACCCCGAACTGGGCGGCCAGCACCGGCGCCGAGTAGACCACTCCCGGCCGCATCTCACCGGTGATCAGGGCGGCCCGCAGCGCGTGGGCCACCTGCTCCCGCAGGCTCTGCCGCTCGCCCACGACCGGCAGGTCGAGCCGGTCCTCCGCCGAAGGGACCATTCCCTCGCCTCTCATCTCACTCGCATCCACGCCTCGTAGGCGGCGGCCGCCACCACCAGGTCCTCCCACGCCATGCCGACGCTCTTGAACACCCGGGGCCCCGGGCCGCGGGGCACGTTGCCGGCGACGAGCTCCCCGAGGTTGCCGGCGAGGTGACCAATGGTGATCGTACCGTTCCGCAAGGGGATGATCAGGTCTCCCGCCTCGGCGAGGGCGGCGCTGCGGGCTTCGACGACCACTGTGGCACGCGCGACGAGATCATCGTCGATCTCCCGGGCGTCCGGCTCGTGGGAACCGACGGCGACCACGGTCGCGTCTTCCCGAATGAGCCTACCGTCGAAAAGGGGGGTCCTGGCGGTCGTACAGCAGGCGATCAGGTCGGCCTGGCCGGGATCGGCCACCGTGTCTGCCCGCAGGCCCTCGGCGGCGCACCGGGCGGCCAGGGCGCGCGCCTTCGCGGCGTCCCTGGCGATCACGCTCACCCGCCGCACCGGCCGGACCGCGCGGAAGGCCGCCACGTGCCCCCACGCCTGCGGCCCCGCGCCGAAGACCGTCATCTCCGAGGCGTCCGGCTCGGCCAGATGCCGTACGGCCAGCGCGGAGACCGCGGGGGTGCGCAGCGAGGTGAGCGCGACGCCGTCCAGCACGGCCAGCGGGGCCAGGCTCTCCCCGTCCATGAGCAGGTAGGTGCCCTGGATCCGCGGCAGCCCGCGCGAGGGGTTGTCGGGCACGACCCCGGCGATCTTGATCCCCGCGTAGCGGCCCCACGCCGCGGGCATCAGCAGCAACTGCCCGGCGGGGACCTCCACGACGGGCCGCCGCGGGGTCTCCTCGGGGTCGAGCCCGGCGCTCAGCGCGTCCTGGAGCACCTGCACGGCCCGCGCCATCGGCACCAGTCCGCGCAGGGTCTCCCCGTCCAGGTAGGGCGGCGCGCTCATCGGAGGGTGAACCCGGTGCCGACGGGGTCGCGCGGGTCCAGGCTGAAACTGTGCTCCCCGGTGCGGTAGGCCATGCCCTCCACCTCGGGGACGATCCCCTCCTCGGTCACCTCGGCCACCCAGGCTCGGAAGGAGGTCCCCACGATGCTGTCGTGGGTCAGGGTGCCGGTGAAGCCGTCGGCGTGCAGCAGGGCCAGCCGGGCGGCCGTGCCCGAGCCGCAGGGCGAGCGGTCCACCTCACCGTCGGCGAAGACCGTGACGTTGCGCTGGTGGCCGGGGCCCAGGTCGTCGTAGAAGATGACGCCGTAGATCCCGGAGAGCCGCTCGTCGGCGGGGTGCCGGGAGGAGGGGTGACCGGCCAGGGCGGCCTTCACCGCCCGGCCGAGCGCGATCAGCTCGGTGAGGTGCTCGGGCGCCACGCTCAGCCCGAACGCCGCGGCCGGGACCGAGGCGTAGATGGCTCCGCCGTAGGAGATGTCGGCCCTGACCCCGGCGAGCCGCTCCGGGCCGGTCCCGGCGTGCGGAGCGGGACCGGCGCCCTCGGAGGAGGGGCCGCTACGGCCCGGCGCGTCCGGGCCGGTGGCCGCCGGGGCCGGGCCGGTCCCGGACGGCGGGCCCAGCTCGACGTCCCGCGCGAGCACGTAGGACGGCACGTTCCGGAAGGTGACGGCCTCGATCCTGCCCGCCGCGCAGCGGACCCGGGCCGTCACCCGGCCGGAGGGGACGTCGACGACGACGTCGGTCTCCCCCTCCGGATCGGCCTTGACCAGGCCGCTGTCGACGGCGTAGACCCCGAGTGCGATGGTGCCGTGGCCGCAGGCGGTGGAGTAGCCGTCCTTGTGCCAGAACAGCACACCGAGGTCGGCCCCGGCGTCGTCCGGCGGGACGAGGAAGCAGCCGTACATGTCGGCGTGCCCGCGCGGCTCGTGGCAGAGCAGCCGCCGCACGCCGTCGATGTCCGGGGCGCCCGCCGCCTGGCGGCGCTCCAGTACCGTGCCTCCGGGGATGTCGGGCACCCCGGCGGTGACGATCCGGAACGGCTCGCCGCCGGTGTGGTAGTCGATCGTGTGAATCATCTCATCCGTCCTGTCAGACCCCGCCGAGATAGGCCTCGACCACCCGGGCGTCCTCGCGCAGTTCGGCCGCGGGGCCGTCCAGCACGCACTCGCCGTTCTCGATCACGTAGCCCCGGTGGGCGATCTTGAGCGCGGCGGTGGCGTTCTGCTCGACCAGCAGCACCGAGGTGCCCTCGGCGTTGATGTCGGCGATCAGCTCCATCACCGAGGCGACCACCAGCGGGGCCAGGCCCATGGAGGGCTCGTCCAGCAGCAGCAGCCTGGGCCCGGTGACCAGCGCCCGGCCGATGGCGAGCATCTGCTGCTCGCCGCCGGACAGCGTGCCGCCCTGCTGGGCGCGCCGCTCGGCCAGCCGGGGCAGCAGCCCGTAGACGCGCTCGATCCGCTTGCGGATCTCCGCCTGGTCGCGGACCAGGTAGCCGCCGAGCTGCAGGTTCTCGTGCACGGTGAGGGTGCTGAAGACCCTGCGGCCCTCGGGGACGTGCACCAGACCACTCGCGGCGATCTTGTGGGGCTTCTCCCGGGTGACGTCACGCCCGTCGAAGACGACCTTTCCGGCGGTGGGACGCACCAGGCCGGAGACCGCCGACAGCGTGGTGGTCTTGCCCGCGCCGTTGTTGCCCAGCAGGGCGACGATCTCTCCCGGCGAGATGGTCAGGGACAGGCCGCGCAGGGCGTGCACCCCGCCGTAGTGGACGTCCAGTCCGTTGATCTCAAGCATGGGCGTCACTCCCGAGATAGGCCTCGATGACGGCCGGGTCCCGGCGGACGTCCTCGGGGCGGCCGTCGGCGATCTCCTTGCCGAAGTTGAGCACGACCACGCGTTCGGAGACCTCCATGACCAGGCCCATGTCGTGTTCGATGAGCACGATGGCCACGCCCAGCGCCTGGATCCGGCGGATCAGGTCGAGCATCTCGGCCTTCTCGCCGTGGTTGAGCCCGGCGGCGGGCTCGTCCAGCAGGAGCAGGTCGGGGCGGCGGGCCAGGGCCCTGGCGATCTCCGCCAGCCGCTGCTCGCCGTAGGGCAGGTTGCGGGCCTCGCTGTAGCGGTCGCCGCGCAGGCCGACGAAGTCCAGCCAGTGGTGGGCCTGCTCGGTGCACTCGCGTTCGGAGCGACGGTAGCGGGGGGTGTGCAGCAGGGCGTCGAAGACGCTCTGCTTGAGCCACAGGTGGGATCCGGCGCGCACGTTGTCCAGGACCGACAGCTCGCCGAACAGTCGCAGGTTCTGGAACGTCCGCGCGATGCCGAGCCCCGCGATCGCCGACGGCTTCAGCCCTCGCAGGCTCTTGTCCCGCAGGGTGATCCGGCCCGAGGTGGGACGGTAGAAGCCGGTGACGCAGTTGAAGGCCGATGTCTTGCCCGCGCCGTTGGGCCCGATGACGGAGACGATCTCCGCCTCGCCCACCGAGAACGTGAGCCCGTCGATGGCCACCAGCCCGCCGAAGGACAGGCGCAGATCCTCCACGGTCAGCAGGCTCACGAGACCTCCTTGGAACGGGCGGGCCACAACCCCTGCGGGCGCAGGAGCATGACGATGATGAGGAGGACGCCGAACAGGAAGAACCGGTAGTCGGCGAGGTCGCGGAGGACTTCCGGCAGCAGGCTGATCACGATGGCGCCGATGACGACGCCGGGGATCGAGCCCATGCCGCCGAGGACGACGGCCATCAGGACCAGCGCGGAGGAAAGGAAGGTGAAGCTGTTGGGAGAGATCGCTGACAGCTGGGCGGCGGACAGGACCCCCGCCAGACCGCCCCAGACGGCTCCCGCGATGTAGGCGGCGAGCTTGACGCGGTAGGTGTTGACGCCCATGGCCTCGGCGGCGTCCTCGTCCTCGCGGACGAAGCGCCAGGCCCTGCCGATGCGGGAGCGGCCCAGCCGGGCCGCGCCGAGGACGGCCAGGGAGACGATCACCACGGTCACGTAGTAGAACGCCACCGGGCTGTCGGTCAGGGACGGGATGCCGTAGATGCCCGAGGGGCCGCCGGTGACGTCCAGGTTGTTGGCGGTGATCCGGATGATCTCACCGAAGCCGAGGGTCACGATGGCGAGGTAGTCACTGCGCAGCCGCAGGGTCGGCGCGCCGATGATGATCCCGGCGATGACCGTGACCACGATGACGGCGGGCACGGTGACCAGCAGCGGCAGGTCCAGGCGGGTGGACAGCACCCCGCTGGTGTAGGCGCCGACCGCGAAGAAGGCCACGTAGCCGAGGTCGAGCAGGCCGCAGTAGCCCACCACGATGTTGAGCCCGGAGGCGAGCATCACGAAGATGGCCGCGGTGGTCATGACCGACAGCGCGTACGGCGTGGCGTCGACGAACGGCGCGAGCAGCGCGATCAGCAGCCCGCCGAGCCCGGCCCACCGGTTCTGCAGCAGCTTCGACGCCCGGGTCGGGGGCTTGTCGGTGCCCAGCCGGCGGGTCTTCGTCGTCGTGCCGGTCATACGCGCTCCGTCACACGTTCGCCGAGCAGGCCGGTGGGCCGCACGGTCAGGAACAGGATCAGCACGCCGAAGGTGAACACGTCGCGCCACTCGCCGCCCAGCCAGAACGTGCCGAACGACTCCAGCAGCCCGAGCAGCAGGCCGCCGAGCATGGTGCCGGGGATGTTGCCGATCCCGCCGATGACCGCGGCGGTGAACGCCTTGAGCCCGATCAGGAAGCCCATCAGGAAGTCGATCTTCCCGTAGTAGGCGCCCGCCATCACCCCGGCGGCCCCGGCCAGGGCCGAGCCGAGGAAGAAGGTCCGGGAGATCACCGCGTTGACGTCGATGCCCATCAGCGAGCTGGTGCGCGGGTCGAGCGCGATGGCCCGCATGGCCCGGCCCTCGCGGGTCCGGGTGATCAGCAGGTTGAGCCCGATCATGAGGATCACGGCCACGCCGATCAGCACGAGCTGCTGGAGGGTCAGCCGGGCGCCCAGCACCTCGATCGAGGTGCCGCCCAGGCGGACCGGGTAGACCCGCGGGTCGGCTCCGGCTGCGGCACGCATGCCGTACTCCAGGGCGAAGGACGCGCCGACCGCGGTGATGAGCAGCGACAGCCGGGGCGCGCGGCGCAGCGGCCGGTAGGCGATCCGCTCGAGCGCCACCCCGGCCAGGCCGGTGAAGACCATGGTGGCCAGGAGCACCGCCAGCAGCAGGGGCAGCGCCATCGAGGAGGACACGCCACCGACCGCGCCGAGGACGGCGAAGCCGATGAACGCGCCGAGCATGTACAGGTCGCCGTGGGCGAAGTTGAGCAGTTTGATGATCCCGTAGACCATGCTGTAGCCCAGCGCGACCAGAGCGTAGAACGACCCGACGAACAGGCCGTTCCAGACGAGCTGTGTCATTTGAGGGAGTCCTGCAAGGCGAACTTGTCACCCTTGACGACGAGGACCTGGAAGCCGCCGCTGGACAGGGTGTGCTCGGGGGTGAACTTCAGCGGCCCGGAGAACATCGAGAACCCGTCCATCCCCTCCAGGGCGGCGATGACCTTGGCGCCGTCGGTGCCGCCCGCCTTGGTGACCGCCTCGGCGGCCAGCCGCACCGCGTCGTAGGCCTGGTTGGAGTAGGGGCCCGGGTCGGCGTTGTACTTCTTCTTGTAGGCCGAGATCCAGCCCTCGGCGCCTTCCAGCGTGTCGGGGGTCTGGGTCATCGTGGCGTAGACGCCCTCGGCGGCCTCGGCGCCGGCGATCTCGATCAGCTTGGGCGAGACCGAGCCGTCGCCGACCATGATGGAGCCCTTGTAGCCGGCCTGGCGGAGCTGGCGGGCGATCAGGCCGCCCTCCTGGAAGTAGCCGGTCCAGTAGACGAAGTCGGGCTTCTTGGCCAGCACGTTGGTGACGTTGGCGCTGTAGTCGCTCTCCTTGGGCGTCACCGTCTCCACGAGCACGGACTCGGCGCCGCCGGGGGCGTCGAGCAGCGACTTGGTGCGCAGCGCGATGTCCTTGGAGTAGCTGGTGTTGTCGTGCATCAGCACGACGCTCTTGGCGCCCTGCTTGGCGATCCACTTGTCGGCCGCACCGGCCTGCTGGGAACCGGTGCCGTTGATCAGGAAGACGTGCTTGAGCTTCTGGTCGACCAGTTCCTGGGAGTTGGCCGCCGGAATGATCATCGGGATGTTAGCCTTGCCGAAGATGGGCAGGGTAGGCAGGGTCGCGCCGGAGCAGTATCCTCCGACCGAGATGTCCACGCCCTCGGTGACCAGCTTGTTGGCTCCGGCCGCTGCGGACTGGGCGTCGCAGGCGTCGTCGGCGGTCTTCAGCTCCAGCTTGCGCCCGAGGACCCCGCCCTTGGCGTTGATCTCGTCGAGTGCGAGCTGGGCGGCGTTGCTCATATAGGGACCGATCGCGGCCTCGCTGCCCGACTGGGGGATCAGCATGCCGAGGACGATCGGGTCGTCTGCCTTGGCGGCCGTGTCGCCACCGTCACCGCCGCCGAGCAGTCCCTGGCCACATCCGGTGACCAGGAGGCCGACAACGGCCAGCGAAGTGAAGGACTTCAGGGGGATGGCACGCATCTGCGGCTCCTCACAGCTAATGATATGTGACATTGCATTAGGTGGTTAATGTCCACGTCAAGGGCCGAAATAAGACCGTTAACCTTCACACACCTTTTCTTTGCCTAAGGTGCGGATACGTCAAGGGGCACCCCCGGGCCGGGGGTGCCCCTTGACGTACGGCGGGCCTCAGCCCGCCGGGCTGATGGTGATCGTATGGGTCGAGGTGTAGAACTCCTGAGCCGCCTTGCCCTGCTCACGGCCGCCGTAGCTGGAGTCCTTCTCCCCGCCGAACGGCAGGTAGAAGTCCACGCCGCTGGTCGGGGCGTTCACCTTGACCAGGCCGGTGTCCAGCCGGGCGCTGAGGTCCAGGGCCCGGTCCAGGTCGCTGGTGTAGACGGCCGAGGCCAGGCCGTAGCGGACGCCGTTGGCCAGCGCCACCGCCTCGTCCACCGAGGCCGCGTCCTGGACCACGCAGATCGGCCCGAAGACCTCCTCGCAGGCGAGCCGGTGGTCGGCGGGCAGGCCGTCCACGACCGTCGGCTCCACGTACCAGCCGCCGAGCCCGCCCTCCTGGAGGCTGTGCACGGCCCGGCCACCGGTGAGGACACGGCCGCCGGCGGCGACCGCGTCCGCCGCCGCGTCCACGACCCGGTCGCGGGCCGCCTCGTCGATCAGCGGGCCGACGGCGGTGCCGGGGTCGGACGGGTCGCCGAACCCGAGCTTGGCCACGGCCGCGAGCACGGCCTCGCGGACCTCCTCGCCGTTGCCGACCGTGATGATCCGCTTGGTGGCCGTGCACTTCTGCCCGGCGAAGCCCATCGCCGCCGCCGCGATCTGGGCGGCCGCGGCCTCCAGGTTGGCGTCCGGCAGCACGATGCTGGCGTTCTGCCCGCCCATCTCGGCCTGGACCGGCACGCCGCGCCGTACGGCCGCCTGGCGGACCAGGGCGCCCACGGAGGCCGATCCGGTGAAGGAGACCACGTCGGCGGTCTCCACCAGCGCGGCGCCCTCCGCCGCGTCGCCGGGCACGACCTGGAACTCGTTGAGGTCCAGCAGCTCGGCCAGGCGCAGCGCGCACGCCAGCGCCTGCGGGGCGGGCTTGAGCACGACCGTGTTTCCGAACGCCAGCGCGGGCGCGGCCTTCCACAGCGGGATGGCCAGCGGGAAGTTCCACGGCGTGATCAGCCCGGCGACGCCGAGCGGTCGCCGCCGGGTGAACAGCAGCCCGGCGCCCGACGGCTCGTGGAGCGCGCCGACGGGGTCGAACACCTGCTGGGAGTAGTAGCGCAGGATCGACACCGAGCGGGCGACCTCGCCGCGCGCCTCGGTGATCGGCTTGCCGACCTCGCGGACCACCAGGGCGGCCAGCTCGTCGGCCGCCCCCTCCACCGCGTCGGCGGCCCTGGCCAGCGCCGCGGCCCGCGCGGCGGCGTTCCGGGAGGCCCAGTCGTGCTGTACGGCCTGCGCCAGCCGCACGGCGGCCTGGACGCCCGCCTCCCCCGCCGCGGGGAAGGACGCGACGATGTCGGCCGGGGTGTGCGGGGAACGGCTCTCGATCAGACTGATCACGTTTGTCACAGCAGGAAACCTTCGGGGAACGGGTCACGGGGGTCGAGGAAGTACTGAGCGGTGCCGGTGACCCATGCCCGCCCGGTGATGGTCGGAACCACCGCGGGCAGATCGGCGACCTCCGTCTCCTGGACGAGCCGCCCGACGAACCGGGTGCCGATGAACGACTCGTTCACGAAGTCGGCGCCGAGGGGCAGCTCGCCCCGGGCGTGGAGCTGGGCCATCCGGGCACTGGTGCCGGTGCCGCAGGGCGAGCGGTCGAACCAGCCGGGGTGGATGGCCATCGCGTGCCGCGAGTGCCGGGCGTCGGACCCGGGGGCGGTGAACTGCACGTGGTGGCAGCCCCGGATGCCCGCGTTCAGCGGGTGGACGGGCTCGTCCTGCTCGTTGATCGCGTCCATGACGGCCAGGCCCGCGTCGAGGATCTCCTGCTTGCGCGAGCGCTCGAAGGGCAGGCCGACCGCCTCGATCGGCAGGATCGCGTAGTAGTTGCCGCCGTAGGCAAGATCGTAGGTGACCTGGCCGATGCCGGGCACCTTGACCGTGCGGTCCAGGCCGACGCTGAAGGAGGGGACGTTGGTGATGGTCACCGCGGTGGCGGCGCCGTCCTCGACCCGCACCTCGGCGACGACCAGCCCGGCCGGGGTGTCCAGCCGGATGGTGGTGACCGGCTCGACGACCTCGACCATCCCGGTCTCCACCAGGACGGTGGCCACGCCGATGGTGCCGTGACCGCACATCGGCAGGCAGCCGGAGACCTCGATGTAGAGCACGCCGTAGTCGGCGTCGGGCCGGGTGGGCGGCTGCAGGATGGCCCCGCTCATCGCCGAGTGGCCGCGCGGCTCGTACATGAGCAGGGTCCGGATGTGGTCCATCTCGGCCAGGAAGTGTTCGCGGCGCTCGGCCATGGTCGAGCCGGGGATGACCCCGACCCCTCCGGTGATCACCCGGGTGGGCATGCCCTCGGTGTGGGAGTCCACCGCATGGAAGACCCGTTTAGTCCTCATTGATACTCCTTACGGGGAGTGCACTACCTTTCGAACCCGTGGCGGGGCGCACCCGATGGTGCGCCCCCTGCGGGATGAAGACGGCCGGCCGCCGGGCGCCTACCGCAGGCCCTCGGCCAGGACCTTCTCGGTGGCGGCGCGGACCGCGGCCTCCTCCTCCGGCACCAGCGGCAGCCGCGGCGGGCGGCACGGGCCGCCCCGGCGCCCGGCCAGGTCCATGGAGAGCTTGATGGCCTGCACGAACACGGTCTTGGAGTCCCAGCGCAGCAGCGGGTGCAGCGCGCGGTAGAGCGGGAGCGCGGTGGTCAGGTCCCCGGCCAGGGCCGCCCGGTACAGGGCCACGCACGACTCGGGCAGCGCGTTGGGGTAGCCGGCCACCCAGCCGACCGCGCCGGCCAGGGCCAGCTCCAGCAGCACGTCGTCGGAGCCGATCAGCAGGTCCAGGCCCGGGGCCAGCTCGGCGATCTCGTAGGCCCGGCGGACGTCGCCGGTGAACTCCTTGACCGCCACGATGAGGCCCTCGGCGTGCAGCCGGGCCAGCAGCTCGGGGGTGAGGTCGACCTTGGTGTCATAGGGGTTGTTGTAGGCCACCACCGGCACGCCCGCCTTGGCCACCTCGCGGTAGTGCTCCACCACGGTCCGTTCGTCGGCCCGGTAGGCATTCGGCGGGAGCAGCATCACCGCCTGGCATCCGGCGTCGCGGGCCTGCTCGGCCCAGCGGCGGGCCTCGGCCGCCCCGTAGGCGGCGATCCCCGGCATGACCCGGTCGCCGCCGACCGCGGCGACCGCGGTCTCCACGACCTTGGCCCGCTCCTCGGCCGTCAGCGTCTGGTACTCGCCCAGCGAGCCGTTGGGCACCACGCCGTCGCAGCCACTGGCGACCAGCCACCGGCAGTGCTCGGCGTAGCCGTCGAAGTCGGCCGAGAGGTCCTCGCCGAGGGGCAGCGCGGTGGCCACCATCACGCCGTGCCAGGGTTTCACGCGGGTCGTCATCACAGATCATCCTTCCAAGGGGGTTCGGGTCGGCGCGGCGAGGTCGCCGAGCCGGACGGGCTGGGCGATCGGGCGCCGGGGGGCCGTGGGCGCCTCGCCGGTGAGGCATGCCACGGCATAGCCGCACATGCGGCCCTGGCACCAGCCCATACCGGGGCGGGCCAGCAGTTTGACGGAGCGCGCGTCGGTGGCGCCCAGGTCCTGGGCCTGGCGCACGGCCGACAGGGGCACCTCCTCGCAGCGGCAGACCAGCGTGTCGTCGCGTAGCCACCCCTGCCAGCCGGGCCGTACCGGATACGCCTCCAGCAGTGCCCGCGCGAAGGCGGCCAGGCGGTCCCTGCGCCGGGACAGGCGAGGCTGGGGCGGGAGGCGGCGGCCCAGGTCCGCGGCGGCGCTGCGGCCCGCGATGCGCCCCTCGACCTCGGCCAGCACGGCGCCGCCGACACCGGTGGACTCCCCCGCCGCGTAGACGCCGGGCACGCTGGTGCGCAGGCCCCCGTCCACGGTCACGACGGGGCTGCCGTCCACGTCGGCGCGGGTCGCGCAGCCGAGCTGGACCGCCAGTTCGAGCTGGGGGACGAAGCCGTAGCCGTAGGCGAGGGTGTCGCACTCGACGGTCCTCGTCGAGACCGGCCGCCAGCCGGAGTCCAGTTTCGCCACGGTGACGTGGGTCAGCGCGTCCTCGCCGTGCGCCGCGATCACCGCCTGGCGGCCGTGGTAGGGCACCAGGTGGCGGGCCAGGCTGACGCCGTACCCGAGGGCCTCGCCGACCTTGCCCGCGGCCAGCAGCGGGTGCCGGGCCGGCCCGAGCCGGCCGTTGGCCTCGTAGACGCCGCGCACGTCCGCGCCGGCCTCGGCCAGACCGGCCGCGACCGGGAGCAGGAAGGGGCCGGTCCCGGCGACGACGACCTTCCGGCCCGCGACGACGAGGTTGCCCTTGAGCAGGGCCTGCGCCCCGCCCGCGGTCAGCACGCCGGGCAGGTCCCAGCCGGGGAAGGGCAGGGGCCGGTCGTGGGCGCCGGTGGCGATCAGCAGCCTGCGCGCGGTGACCGTGCGGGGCCGCTCCTCGCGGTCGCCCTCCAGGCACCGTACGGTGACCGTCGCGTCGGCGCGCTCCAGCGCCCAGACCCGGTGGCCGAGCAGCGTCTCGGCGCGTCCGCGGAGCGTCTCCCACTGCCGGGTGAACCTGTCCAGGCCGTGGTGGAGGGCCCCGGGCGCCCCGGCGTTGAAACCCTCCGGCAGGTGCCGGAAGTACTGGCCGCCCGGCCTGGGCGCCGCGTCGATCAGCACGACGTCCAGCCCGGCGAGGGAGGCGGTGAGCGCGCCGGCCACCCCGGCCGGGCCCGCGCCGATGACGGCGAGGTCGTGGACGTGGCTCACCGCTCCTCCACCGTCCCCGCGCCGTCGCCGGGACGCTCGCCCGGACCGGCGTCCGGACGGGTGCTCACCAGGTCTCCGGGCCGGGCCTCGGTCAGGCAGGCCCGCAGGGACGGGACGCCGTTGACCGTGACCAGGCAGTCGAAGCAGACGCCGATGCCGCAGAACAGCCCGCGGGGGCGGCCGCCGATCCTGGTGGTGCGCCAGGCCCGGATGCCGGCGCCGTGCAGGGCGGCGCCGATGGTCTGGCCGGGGACCACCGGGACGGGGGCGCCGTCCACGCTGATCTCGAACTCCGGCTCGGGCCGCGCCCGCACGAGACCGTACGGCTGCTTCATGCGCGTTCCTCCTTGAAGCGGTCCGGGCGGAAGGGGGTGAGGTCCAGGTCGGGGCGGAGGCCGGTCAGCGTCTGGGCGATCAGGTGGCCGGTGGCGGGGGCCAGGCCGATGCCCGCGCCCTCGTGGCCGCAGGCGTGGTGGAGCCCCGGGGCCCGGGGGTCCTCGCCGATCACCGGCAGGTGGTCGGGGCAGTAGGGCCGGAAGCCGCAGTAGGCCCGTATCGCCCTGCGCTCGGCCAGCGCCGGGAACAGCTCGACGGCCTGGCGGGCCAGGCGCTCCAGGACGGGCACGGAGACCGTGCGGTCGAAGCCGACCCGCTCGCGGCTGGCGCCGATGAGCACCGGCCCCGACGGAGTCCCCTCCACGACGGCGGAGGTCTCCAGGCCCTCGGAGTCGCTGGCCACGTTGGTGACGTAGGCGGCGGTGTAGACCTTGTGCCTGACCAGCGGCTTCTCGAGCGGCTCGGTGACCAGGATGAAGCCGCGCCGGGGCAGGACCGGGACGTGCACCCCGGCCAGCGCGGCCACCTCGCCGCCCCAGGTCCCGGCGGCGTTGACGACGGCCCCGGCGAGGATGTCGCCGTGGTCGGTCGTGACGCCGGTGATCCGGTCGCCCGCGCGCAGGAAGCCGGTGACCGTGACACCGGTGCGCAGCATCAGGGTGCCGCCGCCGAACAGCTCGGCACCCCGCCGGATCAGCCTGGCCGCCGCCAGCATGGGCTGGACCTGGGCGTCCTGCGGGTAGAAGACCCCTCCGGCGAAGCCCTCCGCCAGATGGGGCTCGTAGTCGTTGAGCGCCTCGGGGGCGACCACCGCGTGCTCGACCGCCTGCTTGGCCGCCAGGCCGGTCAGCGCCTCCAGCACCGCATCGGTCTCGGCGACCACCAGCCCGCCCTTGGGCTCGAACTCGAACCCGCCGGGCTCGGCCAGCTCGCGCCAGAGGCCGTTGGAGAGCAGGGCGAGGTCCAGCTCGGGGCCCGGCTCCTTGTCGGAGACCAGGACGTTGCCCTCCCCCGCGCCGGTCGTGCCGCCCGCCACCGGCCCGCGGTCGACGACGACCACGTCCAGCCCGGCCCGGGCCGCGTAGTACGCGCACGCGGCTCCGACGACTCCGGCGCCGATCACCACCACATCCGGCATGACTCACCTCGCTCCCCGCGACTTGATCCAGCAGTACTATGTCACATACTGTTAATCAGATCAATCGGACACCGCCCTCGTCCTTCCAGTTCAGCCCTCCCATACCCGGCGGCCTATGGGGCAAAGCCGGGCGTACGCTGACAGATCATCATGGGTCGGGCGGATGGGCCCGCGACGGGACCGCCGCCACCGCCGCCTAACATGTGAGCCGTGAAGCACCTCCTTGACCAGGCCCGTCGGCACGCCGTGAACCTGTCGCAGTCCGTGTGGTCCCCGACGCCCGCCACCCTGCGGCGCTGGGCGTGGGCCGCGGTGGCCGCCAACGCGGGCATCACCGTGACCGGCGCGGCGGTCCGGGTCTCCAAGTCGGGGCTGGGCTGCCCGACCTGGCCCAGGTGCACCCCCGACAGCCTGCTCCCGACCGCCCACGGCGAGATCTCGCCGATCAACATGGCCGTCGAGTTCGGCAACCGGCTGCTGACCTTCCTGGTCCTGGCCATCGGCCTGGCCTGCCTGGTCGCCGCGCTGAGGCTGCTGCCGCGCCGCCGTGACCTGGTCCGCCTGGCCTGGCTGCAGCCGATCGGCGTGGCCGCGCAGGCGCTCTGGGGCGGCCTGGTCGTGCGCACCATGCTCAACCCGGTCACCGTGAGCGTGCACTTCCTGATCTCCATCGGCCTGATCGCCGCCTCCTTCGCCCTCTACGCCCGCGCCAAGGAGGGTGACGCCGCGCCGGAGCGGGTGGTCCACCGCGACATCCGCACGCTCGGCTACGCGCTCATCGCCGCGGTGGCCGTGCTGCTCGTCGTGGGCGTGGTGGTGACCGGCACCGGACCGCACTCCGGGGACGAGATGGCCTCCCGCTTCCCCTTCGACATCGAGACCGTGGCCAGGATCCACGCCGACGTCGTCTACGTCGTGGTCGGGCTCACCTTCGCCCTGCTGTTCGCGCTGCACGTGACCGACGCGCCCGGCGCCGCGCGGCGGGCGGCGCTGACGCTGCTGGGCGTGGAACTGGCCCAGGGGGTCATCGGCTACGTCCAGTACTTCCTGGCCGTGCCCGCCTTCCTGGTCGGCCTGCACGTGTTCGGCGCGACCCTGGTGTGGATCGGCGCGCTGCGGGCGGTGTACGCCCTGCGGTCGCGGGGCCCGCTGGGCGCCCCGGCCGGCCGCCGGGACATCCGCGACTCCGTCGCCGCCTAGCCGTACCCCGCCCGCGCGGCCGGACGGGCTCGACCGCGCCCCGCGCAGCCGGGACAATGGCCCGATGCCGCTGTCACGTAGGGTCCTCCGGCGCTCCTACCAGGGAGCCGTGCTGCTGAGCGTGCTCGCGATCACCCCGCTGACGTGGGTCTGGCTGGCCAGTTCCGGGCACCGGGCGGTCGCCGACTCCTCCCCCGGCTGGGTGCGCGAGGTCCCCCCGGCACCGGTGGCGCTGGTCCTGGGGGCCGGGGCCTGGCAGAACACCCCCTCCCCCATGCTGGCCCGGCGGCTGGACATCGCCGCCGAGCTGTACCGGGCGGGCCGGGTGAAGGCGATCCTGCTGTCGGGTGACAACAGCCGGGCCGACTACGACGAGCCCACCGTGATGCGCGACTACCTGCTCGCCCGCCGCATCCCCGCCGGCGCGCTCGTCCTGGACTACGCCGGCTTCGACACCTGGGACTCGTGCGTACGGGCCCGCGACGTGTTCGGGGCCACCCGGCTGACCGTGGTCACCCAGGTCTTCCACCTGCCCAGGGCCGTCACGCTGTGCCGTACGGCGGGTCTGGACGCCTTCGGCGTCGGCGACGACTCGGCCAGGCGGTGGGCCTCCACCTACCTCTACGCCTCCCGTGAGTTCCTCACCTCGGTGAAGGGCCTCCTCGACTCGGTGGTCCTCGACTCCGCCCCCGTCTTCCCCGGACCACGCGAGACCACCCTCGACACCGCGCTCCGGCAGGGATGAGCCCCCGCGCGCTCCGGCGGGGATGAGCCACCGCCGCGCGGCGGACAGGTGAACGCCGCGGCGGCCCCGCCGACGCGCTACCGGTGGGGCGGGTAGGGGCCGGCGCCCGGCGGCGGCTGGGGGACGTGGCCGGGCGGGGCGTGGCCCCCGGCGGCCGGGGGCGCCTGCGGGGCCGGGACGGGGAAGTGGGCGCGGGCGGCCGCCATGCACTCCAGCAGCGCCTGCTGCTCCTCGTCGAACGTGCGCTCACCGATCATGCGGCGCCTGGCCCGCTCGTGGAGCAGGCCGAGCTCGGTGGCCGCGAGCTGGTAGTCGTTCATCGCCCGCAGCCCGGTCCGGCCGCCCTCCGTCCTGGCCCACTGCCTGGCCCCGCGGCGGCCCGGCAGCGAGGAGAGCATGGCCACGTCGTGGGGGCCCACCAGGCCGGTCGCCTGGTAGGCGGGCAGGTAGGTCTGGATGAGCCCGATGATGCGCTTGCGGTCCCGGAAGACGATCGCGATCAGGACGAACAGCACGGCCATCAGCAGCACGTAGGCGATGGCCAGGCCGCCGATGCCGACGTAGGAGGCGAAGCCGTTCCAGATGCCGTGCAGCAGCATCGCGCCGATCCAGCCCGCGGCGATCACGAAGATCCGCACCGGCCCCTGGCGCTGCGCGGCGTAGGCCACCGCGACACCGATCATCGAGGTGAACAGCGGATGCGCGAACGGCGACAGGATGCCCCGCAGCACGACGGTCACCGCCAGGCCCTGCGCGCCCATGTCGTCGAGCGCGGCCACGTAGTAGCTGACGTTCTCGCTCATCGCGAAGCCGAGCCCGACCATGCTGGCGTAGATGATGCCGTCGGTGGGCCCGTCGAGCTCGGCCCGCTTGAACCTGAGCAGGCCCAGCAGGACCAGCCCCTTCATCGTCTCCTCCACGACGGGCGCGCCGAAGGTCGCGGCGATGTTGCGGGAGCTGTCATAGCCCAGCCGGACGGTGTTCTCGATGTAGATCAGGTTGAAGGAGTTGATCAGGCCCGCGACCAGGACCGCCACGCCCGCCCCCCAGGCGAACGCGAAGATCAGATTGCTCCGCGGCTCCGGCTCCATGCGGTCCAGTGCGAGCACCGCGGCCAGCAGCACCGGGACCGGCGCCAGGGCCAGCGCGAGCGCGATGAAGAAGTAGACCGGATCGCCGTTCAGCACGTCGAAGGAGAACGACGCCAGCGCGCACAGCCCGGCCACGACAAGCCCGGCGATCAGCGCGACAGACGGGCGGTCCTTGAACACCCACCGGGGATCACGGCTTGCCATGTGGCAACCGTAACCGCTGAGGTCCTCGCCGTGCACGACGGCGGGGGATTCCCGGGATCACAGCACCCGCGCGCGGCCCGGCCGGGCGGCTCAGACGAGCATCGAGTCGACGGCGACGGCGAGGAACAGCAGCGCCAGGTAGGCGTTGGACCAGTGGAAGAAGCGCATCGGGCGCAGGTCCACACCGGTCTTGCCCGCGTTGACGCGGCCGAGGAGGCGGTAGACCTCCCACAGGCAGGCGGCGCCGAGGACGGCGGCCACGGCGGGGTAGAGCAGCGTGGTGTCGGCGATCGGCCACAGCAGCAGCGAGCACAGCACCGTCGCCCAGGTGTAGGCGATGCTCTCCAGCACCACGCGGCGCTCGGTGGCGACCACCGGGAGCATGGGGACCTTCGCGGCGGCGTAGTCCTCCTTGTAGCGCATGGCGAGGGTCCAGGTGTGCGGCGGGGTCCAGAAGAAGACCACTCCGAACAGCACCACCGGGGCCCAGTCGAGGCTGCCGGTGATGCCGGCCCAGCCGATCAGCACCGGCATGCACCCCGCCAGGCCCCCCCACACCACGTTCTGGGAGGTCCGCCGCTTCAGGATCATCGAGTAGACGAGGACGTAGAACAGGTTGGCCGCCAGCGACAGGCCGGCCGCGAGCCAATTAACCGTCAAGCCGAGGCCAAGAGTGGACAGCACGCCGAGGACGACCCCGAAAATCAGCGCGTTGCCCGGCGGGACCTGGTCGCGGGCCAGCGGCCGGCGCCGGGTGCGGCGCATCGCGGCGTCGATGTCACGGTCGATGTAGCAGTTCAGCGCGTTCGCGCTGCCCGCCGACAGGGTGCCGAACACCAGGGTGGACACGGCGATCCACAGCGGCGGCAGGCCACGGGCGGCCAGGAACATCACCGGCAGCGTCGTGATCAGCAGCAGCTCGATGATCCGCGGCTTGGTGAGGGCGACGTAGGCCTTCACGACGTCGCCGAGCGAACGCGACGCGACGGCGTCCGTCGCGCCCGTCGCCGACGGGGCCGTCGATTGCTTGTCGGTCAGCACCATCTAAGGCGCTTCCAGCACGTGCGGGGTCAACGCGTAACCTCTGATTAGAGCGAATCCGTGAATGCGGGCACCAGCCAGCCTTGAAGTCTCAACTGTAGTTGTTGGGGTGGCCGGTTCCGGCATGGGGTGCGGGGGCGGCACGACGGGATGCCCCGTGGGCGTTCCGTCCGCGCAGCTCACCACTCCTGTGGGCTCGCCCCGGTTCGGCCTACGCAACGGTAGCGAGGCCGAACCGTTAGGGTCCGGTGTGGGCGGGAAAAGCCAAACCGGCGCCACCATCACACGACAAGATCCGGAGATCGAGCACTTGAGCAGCGAACTCGTGCCAGCCCTTGAATGGAGCGACCTGGACCGTCAGGCGGTCGACGTCGTCCGGGCCCTGGCAATGGACGCGGTAGAGAAGGCGGGTTCGGGCCACCCGGGCACCGCGATGAGCCTCGCGCCCGCCGCGTACCTGCTTTTCCAGCAGACGTTGCGGCACGACCCTTCCGACCCCACCTGGGTGGGCCGGGACCGTTTTGTTCTTTCCGCTGGACACACCAGTCTGACGCTTTACATCCAGCTCTTCCTTTCGGGGTACGGCCTCTCCCTGGACGACCTGAAGGGGCTGCGCCAGTGGGGCAGCCTGACCCCGGGCCACCCGGAGCACGGGCACACCGTCGGCGTGGAGACCACCACCGGCCCGCTGGGCCAGGGGCTGGGCAACGCGGTGGGCATGGCCATGGCCGCCCGCCGCGAGCGCGGCCTCTTCGACCCCGACGCGGCCCCGGGCGCCAGCCCGTTCGACCACATGATCTGGTGCATCGCCTCCGAGGGTGACATCGAGGAGGGCGTCAGCCACGAGGTCAGCGCCATCGCCGGCCACCAGAAGCTGGGCAACCTGGTCGTCGTCTTCGACAGCAACCACATCTCGATCGAGGACGACACCCAGATCGCGCTGAGCGAGGACATCGCCAAGCGCTACGAGGCGTACGGCTGGCACGTCCAGACGGTCGACTGGACCAACGACGGCGAATACACCGAGGACGTCGAGGCGCTGCACCAGGCCCTGGAGGCCGCGCGCGCCGAGACCGACCGGCCGTCGTTCATCCGCCTGCGCACCGTCATCGGCTGGCCCGCTCCGAACAAGCAGAACACCGGCAAGGCCCACGGCTCGGCCCTGGGCGCCGAGGAGATCGCCGCCACCAAGACGGTCATGGGCCAGGACCCGGCCAAGAGCTTCGACGTCCCGGCCGAGGTGCTGGAGCACGCCCGCAAGGTCGTCGAGCGCGGCCGCGCGGCCCGCGCCGAGTGGGAGAAGGCCTACCAGAGCTGGCGTTCGGCCAACCCCGAGCGGGCGGCCGAGTTCGACCGGATCAGCGCGCGGCAGCTGCCGGCGGGCTGGGCCGAGGCGCTGCCGTCCTTCGAGCCCGGCGCCGCCGTCGCCACCCGCAAGGCCTCCGGCGAGGTGCTCAACAGCCTCGCGCCCGTGCTGCCCGAGCTGTGGGGTGGTTCGGCCGACCTGGCCGAGTCCAACAACACCACGATGAAGGGCGAGCCGTCCTTCATCCCGGAGGAATACCAGACCAAGGAGTTCCCGGGCAACCGCTACGGGCGCACCCTGCACTTCGGCATCCGCGAGCACGGCATGGGGTCGATCCTCAACGGCATCGCGCTGCACAACGGCACCCGCCCCTACGGCGGCACGTTCCTGGTCTTCAGCGACTACATGCGCCCCGCCGTACGGCTGGCGGCGCTGATGAAGCTGCCGGTCACCTACGTGTGGACGCACGACTCCATCGGCCTGGGCGAGGACGGCCCGACCCACCAGCCGGTCGAGCACCTGTGGGCGCTGCGCGCCATCCCCGGCCTGGACGTCGTCCGCCCGGCCGACGCCAACGAGACCGCCGCCGCCTGGCGGGTCGTGCTGGAGCACGGCGACCGTCCGGCCGCGCTGGCGCTGACCCGCCAGAACCTCCCGGTCTACGAGGGCACCGCCGACGCCGCGAAGGTCGCCCGCGGCGCCTACGTCCTGGAGGACGCCTCCAACGGCCAGCCCGAGGTGATCCTGATCGGCACCGGCTCGGAGGTCCAGCTCGCCGTGGAGGCCCGCGCGATGCTGGAGGCCGAGGGCATCCCGGCCCGGGTCGTGTCGATGCCCTGCGTCGAGTGGTTCCAGGCCCAGGACGCGGCCTACCAGCAGACGGTGCTGCCCTCGGCGGTCCGCGCGCGCGTCGCCGTCGAGGCGGGAATCGCGCTGGGCTGGCGGCAGTTCGTGGGAGATGAAGGGGAAGTGGTCAGCCTGGAGCACTTCGGTGCCTCGGCTCCCTACAAGACCCTTTTCGAGCAGTTCGGCCTGACCGCCGAGCGCGTGGCCGCCGCCGCCAAGGGGAGCCTCGCACGGACCGGGGCCGACAAGGGCGAGACGACGGGAAACTGATCATGAGTGAGATCCTTAAGAAGCTCTCCGAGCAGGGTGTCTCCATCTGGCTGGACGACATCAGCCGTGAGCGCCTGCGCACCGGCAACCTGGAGTCGCTGATCCGCGACAAGCACGTGGTCGGTGTCACCTCCAACCCGACGATCTTCGCCTCGGCGCTGAGCAAGGGTGACGCCTACGACAGCCAGCTCCACGACCTGTCGGTGCGCGGGGTGGACGTCGAGGAGGCGGTGCGCGCCATCACCACCTACGACATCCGCTGGGCCGCCGACGTGCTCAGGCCGGTCTACGACGCCACCGGCGGCGTGGACGGCCGGGTCTCCATCGAGGTGGACCCCCGCCTGGCCAGGGAGACCGACAGGACCGTCGCCGAGGCGCGCGCGCTGTGGTGGATGGTCGACCGTCCCAACCTGTTCATCAAGATCCCGGCCACGGTCGAGGGTCTGCCCGCGATCACCCAGGCGATCTCCGAGGGCATCAGCGTCAACGTCACGCTGATCTTCTCCCTGGAGCGCTACCGCGCCGTGATGGACGCCTGGCTGACGGGCCTGGAGCGCGCGCAGGCCAACGGCCTGGACCTGGCCGGCATCGAGTCGGTGGCCTCGTTCTTCGTCAGCCGCGTGGACAGCGAGATCGACAAGCGCCTGGAGAAGACCGGCACGCCCGAGGCCAAGGCGCTCAAGGGCAAGGCGGCCATCGCCAACGCCCGCCTCGCCTTCGCCGCCTTCGAGGATGTCGTCAACTCTCCGCGCTGGCAGGCGCTGGCCGCCGCCGGAGCCCGTGCGCAGCGCCCGCTGTGGGCCTCCACCGGCACCAAGGACCCGAGCTACCCCGACACCCTCTACGTCGACGAGCTCGTCACCTCGGGCACGGTCAACACGATGCCGGAGAAGACCCTCGACGCCGTGGCCGGCCACGGCCGGATCGACGGCGACACCATCCGCCCCTTCTACGAGGACGCCTGGAACACCATGGCCGCTCTCAAGGAGGTGGGCATCGACTATGACGACGTGGTGAGGGTGCTGGAGGAGGAGGGCGTGGAGAAGTTCGAAGCGTCCTGGAAAGAGCTCCTGGCCACCGTCTCCGCCGAGCTGCGGAAGGCGTGAACCGTATGTCAGTGTCCGTGACGTTCAGCGAGGAGCGCCTGGCCGAACAGGCCGCTGAGACGGCCCGGCGGCTGGCCGCCGAAGGGGTGCCCGCGGCCCTGGCCGCCGGCGACCCCGCCCTGTGGGGTCCGGAGGCCCAGCCCGAGGCGGCGATCCGCCTGGGCTGGCTCAGCCTCCCGCAGACCAGCCGGGAGCTGCTGCCGGAGATCGGCAAGCTCGTCGAGCGGGTCCGCGCGGAGGGCCTGGACCACGTGGTCCTGGCGGGCATGGGCGGCTCCTCGCTCGCCCCGGAGGTCATCTGCGCCACCGCCGACGTGCCGCTGACCGTGCTCGACACCACCGACCCCGGTCAGGTGCGCAGGGCGCTGGAGGACCGCCTGGAGCGCACGGTCGTGGTGGTCGCCAGCAAGAGCGGCGGCACGGTCGAGACCGACAGCCACCGGCGGATCTACGAGAAGGCCTTCCGCGACGCGGGGATCGACCCGGCCGAGCGGATCGTCGTGGTCACCGACCCGGGCTCGCCGCTGGAGCAGGCCGCCGCGGAGGCGGGCTACCGGGTCTTCCTGGCCGACCCCGACGTGGGCGGCCGCTACAGCGCCCTGTCGGCCTTCGGCCTGGTGCCCAGCGCGCTGGCCGGAGCCGACGTCCAGCGGTTGCTGGACGACGCGGCCGCGGTGCAGCCGCTGCTCGCGCAGGCCGAGGGCAACCCCGGCCTGGACCTCGGCGCCGCCCTGGGCGCCGCCGCGGTCGCCGGCCGCGACAAGCTCGTGCTGGAGGACAGCCTCTCGGAGATCAACGGTCTGCCCGACTGGATCGAGCAGCTGGTCGCCGAGTCCACCGGCAAGAACGGCAAGGGCATCCTGCCGATCGTCGGCGCCGATCCGGGCGATGCCGAGGACGAGCTGGTCGCCGGGATCGACTCCGACGGCGCCCTGACCGTCAGCGGTCCGCTGGGCGCGCAGTTCCTCGTCTGGGAGTACGCCACCGCCGTCGCCGGCCGGGTCCTGGGCATCAACCCGTTCGACCAGCCGAACGTGGCCGAGTCCAAGGAGAACACCGGCGAGCTGCTGGACCGCACGGAGCTGCCGGTCGGCGCCCCGATCCTGGTCGACGGCCCGGTCGAGGTCTACGGCGAGCTGCCCGGCTCGGAGGCCCCCAAGGACCTGTCCGAGGTGTTCACCCAGCTGCTGGAGGCCGTCCCCGGCGACGGCTATCTCGCGATCATGGCCTACCTCGACCGGGAGGCGGCCTTCGACGCCCCCCACGCCGAGGGCGCCTCGTTCGAGGAGATGACCGACGCGTGGAGCGCGGCCGACCCGGCCACGCTGCGCGCGCAGCTCGCGGTCCGGACCGAGCGGCCGATCACCTTCGGCTGGGGTCCCCGGTTCCTGCACTCCACCGGCCAGTACCACAAGGGCGGTCCGCAGAACGGCGTGTTCCTGCAGATCACCGGGGCCGTGGAGGAGGACGTCGAGGTGCCCGGCAGGCCCTACACCCTGGGCCGCCTCCAGCTCGCGCAGGCTCTGGGAGACCAGGGCGCGCTGGCCAAGCGCGGGCGTCCCACCGTACGGCTGCACCTGACCGATCGCGCGGCCGGCGTCGCGCGCCTGCTCGCGGCAGCGCGGGAGGTCTGAATGGCCAAGGAACGCTCGACGGCGCAGGCAGACACGGCCGAGCCCGAGACCACCCCGCCGGACGCCGCGCAGGCCGACGGCCTGCCGGCGGCCGGGGCGCACGCCGAGGAGTCGGTGACCGTCGCCTCGGCGGCCGCGACCGCCGCCACCACCGAGGAGGTGGTGCGGGCCAACCCGCTGCGCGACCCGCGCGACAAGCGGCTGCCGCGGGTGGCGGGACCGTGCGTGCTGGTGCTGTTCGGCGTGACGGGCGACCTGGCGCGCAAGAAGCTGCTGCCGGCGATCTACGACCTGGCGAACCGGGGGCTGCTGCCCCCGGGCTTCTCCCTGGTCGGCTTCGCCCGCCGCGACTGGAAGGACCAGGACTTCGCGCAGCTCACCCATGACGCCGTCAAGGAGCACGCGCGCACGCCCTTCCGCGAGGAGGTCTGGAAGCAGCTGTCGGAGGGCATCTTCTTCTGCCCGGGCGAGTTCACCGACGACGGCGCGTTCGACGCGCTGGCCATGATGCTCAAGGAGATCGACCAGACCCGGGGCACCGGCGGCAACTACGGTTTCTACCTGTCGGTCCCGCCGAAGTTCTTCCCGGTCGTGGTCGAGCAGCTCAAGCGGACCGGGCTGGCGCACGGCCCCGAGGGGTCCTGGCGCCGGGTGGTGATCGAGAAGCCCTTCGGGCACGACCTGAAGAGCGCCCAGGAGCTCAACGCGATCACCAGCGCGGTCTTCCCGGAGAGCTCGGTGTTCCGCATCGACCACTATCTGGGCAAGGAGACCGTCCAGAACATCCTGGCGCTGCGCTTCGCCAACAACCTGTTCGAGCCGATCTGGAACCGGAGCTACGTCGACCACGTCCAGATCACGATGGCCGAGGACATCGGCATCGGCGGCCGGGCGGGTTACTACGACGGCATCGGCGCGGCCCGGGACGTGATCCAGAACCACCTGCTCCAGCTGCTGGCCCTGGTGGCGATGGAGGACCCGACGTCGTTCGAGGCCAACTCGCTGCGCCGGGAGAAGGAGAAGGTCCTCAAGGCCGTGCGGCTGCCGCACGACCTGGCGGAGGCCACCGCGCGCGGCCGCTACGCGGCGGGCTGGCAGGGTGGCGAACCGGTCGTCGGCTACACGCAGGAGGAGGGCATCTCGCCGGACTCCATCACCGAGACCTACGCCGCCATCAAGCTGGAGATCGCCAACCGGCGCTGGGCCGGGGTGCCCTTCTACCTGCGCACCGGCAAGCGGCTGAGCCGCCGGGTGACGGAGGTAGCCGTGGTGTTCCAGCGCGCGCCGCACCTGCCCTTCAGCAAGGACGACACCGAGATCCTGGGGCAGAACGCCCTGGTCATCCGGGTCCAGCCGGATGAGGGCATCACGGTGCGGTTCGGCTCCAAGGTGCCCGGCACCGCCATGGAGGTCCGGGACGTCTCGATGGACTTCGCCTACGGCGAGTCGTTCATGGAGTCCTCCCCCGAGGCCTACGAGCGGCTGCTGCTGGACGTGCTGATCGGCGACCCGCCGCTCTTCCCGCACCAGCGCGAGGTCGAGCTGTCGTGGAAGATCCTCGACCCGATCGAGGAGTTCTGGGCCTCCCAGGGACCGCCGGAGGAGTATCCGGCGGGCACCTGGGGTCCCAAGTCGGCCGACGAGATGATGGCCCGCGACGGACACGCGTGGAGGAGGTTGTAAATGGCGAGCTTCATGCTCAGCGACACGACCGCGTCGAAGATCTCCTCACAGCTCACCCAGCTGCGCCACCAGATGGGCACCCCCGCGGTCGGCATGGTGCTGACCCTGGTGGTGATCAGCGACGAGAGCAACCAGTACGACGCGGTCCGGGCCGCGACCGAGGCGGCCAGGGAGCATCCCTCCCGGATACTGGTCGTCATCCCCCGCGACCCGCAGGAGCCCAACCGGCTCGACGCCGAGCTGCGTTTCGGCGAGTCCACCCCGGGCGAGGTGATCCTGCTGCGCCTGTACGGCGAGCTCACCGAGCACGCCGAATCGGTGGTCGGGCCGCTGCTGCTCACCGACACCCCGGTGGTGGCCTGGTGGCCGGGCGACTGCCCGGAGGTGCCCGCCAAGGACCCGATCGGCATGCTCGCCCAGCGCCGCATCGTCGACGCCCGGTCGGCGGCCGACTCGGTGCAGGCGATCACCAGCCGGGCCCGGGGCTACGTCCCCGGCGACACCGACCTGGCCTGGACCCGGCTGACGTCGTGGCGGAGCCTGCTGGCCGCCGCGTTCGACCAGACGGTGGGCAAGGTCAAGAAGGGCGAGGTGGAGGCGGTGCCCGGCCACGCCAGCGCCCTTCTGCTGGGGGCCTGGCTCAGCGAGCGCCTGGGCGCCCAGGTGAAGGTCTCCGAGTCGGCGGGTCCCGGCCTGACCGCGGTCAAGCTGGTCACCCCCGACGGCGACATCTCCATCAACCGGGGCGACGGCCGCCTGGCCACCCTGTCCCGGCCGGGCCAGCCGGACCGGCGGGTCGCCCTGATCCGCCGCCCGACGTCGGAGCTGCTCGCCGAGGAGCTCCGACGGCTGGACCCCGACGAGATCTACGAGGCCGCGATCCGGCGGCTCGCCCGGACGCACAGGTCCTGACCTGTGAGCGCCCCGCGGTCGTCCGCGGGGCGCTCCTTTTCATCGAAAGCCCCTTGAGAGAGAAGTCCCCGTGAGCGTTCCCACCGTGATCATCCACCGTGACGCCGACATGCTCGCCAAGGCCGCCGCCGCCCGAGTGATCACCCGCACCGTCGACGTGCAGTCGGGCAAGGGCTCGGCCTCGCTGGTGCTGACCGGCGGCACCATCGGCATCGCCACGTTGGCCGAGATCGCCGCCAGCCCCGCCCGCGACGCCATCGACTGGCGCAACCTGGACATCTGGTGGGGCGACGAGCGCTTCCTGCCCTCCGGCCACCCCGAGCGCAACGAGACCGGCGCCCGCAAGGCCCTCCTCGACCACGTCGACGTCGACCCCGCCCGCGTCCACGTGATGCGCGGCCCCGATTCGGGCATGACCGCCGAGGAGTCCGCCGAGGCCTACGCCGAGGAGCTGCGCCAGGCCGCACGCCCGGAAGACCACGGCCCGGCGCCGTCGTTCGACGTCATGATGCTGGGCATGGGCCCGGACAGCCACGTGGCCTCGCTGTTCCCGGGTATGCCGGCCCTGTACGAGACGCGCCCGGTGGTGGCGGTGCACGGCGCTCCCAAGCCTCCGCCCACCCGCATCTCGCTCACGCTGCCGGTCATCCAGGGGGCACGTGAGGTGTGGGTGATCGCCGCCGGCGAGGAGAAGGCGGGAGCCGTACGGCTGGCGCTGTCGGACTCGGGTCCGGTGCAGGTCCCGGCGGCGGGTGCGCGCGGCCGGCAGGGGACGCTGTTCCTGCTGGACAGGGCGTCCGCCTCGAAGATCCCCTCGTCCCTGGGACGGCTCTCCTCCCCCTGAGCCCTCCCTGTCTCCTCCCCCTGAGCCCTCCCTGGCCCACGACCGGATTCGGATACCGGCCTCCCCCGGCGTCGCGTGGCGCCAGGAGGGCGCCGGAAATGATCCCTGCCTCCTCGGAGCCGTCGATGCTCGAAGCAGGCCGGGAGCTGTGAGAAGAGAGCTCTTCCGATAGCGGAGGTTTTTGAGGACCGGCAGAGCTGGATCCGCTTGGCGGCTCACTCCCGCAGGCAGCTCAGCGCCTGCATGGCCTCGCGCTCTATGCGTGAAAGATCACACAGGACGGTGCCCGCCTGTGCGAGATACCGCGCATCGCCTGATTCACCGGCTTCTGCGATCAACGCTGCGGCTCCCGTCCACAGGGTGGCTGCCTCGGCGTACAGCCCGTGGCCGGTGCGCAGGTGGCCGCTGTCGAGCAGTTGGGTGCAGTCGGCGAGGAAGTCGCGGTAGAGATTACGGAACAGGGCGCCGCCGGTGCCGGCCTTCTCCATCAAGAGGGCGGCCTGAGGCAGGTCCCGTTGCGGGTTGTCGGTCCGCTGCAGCCATGTGCGTACCAGCTTCCCGGCCTTCTCGATGCCACGGTGACCCAGGTTGGCGATGGGCGGGTTGAGGAAAGCGTCGGCGCAGGCGGTGATGGCGGGAATGATCCGGTCCTGCGGGGCGGGCAGGTTCCCCGGAACGGTGAGGGTGAAGGACCGGTGCTTGGCGGTCATCGGGCCGCGCGCGGCCCTGGCCTGGGCGAGGCTGGTCAGGCTGGTGGACACCGCTCCGCCTTGCTGGGCGGTGTCCACCAGGTAGGCGTCGTGGTCGTCATAGCCGTACATGGCGACGACATGACCGCCGAAGCGCACCTTCGACCCGAAGTAATCCAGGTGGTAGCTGTCGAGCTGCAGCCCGACGGGGCGGCCGGCGTCGATGGGGGCTGCCGCGTTCTCCCATGCCCTGCGAGGGGAAGTGGTCTCCTGGACCAGGAGCTCCAGCCCGAGTCTGGTGGCCAGGTTTCTGGTGAGGTCGAAAGGCTTGACCCGTCCCCCGAGGAAGGGGAAGCCCATGTTCTTGCCGTCCCAGTAGATGAAGGACAGACCGGAGCCGAGGCCGAAGAGCATGGGCTCGGACAGATCGAGCCCTTGGTGCCGCAGCAGCACCCCCAGAGCCGTCGTCTCGCAGTGCTGCATACCGCGGGCGTCGATGTCTTTCACCGTGGTCATGCCGTGCTCTCCTGGACGGGGACGATCAGCCGGTTCATCAGTTCTGCTTGCGGCGCCGCTGCCGGCCCGACGGCGCAGGCCCCACGTACGGGCGCCTGCGGGCGCAGTCCGCGCTCGTGGATGGCGGCGAAGATCGCGTTGCAGGCCAGGGGCAACTGGGCGTAGGGCCCGGTGGTGAGAAGTCCGTCTTGCACGTCATCATGATGGACTCTCCCACGGTGGGAGAGTCCACCGCTGTGCCCATTGATCACCTTTGGCGGGCGTGGACGGGTCCGGTGCCCGCCGATCAGGCCGCGCCGCAGGATCCGGCTCGGCACCGTCGACGCCGAATGATGACGGCCGTGGTTGTGATCGTCTCGGTGCCGGCGCTTGGCCGCCGGGCTGGTGGGCTTCCTGCTCCCGGCCCCAGGCCCGGCCGTCCTGGTCACCTGGGTGTCCGGCCGTCGGCGTTCTGTCGTCGCCGTCCTCTATGCTCCGATCCCGTTGATCAATGGACGGCGGCAGGAAGGCGGGGCCGATGGCGCGGTTGCTACGCGGTCGCGATGACGAGACCTGGGTGGAGTTCGGGGAGCTGGCGGTCTTCTTCGAAGGCAACGACGGCGATCTCCTGCTGGAAAGCCCCGACGGCGAAGACCACCCCGCAGCCATCCGGCTGGAGGCGTGGGATAGGCGGCCGTCCGATCCCGGGGCTCCGTGGTTGCTGGTTGAGGACACCGCCATCGAGGGCGGCACCGGGTCCGTGACCGTGGGGTCGTTGGCCGATGAGGCGACCGGGCAACTGATCATCGGCCCGCCCCACTTCCTGTACGGCGTCACCGCGCACACCCAGAAGGGTGGGGAGGTGCCGGAGTTCATCTCCGAGGAACAGTTCGAGCGGGCGTGGGACGAGCGCGCGCCCGAGCGGTGGTTGATCAGGTTCTGGCCGATCCGAGACGTCTTCGACCCGGCCCGGCACACGCGTCCCGACAGGGCGGACGGCCGACAGGCGCGCCCGGTCGAAGTGCCGGTCTCCACGGCCGAGCACTGGCCCGCGGCGCGGATCGGCCGGCGGCAGGCGGCCCTGAACGAGCACCTCGTCCGCCAGGGGACAACCATGGCCGACTTCCTGGTGGCCCAGGGTTTGCCGCCGGACACGCCCTTCGACCGGTGGCAGGCGACCATGGCGGAGCGGGAGGTGACCGCCATCGCCGAACGCGAGGGCTGGCCGAACTGGCTGACCGAGCTCGTCAGGAAATACCCGCAGATCGTCGGCCACTGGCACCGTCTGCCGGAAACGGTCGAGCAGTGGGCTCCCGAATGGCGTGAGGAGCGGGCCCGGGACCTTGCCGCGCGCTTGCACGCCGCCGAGATTCTGAACCCGGACGACGTCACCTTCACCGCTGACATCCAGGCGTACGAGCCGCAGCTGGGCGGCACCTACCGGGGCTGGCGCTGGGACTACGCCGATCGGCCTGCCCGCGAAACCTTCGGTGTCGACCGACGCGTCGTCTGCCACGACACCATGAGCGGAAAGGTGCTGGTCACCGGCCTCGTGACGGTCCTGGGGCATGACGGGCAGAACGGTTATGAGGTCCGTGACGCCACACCGGCCGAGGCAGCCCGCCTCCGCTGTGCGGAGGCGGCGTGGAGCGGGCCGGGCGAGATGACCGGATAACCCAGCCGTCAACCAGGGGTGCTGGTCATATCCGGCCGGAAACTCCCGCCAAGGGAGGGGTGCAAGTCGGTGGGATCCGTCGCAGGCGGTCCAGCCGTGCTGGGCGATGGAGCTTGGCCGGTGCGTTGCGGAGCTGGTTGACGCGTTCTCGGGCATCGGGGCCTTGGATGCCGGTGGTGACGGCGGAACCGGTGGCGCGGTAGGTGGTGTGCTGAAAGCCGCGAGCGATGCCGGGCGGCACGGCGTGCGGCTGCATGTCGCTGACGGATGCGCCCGTGAGGAACCCGGAGATCAGAACTGCCACAGCAGGCAGTACGGCGATGAGGACAGCCAGCCGCCACCTCGGCGAGATGGCGGATCCGGGTGTCGAATCGAGATCATCGGGGAGCGGACTCGGACCGTCGGTTTCGGTGGTCGGCCGCGAGATGTTCATGAGTCGTCGCGGCTGGTCTCGGTGCTTTCCGACGAATATCGGCGGGATGGGGCCAACAGGCGGCGTTCGCTGCGGTGACGAACGTGTCGAAGCGCATCGTGCAGCGGCGCGGTTCGGTGTACGCCTCCCACACCGGGACGCCCGGGGCGTTCGGATTCCCGGTGCGGACAAAGGCTGCCACGGCCCGCCGGAAGGCGTCGCCGATCGGTTCGACGCCGGCCAAGTCGACACCGCGGAACATGGGGGACGCCGACCAGGCAGGAAGATTGTCAAACAGCAGCGGAATGTCCACGATATGGCAGGCACCGAGGGCCGGTGATCTCCAGTCCACCTGGTAGACGGAGCCCGGATGACCGTGACGCGCACGCGCCTCGGCGACCTGAAGGGCCGGAAACCTGACTAGGCGATCGGTGGTGACATCGGCCAGGACTTGAGACGCGGACGCGCCCGGCCGCCGGGCCGCGTAGTGGCCATAGACCACCTGTGGGGCCGCGGCGGGCGCCAGGCGTTGAACGAGTCGCAGGACCGTATCCCGGGTAATGGCCGCGGACGCGGGGTCGATAGCCAGGAACGGGTTCATCTCCTCGGCGGTGGCGCCGATCAGGACGTCGACGCCGGGGGCGGCGCCGGCGGCGACGGCGACGGCGGGCAGAACAGGCCCAGGCAGCCCTGGGGCACCGGCAATCGGATGCATCGGCGGGGCCGGGGCGCCGATGCGTCGCCGGCCACCGTCGGCGACGAGCCGCTGGTATCCGATGACCAGCTCTTCGACCGGAAGGTCCCGCGAGCGGTGGGCCGTCGCGACACTCAGGCCCAGGAGACGCAGATACTCCTCCGCGACCTGTTCGGCTCCGTCCCGGGACGGCATCTCAATGCCGACAGGTCCGCTCTGGGCGAAGACCCGATGAAACAGGCCTGTCGCCACGGGAGAACTCAGGAGCGCCACGGCGGTCACCGCGCCTCCGGACTGACCCGCCACGGTGACGCGGCCGGGGTCGCCACCGAAGTCGGCGATGTTCTCCTGTACCCAGCGCAGCGCCGAGATCGCGTCCAGAAAACCCATGTTGCCCTCGGCGATGCCCGGGACACACAGGAAGCCCAGCGGACCGAGCCAGTAGTCCGGCGTGACGACGACGATGTCCTCGGCGACGGCAGGTTACGGCCGTGGTAGCCGGGCCAGGCGCTGGCGCCGCTGAGCCAGCCGGAGCCGTGGATCCAGACCAGCACGGCCCGGGGCTCGCCAGTGACGCCAGGAGTCCACTCTTCGCCGAGGCCATCGCACCCGTCAGACAGTGGTTCGTCCAACTCGTCGGAGCCCACCAGCACCGTGGCCTCGTCTCCGGCCAGGTGTCACCGGAACACCTGGCCAATGTCCTGCTCGGCAGCATCCACGGGTTCATCGTCCAAAGAGCACTGCTCAAGCTCGATGCGGCCAGCTATGCCGAAGGCCTGCGCGGCATGCTCGCCGCCCCGGCCGACCCTCGAAACACGGCAAGCGGAACATCTTGACCTCCGGCTCCCCGCCGACCGGAGACAGGCGTAGGCGCGGGCAGTGTCGGCGTTGTCGATGGTGGCCGGGAACGCCTCGGCGGCCGCGTTGAGCGCGGCCGCCTGCGGGCGCGAGCCGAGCCGGTGAACCGCCCCCACGGGTCCCCTCCAGCGCTGTCGCAGACAAGCGGCGGGAGTCGCCGGTGCCGCAGCGGGTGTTCTCCCCGGACGGCACTCACGCTGTCGCAGACAATCACCGACTGTCCGCGACAGCTCCTGCCACTGCTTGCTCACCTTCATGAGCCAGAGGACATCAGGCCCGCGGCGCATACATGATCGTCAAGACTCCGGCCAGGCAGATCAGCGCCCCGATCACGTCCCAGCGATCGGGCCGGAAGCCGTCGGCGACCATGCCCCACGCCAGGGAGCCGACCACGAACACGCCTCCGTAAGCGGCCAGCACGCGGCCGAAGTTCGGGTCGCTCTGGAAGGTCGCGACGAACCCGTACAGGCCCAACGCGATCACGCCCCCGCCGATCCAGATCAGGCCGCGCTGCTCGCGCACGCCTTGCCAGACCAGCCAGGCGCCCCCGATCTCGAACAGCGCGGCCAGGGCGAACAACAGCAGAGAGCGGACGATCGTCATGGGCGTTATTGCACCAGGTCGGCCGGGAGCACACGGCACCCGGGCCGCCGGCCGGCAGCGGTGAGCAGCCCGGCGGCGATCAGCAGCGGCAGCGCGCAGCAGGCGGCGCACGCCAGCAC
Organism: Streptosporangium sp. NPDC048886; assembly: GCF_055586905.1. Lineage (NCBI taxonomy): Bacteria > Bacillati > Actinomycetota > Actinomycetes > Streptosporangiales > Streptosporangiaceae > Streptosporangium > Streptosporangium sp. NPDC048886. The sequence goes on from NZ_JBVJHH010000007.1 coordinate 247,926, forward strand.
CGCCAGGGCGGCCGTGACCTTGTTGCCGGTGGACACTGCGGCGTCGGGGGCGGGGCGGACCGCACCGTGCCGTGGGCCCTCACCAACGCCGCCCACAACAAGCAGTCCCGCAACGAGAAGGCCGTCACAGAGATCGTCGAGCTCCCCGGCCGCGGCCACGCCCTGACCGTCGACAGCGGCTGACGCGAGGTCGCCGAGACCACCCTGGCCTTCATCCGCCGCTTCCACTGACCCTTCACCGCCACGCGGCACCGGCTCGCCGTCGTCGTCGTCCTCAGCGACAGCCGCTGTTCCTGCCCTCCTCGGCCCCGAGGCCGGTCATGGAGCCGGCCCCGTCCAGCGCGTCGATCTCGTCGAGGATCGCCCGCTTGCCCGACGGGTCCAGGCAGGAGGCGTTGACGGCGTTGCGGGCCAGCGCCGCCAGCGCCCGCCGGTCCAGACCGAAGACCTCGGCGGCGACCCGATACTCCTCGCTCAGGGTGGTGGCGAACATGGGCGGGTCGTCGCTGTTCAGGGTGACGTACAGCCCCTCCTCCAGCATGCGCGGCAGGGGATGGTCCTTGATGTGGGCGACCTGGCCGGTGCAGACGTTGGAGGTGGGGCAGACCTCCAGGGGGATCTGGGTGTCGCGGAGGTGGGCGACCAGGCGGGGGTCGTCCAGGCAGGCGATGCCGTGGCCGATCCGCTCGGCACCCAGCCCGTCGAGGACCTCCCAGATGGTCTCCGGGCCGGTCATCTCCCCCGCGTGCGGGAGGCTGCGCAGCCCGGCGGCGGTGGCGGCGCGGAAGGCGTCTCTGAAGGCGTCCCGGTACGGCGGGCGCTTCTGCTCGATACCGGCCAGGCCAAAACCTACCAATCCCTGGGGAGGTTCCTGAAGGGCATGGTCCAGTGTCACCCGGGCGGCCTCGGCCCCGTACTCGCCGGGGATGTCGAAGATGTAGCCGACCCGGACGCCGTGTTCGGCGGCCGCGCGCCGGGCGGCCAGGTCGAGCGCCTCGGTGACCGCGCGCATGGGCATGCCCACCACATGGTGGGCGTAGGGGGTGACCGTCAGTTCGACGTAGCGCGCGTTCTGCGCCGCCAGGTCCCCGGCCAGGCCGACCACCAGCGTCTCCACGTCCTCCGGCTCGCGGACCAGGGCGTTGACCGCCCCGTAGACCTCGGAGAAGTGCGGGAAGTCGCGGAAGGCGTAGAACTCGCGGAGCTCCTCCTCCACGGTGGGCACCCGGCTGCCGGGGTGACGCCGGGACAGCTCCAGGACGGTGGGGACGGAGGCGGAGCCGATCAGGTGGACGTGGAGCTCGACCTTGGGGAGCAGGTCGATGAAGGCGTCGATCGTCATGGGGCGACCCTACGCACGCCATGTCGGCACACGGTAGAGATAGCGCCTTAATCTCACATAAAAATGTGAGACTATGGTTGGCCTGCCAGGACAGCCGGGCTCCCGACCGGCGGGCGCCGGGAATCGGGCGGATCGGCGGGCACCCCGCCGGCGGGTGGAGCGGGATTCCGCACCGGGATGCCCCTCCCTTCGCGGGAAACCTGACGCATAGTGGGTGCTAGGAACCCGGCACCCCCACGGAGGCCACTCGTGTTCGAGCGCTTCACAGACCGTGCCCGCCGTGTCGTGGTCCTGGCCCAGGAGGAGGCCCGGCGGCTCGGCCACGACCACATCGGCACCGAGCACATCCTGCTCGGCCTGCTCGGGGAGGACGGCGCCGCCGACCGCGCGCTGCGGGCCGTCGGCATCAGCCGCGAACAGGTCCGCGACGAGATCGAGGAGATCATCGGCCGGGGCGCCGACACCCCGCCCGGCCACATCCCGTTCACCCCGCGGGCCAAGAAGGTGCTGGAGCTGTCCCTGCGGGAGGCCCTCAACCTGCACCACGGCTACATCGGCACCGAGCACATCCTGCTCGGCCTGATCCGCGAGGGCGAGGGCGTCGCGGCCCAGGTCCTCACCGGGCGGGGCGCGCGGCTGGAGGCCGTACGCGCCCAGGTGCTCACGCTCATCGGGCGGGGCGGCCCCGACCGCCCGCCGGTCGCCGAGGAGGGCCTCCACGGCGCCGCGCACTCGGCCGACGCGCGGCTGGATCGGATCCAGGAGAGCCTGGACCGCATCGAGCGCCGTCTGGACGCCATGGGCGCGCCCGCGGACCCGGACCCGGACCCGGGGGACGACGGCTAGCGCCCGCCCGGTCCGGGGCCCCTGAGCGATCCCGGACCGGGCGGACCTGTGATGGGTTCAACTCGGGGATGCCGTCGCCATCACACCCACGGCCAGCCTGGCTTCCACCACGCCGGGGTCCTCGGTGTGGCCCAGGGTCGCGCCCAGCGAGACCAGGAGCCTGCGCATGCGCGCGTTGTCCGCCAGCAGGGTGGCCCTGACCTCGGCGAAGCCCAGGTCACGGGCCTCACCGACGATCATCCTGGCCAGCGCCGAGCCCAGGCCCCTGCCCTGCCAGCGGTCCTCGACCAGGAAGGCCATCTCGGCGATGCCGGGGTCGGGGGTGAACATCAGGTTGGCCAGCGCGATGACCTGGCCGTCGTGCCCGGCGACCAGGGAGTGGCCGCGGGTGCGGTCGCAGAGCCGGTCGAAGACGCGGGGCGGCAGCATGGGCATCGAGGTGAAGTAGCGGAACCGGCGCGCCTCGGGTGAGCAGCGGTCGTGCAGGTCGCGGACCGCCTCGCGGTAGAGCTGCGTCAGCGGGCGGATCTGCGTCTGGGTGCCGTCGGACAGCTTGACGGCCCGCTCGGTGGCCGCCGGCCGGTGGGGCGGGGGCTGCGCCAGCCGTACGAAGGCGGCGGCCCGGGCGGCCTCGGTCAGCGTGAAGGGCAGCTCCGCCCGGCGCAGCCGGATGGCGCGGCGCGGGGCCACCGGCACGGTCAGCAGCGTCGGGTCCGGCAGGTCGCTCATGTCCGCACCGTAGACCCACCGGGAGTCGTCGGCGCGCAGCAGCTCTCCCAGCAGCTCGGGCAGGCGCCAGGGCATCGCGCGCAGGCGGGAGGCGAGCAGGAGCGCGCGGGTGGGCTCGTCGGTGAGCTGGTGGGCGGTCGCGGCGACGACCTTGACCTGCCGGCCGCCGGCCGCCTCCAGCGCCTCGCGCACGGCCTCGGGCCCGGCGGGGATCTCGGCCATGAACTCGTCCACGGTGCCGTCCGCGTCGGATTGGACGCTCAGGCCCAGGATGTTGCCACCTTTCTCGGCGAGTGCGGCGGCCAGTGACGCCAGCCGTCCCGGACGCTCGTCAACCGTCGTACGTATCCTCAGAAACCCCATCAGAAACGCTCCCTCCGTCAGGCACAGCCTGCCGGAGTCCTGTTACAGACCTGCTACACATGAGTGAGCCCGCCGTTACGTCAGAGATGATCACTCATGACGCGGTTCTACAACGGTTTCCGTCGGATGCTGCGGCGTAATTGACGGATATAGAAGGATATGTGGCCATGAGCACGCGTGTTCCCCTGTCCGGGGATTTTGTCAATGGAGATGTCTCCTTCTGGTACCGCTCCCTCGGCATCCCCACGGCCGGCGCTCCTCTCGACGGCGACCGCGACGCGGACGTGGTGATCGTCGGCGCCGGCTACACCGGCCTGTGGACCGCCTACTACCTGAAGAAGGCCAGCCCGAGCCTGCGGGTCGTGGTGCTGGAGAAGGAGTTCGCCGGCTACGGCGCGTCCGGACGCAACGGCGGCTGGCTGGTGGGCGAGCTCGCGGGCACCCCGGAACGCTACGCCCGCACGCACGGCACGGACGCGGCCAAGCGGCTCCAGCGGGTGATGTTCGAGGCGATCGACGAGGTCATCGCGGTCGCCAAGGACGAGAACATCGACGCCGACATCGTCAAGGGCGGCGTCACCACGGTCGCCACCAACGCCGCCCAGGACCGGCGGCTGCACCGGCTGCTCGCCCACGAGCGCCACTGGGGCTGGACCGAGGAGGACGTCCGGCTGCTGGACCCGGCCGAACGGGAGAGCCGCCTGCGGGTCGACGGCGCGCTCAGCGCGATCTGGAGCCCGCACTGCGCCCGGATCCAGCCCGCCAAGCTGGCCCGCGGCCTGGCCCGGGCGGTGCGCGACCTGGGGGTGGAGATCTTCGAGCGCACCCCGGTCACCGAGATCGCCCCCCGCGAGGCCCGCACGCCGTACGGCACGGTCCGCGCCGACCACGTCATCCGCGCGACCGAGGGGTTCACCGCCGAGCTGAAGCAGTATCACCGGACCTGGCTGCCGATGAACAGCTCGATGATCGTCACCGAGCCGCTGGGCGAGCTGTGGGACGCGATCGGCTGGGAGGGCTGCGAGCTGCTCGGCGACATGGCGCACTACTACATGTACGCCCAGCGCACCGCCGACGGCCGGATCGCCTTCGGCGGGCGCGGCAAGCCCTACCTGTACGGCTCCCGTGTGGACGACCGGGGCCGCACCCACGAGTGGACCGTCGAGGCGCTGTGGGAGCTGCTGACCGGCATGTTCCCCGCGGTGAAGGCCTCCAGGGTGGCGCACGCCTGGTCCGGGGTGCTGGGCGTGCCGCGCGACTGGTGCGCCACCGTGCACCTCGACCGGGCCACCGGCGTCGGCTGGGCGGGCGGCTACACCGGCCACGGGGTGACCACCGCCAACCTGGCCGGCCGCACCCTGCGCGACCTGATCCTGCGCGAGGACACGGAGCTGACCGCGCTGCCCTGGGTGGACCGCAAGGTGCGAGGCTGGGAGGTGGAACCACTGCGGTGGATCGGCGTGCACGCCATGTACGACCTGTACCGGCGAGCCGACGCGAGGGAGAAGGCCGGGCTCGGCCGGACCTCCGTCCTGGCGAGCGTCGCCGACTCCATCACCGGACGTTAAGGAGAGTCATGATCTGCCTGCCCAACGCCTTTCCCCGCGTCTCGACGGTGACCGAGTGAGCGACGTCCTGTTCCGCGGCGGACGGGCCTTCCTGGCCGCCGACGCCTTCGCCGAGGCGGTGCTGGTCCGCGACGGCCGGATCGCCGCGGTGGGCACGGAGGCCGACGTCGTACGGCGGGCGGCCCCCGGCCACGAGACCGTCGACCTCGGCGGCGGCCTGCTGACCCCCGGCTTCACCGACTCCCACATACACCCGGTCCAGGCCGGGCTGGAGCGGGCCAAGTGCGACCTGGCCGAGGTCTACGGCCTGCCGGAGTATCTGGAGCGGATCGCCGCCTACGCCGGGGCCAACCCCGGCCACGCGTGGATCGACGGCGGCGGCTGGGACATGGCCGCCTTCCCGGGCGGCCTGCCGCACCGCTCCCAGCTCGACTTCGTCGACCGCCCGGTCTATCTGATCCAGCGCGACCACCACGCCGCCTGGGTCAACACCCGGGCGCTGGAGCTGGCCGGGATCACCCGCGACACCCCCGACCCGGCCGACGGCCGGATCGAGCGCGACGCGGACGGCACGCCGAGCGGCGTGCTGCACGAGGGCGCGATGGACCTGGTGGGCCTGCTCACCCCGCGCCCCACGGCGCGGGACCTGTCCGAGGCGCTGCTCTCGGCCCAGGCCCACCTGTTCTCCCGGGGCATCACCGGCTGGCAGGACGCCATCGTCGGCTCCTACGCGGGCTCCGACGACCAGCTGCCCACCTACATCGCGGCGGCGGCCTCCGGGCGGTTGAAGGCCCGCGTCGTGGGCGCGCTCTGGTGGGACCGCACGCGCGGCGCCGAGCAGATCCCCGAGCTCATCGAGCGCCGCCGGTCGACCGAGGGCCTCGAACGCTTCCGCGCCACCTCGGTGAAGATCATGCAGGACGGGATCGCCGAGAACTTCACCGCCGCGGTGATCGAGCCCTACTGCCGCTGCGGCGGCACCGGCCTGTCGTACGTGGACCCCGCGCTGCTGAAGGGCTACGTCGCCGAACTGGACCGGCACGGCTTCCAGGTGCACTTCCACGCGATCGGCGAGCGCGCCGTGCGCGAGGCGCTGGACAGCTTCGAGGGGACCGACCCGGCCAACCGGCACCACATCGCGCACCTGCAGATCATCGAGCCGTCCGACGTGCCGCGCTTCGCCGCCCTCGGCGTGACGGCCAACCTGCAGCCGCTGTGGGCCACCCACCACGCCCAGATGGACGAGCTGACGATCCCGTTCCTGGGCGACGAGCGCTCGGCCTGGCAGTATCCGTTCGCCGACCTGCTGAAGGCGGGCACCCGGTTCTGCGCGGGCAGCGACTGGCCGGTCTCCGACGCCGACCCGATCCAGGGGATGCACGTGGCGGTCAACCGCACCGAGCCGGGCGGCTCGGTGCACGCCGGCTACCCGACGGCGCAGACGCCGTTCCTGCCCGGCCAGAGCCTGGACCTGGCCACCGCGCTGACCGCCTACACCGCCGGCTCGGCATGGATCAACCGCGACGACGACGCGGGGACCATCACCCCGGGCAACCGCGCCGACCTGGTGGTGCTGGACCGCGACCCGTTCACCGAACCGGCCGCCGACATCTGGCGGACCAAGGTGGCGATGACCTTCGTCGGCGGGGAACAGGTCTACCGGCGCTGACCGGCCGCTCCCGGTGAGCCCCCGTGCGCTCCGCCACCCGCCCGCCGGCGGCCGAGCGCCCGGGGGGCGGGAAAACGGCTTTGACCATCGCCGGAGATGGGCGATAGTCGCCCCGTGACACAGACAGAGGGAACCGGCCGCCGTCCCGCCCGATCGCTCTGGCGCGACCGCGACTTCGGCGTCTTCTGGGCCTCCCAGACGCTCTCCGTCGCGGGAGACTCCTTCGCCTACATCGCCGTCCCGCTGCTGGTGCTGCACGTGACCGGGTCGGTCGCGCAGATGGGCCTGCTGACGGGCGTGGCCGGTGCGGCGTCGGTCTGCGCCGGGATCTTCGCGGGGGTCCTGGTGGACCGCCTCGACCGGCGGACCCTGATGATCTTCTGTGATCTCGCCCGGACGGTGCTGTACGGACTCGTCCCGCTGGTCTGGGCGTTCGGCCCGCAGGTCTGGCTGCTGTACGTGGTGCTGCCGGTGGCCGAGGCCGTCGGGATGGTCTTCCAGGTCACCTACGTGACCGCGGTGCGCGACCTCGTCCCCGGCGAGCGCATCACCGAGGCCAACGGCCGGCTCTACGCGACCTCCGCCGCGGCCGGGATCGGCGGCCCCCTGCTCGCCGGCGTGGTCTCGGGGCAGTACGGCCCGACCGCGGCGATCGCCATCAACGCGGCGAGCTTCGCGGTGTCGGCGGTGGGCATCTACTGCCTCCGGTTCTCCCGGAACGGGGGCGCCGCGCCCGCGCCGCCGCGCCAGCGGCCCTGGCGGGAGCTGCTGGCCGGGGTCCGCTTCCTCTGGGGCCATCCGGTGCTGCGCGCCCTGACCGTCCTGCTGTCCTTCTTCATCTTCCTGACGCTCGGCCTGACCGACGTCCTGATCTACCGTCTCAAGCACGATCTCGGCCAGTCCGACGGCACCGTCGGCACGGTCCTCGCGGTCGCGGCGGTGGGCACGGTCGCCGGTTCGCTGATCGTGGCGCCCATCCGCCGCAGGCTGGGTTTCGGCGCGTCGTGGATCGGTGCCCTGGCGGTTTCCGGGCTCGCCGTGGTGGGTGTCGGCGTGTCCGGCAGCGTCCCGGTGATCGCCGCCCTGATGGCCGTCTACCTCGGCGGCGTCAGCGTGGCCGGGATCTGCTCGATGTCACTGCGGCAGCAGGTCACCCCGGACCACCTGCTGGGCCGCGTCACCTCGGCGTTCTGGACCATCCACTTCTCCCTGGGCCCGGTGGGCGCGGCCGTCCTCACCTGGGGAGTGAGCCGCTACGGCGCCACCACGATCTACCCGCTCGCCGGCGCCGGCTGCCTGCTGATCGCGGTGACCGCCCTGTTCACCCCCATCCGCCGCCCCGACCCCGAGCACACGGGACACGCCGTCCCATGACGCGCCCGCTTCGGCGCCCCCTGCCGGGGTAGGCACCGAAGATGGGGGACATCGTGATCAGGCGGGTGTACGACACGGGACCGGGCGAGGGGGCGACGTTCCTCATCGACGGGATGTGGCCGCGCGGCGTCCGCAAGGAGGATCTCAAGCTCGACGGGTGGGCCCGCGACCTCGCCCCCTCGGCGGAGCTGCGCCGCTGGTTCGGGCATCGACCGGAGCGCTTCGAGGAGTTCCGCCTCCGTTACCGGCAGGAGCTGGACCACAACCCGGACGCCCTGCGCCCGCTGCTGGAGGCCGCCCGCCGGGGGCCGCTGACACTCCTCTACGCGGCGAAGGACACCGAGCACAACAACGCCGTGGTGCTGCGGGACCACCTGCGGGACCGGCTCGCGGCGCCCGCCTAGGGAGGGCACGGCGAGCCGGGGACCGCACGGAGCGGGAACGGCTCATCCGAGACCGTTGGCGTCCGCCTCGTGGAGGATCAGCTGGGCCAGGGCGGCGGCGGCGTCGAGACGGCCGAGCGATCTGGCGGCCTTGGCCATGGTGACGCGGGCCTGCGGGTCGGCGAGCAGGGCGTCGAGCTCGGCCAGGAGCCGGCCGGCGTCGGGACCGGTCTCCAGCAGCGCCCGGGCCGCCCCCGCCTCGACCAGGTAGCGGGCGTTCTGGCGCTGCTCGTCGCCCGCCGACGGGACCAGGGGGATCAGCACGGACGGCTTGCCGACGGCGGTCAGCTCGGCGATGGTGCCCGCGCCGCTGCGGGAGACCACGATGTCGGCGGCGGCGTACACGTGGGCCAGCTCGTCGCCGACGTAGGGCACCGGCTGGTAACGCCCGGCGAGCTCGGCGGGCAGGCCGGCCGCGGTCCGCGTGAACTGGTCGATCCAGCCGGGACCGCACTGGTGGAGCACCTGCGCCCGGGTGAGCAGCGCGGGCAGGACCGCCTCGACCATGGTGTTGATCTGCCGGCTCCCCTGGGCGCCGCCGGTGACGTAGACGAGGGGCAGCTCGGGCGAGAAGCGGAAATGCCACCGGCCGGAGGGGGCGTTGCCGTTCAGCAGGTGGGGCCGGACGGGGTTGCCGGTGACCACGGCCCGCTCGCGCGCCGGGGCGGGCAGGTGCTCGACCGACGACGGGTGGGTGAGCGCGATCCGGGTGGCGAACCGCGCCAGGATGCGGTTGGCCAGGCCGAGCGCGGTGATCTGCTCGTGCATCACCAGCGGGCGGCCGAGCATCCGGGAGGCGACCCCCAGCGGCACGCACACATACCCTCCGGTGGACAGCACCACGTCGGGGCGGTAGCGGGCGGCGACGCCGAAGGCCTGCATGACCCCGACCGGGATCCGGAACATGTCGGCGAGGTTGGTGAGCAGCTCGCGCGGGCTGGGCGAGCGCCGCAGCTTGCCCGCCTTGATCGCCTGGAACGGGATGCCGTGCTCGACGGCGATGCGGGCCTCCAGGCCGGTGGCGGTGCCCACCCAGAGCACGTCGAGATCGAGCCCGCGGGCGGCGGCCTGCTCGCGGACGGCCGCGACGGTGGTCAGCGCGGGATAGGTGTGCCCGCCGGTCCCCCCTCCCGTGACGAGCATCCGCAGGGGGCGGTGGTCTCCGGCGTTCATGCGTGCGTGTCCTTCCAGCATTGCGATCATCCGTGCGACGTGGCCGCGCCGAAACGCTCGACGGCCCCGGGCACGCTACCCGGAGTCGCGGGAAGATCCAATTTCCGGCGGACAGCGGGGGCGCGGAGCGCTGGACGACCGGCCCGCCCGGACCGCCGGCGCCGGTCTCCCGCCGCGCCGTCAGCGGCGCCGAGACGACCGGTGTCAGGGGTCCCGGGGTGGACGGGTCCGTCCAGCCTACCCGGTATGCGGCGGCGGCCTGGATGAGCGGCCCCGGCGCCCCGCCGGGCCTTTCTCAGTCCAGGTAGTCACGCAGGGGCTCCGACCTGGAGGGGTGACGGAGTTTGGACATGGCCTTGGCCTCGATCTGGCGGATCCGCTCGCGGCTGACACCGTGGGCCCTGCCGATCTCGTCCAGGGTCCGGGGCCTGCCGTCGGCCAGCCCGAACCGCATGGAGATCACGTCCGCCTCGCGCCCGGCCAACGTGCCGAGCAGGGCGCGCACCTGCTCCTGGAGCAGGGTGAAGGCGGCCGCCGCCTCCGGGGTGACGGCCCCGGCGTCCTCGATCAGGTCGCCGAGCTCGCCGTCGCCCTCGTCACCGAACGGCGTGTGCAGGGAGATCGGCTCGCGGCCGTATCCCTGGATCTCGGCGACCTTCTCCGGAGTCAGGCCGAGCTCGGCCGCCAGCTCCTCCGCGGCCGGCTCGCGGCCCAGGTCGCGCAGGAGCCGCTGCCGCGCCCGGGCCACCTTGTTGATCATTTCGACCATGTGGACCGGGACGCGGATGGTCCGCGCCTGGTCGGCCATGGCCCGGGTGATCGCCTGCTTGATCCACCAGGTGGCGTAGGTGGAGAACTTGAACCCCAGCCTGTGGTCGAACTTCTCCACCGTGCGGATCAGACCCAGGTTGCCCTCCTGGATCAGGTCCAGCAGGGACATCCCGCGTCCGGCGTAGCGTTTGGCGATCGAGACCACCAGCCGCAGGTTGGCCTCCAGGAAGCGGTCCTTGGCGCGGCGGCCGTCCTCGGCGATGTGCTCCAGCTCGGCCCTCAGATCTGCGGGGAGCCGCCCGGCGTCGAGGCGCTCCTGGGCGAACAGGCCCGCCTCGACGCGCCGGGCCAGCTCGACCTCCTGCTCGGCGGAGAGCAGGGGGATCGTGCCGATCTGCTTGAGATAGGCGCGGACCGGGTCGGCGCCGGCGCCCGTGCCGGCCGCCGTGGTGGCCAGAGCTCTGTCATCGGACCGGGTGAGGGTGGAGCTGAGAGACAAAGCGGATACCTCTCCGTGGGGGAACGAGGGGGCGGCGGGGGCTTGGCTCAGTAGGTGCGCCGCGTCTGCTGGAGGGGGCGGCGGGAGGGGACCGTCCTGCCGGTGGAGCGCGCCTCGTCGCGCTCGCGACGGCGCGGCCGGTACGGCCCGGGCCCCTGGGCCAGGGGACCACGGGCAGCCCCGAGGTCGAGGCCGTCGAGCCTGACCGTGGCGGGACCGGCGGCCGGGGAGTGGGAGGGGGCGAGCGGCTGGATGTTCACACGTTCTCCGTCCGTAGATCTTGTGACGGACATAAATTTAGGTCCAACCGAGGTGAGTGTCAACATAAAATCAGGTCCGACCTAAAAAAATGTCGAACCTATGAGAGGGTGGGGGGCATGAGCACAGAGACACTGGGTCTGCGGGAGCTGAAGAAGCGCGAGACCCGCCAGGCCATCTCGGACCAGGCCACACGGCTTTTCATCGAGCGCGGGTTCGACAGGACGACCATCGCCGACGTCGCGGCGGCGGCCAGGGTGGCCAAGATGACCGTGACCAACTACTTCCCGCGCAAGGAGGATCTGGCCCTCGACCACCACGAGGAGTTCGTCGCCGGTCCCGCCCGTACGGTCGCGAGCCGAGAGCCCGGCCAGTCGGCCCTCGCCGCGCTCGCCGGGGCGTTCCTCGCGGCGGTGGAGCGCCACGACCCCGTCATCGGCTTCTCCGGCGTCCAGTTCGCCCGCATGATCGCCGACAGTCCGACTCTGGTGGCCCGCATCCGCGATCTGCACGACCAGCGCGAGGACGCCCTGACCGAGATCCTGGCCGCCGAGACGGGGGCCGGACCGCACGACATCACCCCGCGCGCGGTGGCCACCCAGCTCGGCGGCGCCCACCGCGTGCTCTTCACCGAGGTCCAGCGCCGCACCCTCGACGGCCTGAGCAACGAGGAGATCGCCACAGCCGTCGCCGGATCGGCCCGCCGTGTCTTCGAACTGCTGGAGCCCTCCGTCGGCGGCTACGCCGTACGGCAGGCGGCCGGCTGACCGGCACCTCCTCGCCGCCGCGGCTCCCCCGGCGAGGAGGTGCCGGCCCCGCACGGCGGCGTGCCCGCGTGATGTCCGCTCCGCGCGGCGGTGGCGTGTCCCTGTGACGGTCCGCTCCGCACAACGACGGCATGCCCCTGTGACGGTCCGCTCCGCACGGCGGCGCGTCCGTGTGGCGGGCGGGCCCGCGTCCCCCGCGCGGACATGCCGAAGGCCCCCGTGGAGAAGTTCCACGGGGGCCTTCGGCGGGCGGTGCCTAGTAGATCGGGCGCGAGGAGGAGCGCAGGCGCTCCAGAGCCTCAGCCAGGATCTGGGCGCCGTCCTTGTCGCTGCGACGCTCCTTCACATAGGCGAGGTGCGTCTTGTAAGGCTCGTTACGCGGCGGCGCGGGCGGGTTGGCCTCGTCCTGACCGGCCGGGAGACCACATCGGGGGCAGTCCCAGAACTCCGGCACGGCCGCGTCGCTGGCGAAGCTGGGACGCGTCTCATGCATGTTGGCGCACCAGAACGGGACCCTCACACGGGGAGCCGCCTCGCCCCGCTCCGCCTCCCCCATCGGGCCCGCGCCGACACGGCTGCCACGGATCGCGTTGCCACTACCCACGGATGAACTCCTCGCTCGATGGCCCCGCCGCTCGGTTGGATGCGGGGGGCTGAACCACTGTCACGCTTCGCGAAAGCCAGGTCAGGGCCTTCAGGGTCAGGGCTTAAGGAGCAGGCCCAGCGCGATGATGCAGACGAACCAGACCACCCCGGTGATGATGGTGAGGCGGTCAAGGTTGCGCTCCACGACCGAGGAGCCTCCGAACGACGACGAGAACCCGCCACCGAACAGATCCGACAGGCCACCGCCCTTGCCCTTGTGAAGCAGCACAAGCAGTACCATCAGCATGCTCGCCAGAATGAGGGCGATGGAGATTCCGATTGTCACCGTTGACCTGTTCCCTGTTTACGCGCGGCCCGCGTCCGGGGCGCGCCCCTTGTATGACGCCTGTGGCGTGACGATTCAAACTTGCTCTAAGAGGGTACGACGTGCTGTCAAGTCGTACCCTCCGAACAGCCTACTCAGACGGACATCTCGCCGAAGCGGCAGAGCTTGACGAACTCCCCCGGATCGAGGCTGGCGCCGCCGACCAGGGCACCGTCGACATCGGGCTGCTCCATGATGCCGGCGATGTTGTCAGACTTGACCGAGCCCCCGTAAAGGATACGGACCGCGGCGGCCACCTCACCGTCATACAGCTCGGCGAGTCGGGCACGCAGCGCCGAGCAGACCTCCTGCGCGTCGGCCGGGGTGGCCACCTCCCCGGTGCCGATCGCCCAGACCGGTTCGTAGGCCACCACGACGGACCTGGCCTGCTCGGCGGTGACCGTACGCAGCGCCCCGTCGAGCTGCGAGACGCTGTGGGCCACCTGACCGCCGGCCTGACGGACCGGCAGGCCCTCCCCCACGCACAGGATCGGCGTGAGCGAGTGCCGGTAGGCCGCCAGCACCTTGGCGTTGACCAGGTCGTCGTCCTCGTGGTGGTACTGGCGCCGCTCGGAGTGCCCGACCAGGACGAAGGTGCAGCCGAGCTTGGCGAGCATCGCCCCGGAGACGTCTCCGGTGTAGGCGCCGCCGTCGTGCCGCGACAGGTCCTGCCCGCCGTACACGATCCGCAGCTTGTCGCCGTCCACGAGCGTCTGCACGCTGCGCAGATCGGTGAACGGCGGCAGCACCGCCACGTCGACCCTGTCGAAGTCCTTGTCGTTCAGTGCGAACGCCAGCTTCTGGGTGTGGGCGATGGCCTCCAGGTGGTTGAGGTTCATCTTCCAGTTACCGGCCATGAGCGGCCTGCGCGCCGTGGTCACCTGTCGCTCCTCGATCCTCGCTCGCTCGTCGGACGGCCCGCCCCCGCCGTCCCGGGGCGCCCCGGGACGGCACGATGCTCACTGCGTCGGTCCACTCCTAGGCCTCCAGCGCGACGAGTCCGGGCAGGGTCTTGCCTTCCAGGTATTCGAGGCTGGCGCCGCCACCGGTGGAGATGTGCGAGAACCCGTCCTCGGGGAGGCCGAGCTTGCGCACGGCCGCGGCCGAGTCACCGCCGCCGACGACGGTGAACGCCTCCGACCCGATCAACGCCTCGGCGACGGCCCGGGTTCCGCCGGAGAACGCCTCGAACTCGAAGACGCCCATCGGGCCGTTCCAGAACACGGTCGCGGCGTCGGCCAGCTCGGCCGCGAACAGCTCGCGGCTGCGCGGGCCGATGTCGAGCCCCTGCCGGTCGGCCGGGATCGCGGTGGCGTCGACCACCTCGTACTCGGCGTCCTCGGCGAAGTCCACGGCCGCCAGCACGTCGACCGGCAGGACGAGCTCCACACCGCGCTTGGACGCCTCGTTGAGGAACTCGCGGACCTGGTCGAGCTGGTCGCGCTGGAGCAGCGAGCGGCCCACCTCGTAGCCCTGGGCGGCCAGGAAGGTGTAGGCCATGCCACCGCCGATGATCAGCCTGTCGACCTTGGTGAGCAGGTTGCCGATGACCCCGAGCTTGTCGGAGACCTTGGCTCCGCCCAGCACCACGGCGTAGGGCCGGACCGGTTCGTCGGTCAGCTTCCTGAGCACCTCGACCTCGGCCACGACCAGCCTGCCCGCCGCGTGCGGCAGCAGCAGCGGGACGTCGTAGACGCTGGCGTGCTTGCGGTGCACGGCGCCGAAGCCGTCACCGACGTAGATCTCCGCCAGCGCGGCCAGCTTCTCGGCGAAGGCCGCCCGCTGCCCGTCGTCCTTGGACTCCTCGCCCGGCTCGAAGCGCAGGTTCTCCAGCAGGGCCACCTGGCCGTCCTGGAGCGCCGCCACGACGCCCTGCGCCGACTCCCCGACCACGTCGGTGGCGTGGGCGACCTCGGAGCCCAGCAGCTCACCCAGCCGCCTGGCCACCGGGGCCAGCGAGTATTTCGGATCCGCCGTCCCCTTGGGGCGCCCCAGGTGGGCGCAGACGATCACGCGCGCGCCCTTGCCGACGAGCTCCTGGATCGTCGGCACCGAGGCGCGGATGCGGCCGTCGTCGGTGATGACGTCCCCGTCGAGGGGGACGTTGAGGTCGGCGCGGACGAGGACGCGCCGACCCTTCACGTCGAACTCAGACAGGTCCTTCATCAGAGGCCGGTGCCGACCAGCTCGATGAGGTCGCCGAGGCGGTTGGAGTAGCCCCACTCGTTGTCGTACCAGCCGACGACCTTGACCTGGTTGCCGATCACCTTGGTCAGGCCCGCGTCGAAGATGCAGGAGGACGGGTCGGTGACGATGTCGCTGGAGACGATCGGGTCCTCGGTGTAGGTCAGGAAGCCCTTGAGGTCGCCCTCGGCGGCGGCCTTCATCGCGGCGTTGACCTCCTCGACGGTGGTCTCACGGCCGACCTCCACGGTCAGGTCGGTGGCCGAGCCGGTGGGGATCGGCACGCGCAGCGCGAACCCGTCGAGCTTGCCCTTGAGCTCGGGCAGCACCAGGCCGATCGCCTTGGCGGCGCCGGTCGAGGTCGGCACGATGTTCAGCGCGGCGGCGCGGGCGCGGCGCAGGTCGCCGTGCGGGCCGTCCTGCAGGTTCTGGTCCTGCGTGTAGGCGTGGATGGTGGTCATCAGACCCTTCTCGATACCGAAGGTGTCGTTGAGGACCTTGGCCATCGGAGCCAGGCAGTTGGTGGTGCACGACGCGTTGGAGATGATCGTGTGGTTGGCCGGGTCGTACTTGTCGTGGTTGACGCCCATCACGATGGTGACGTCTTCGTTCTTGGCCGGGGCCGAGATGATGACCTTCTTGGCGCCGTTGTCGGCGTGCACCCGGGCCTTGTTGGCGTCGGTGAAGAAGCCGGTGGACTCCACCACGACGTCCACCCCGAGGTCGCCCCAGGGCAGCTTGGCGGGGTCGCGCTCGGCGAACGCCTTGATCGACTTGCCGTCGACGACGATCTCGTCGGCGGTGCTCTTCACCTCGTACGGCAGGCGGCCGAGGATGCTGTCGTACTTGAGCAGGTGGGCGAGCGTGGCGTTGTCGGTCAGGTCGTTGACCGCAACGATCTCGATGTCCTTGCCGCTGGCAGCGACCGCACGCCAGAAGTTGCGACCGATGCGGCCGAATCCGTTGACGCCTACGCGGATGGTCACGGTGCCGATCTCCTCGTACGTCGGTGCGCCGATCCACCGGACCGGCGACTTGGGGCGGGCTGAAACCTCAACCACGAACCCTATCGGACCCAAATTGGTGTAGACCACTGGCGGGGTGGGTCTGTTCTCCGTTAACCCATGGGTAGGTATCGTGCCGTTCAAGCGAAGTGCCCGACTCGTCACTGTAGATACCCGCAATACCCTCAGGACCAGCCGTCATGCGGCCGATCCGCAGCCCCGGGGACGGCCTCGTCCCGGTGCCGGGCCGGGCCCGGCGGCCCCACCGCGCGCAGCGGTCCGGCCGGCCGGTGACGTCATCTCCTCGACGGCCGGGGTCTGCGGGGTGCTCGACACCTCCTCGACGGCCGGGGTCTGCGGGGTGCTCGGCACCTCCTCGACGGCCCGGGGCCGACGGGCTGCTCGGCGCCGGCCGGGCACGGTCCGCTCCCCGCGTCAGGGGTCACCTGGCGGCCCGGCGCCGTCGCGCCGACCCGGACCATCCGGCGTCCCACCGCGGTGAACAGCGCCGTCCTGCCGTCCGGATCGGCCGGCCACCGGCCGCGGGCCGCGCCGGACAGGCGGCAGGCCACGTGGTAGGGGCCGGGCACCGGATCGGCGGGGGCTGGCTCCTTCCGTACGCCAAGGGGCGTCTACGGCGCCAGCATGTCCACCGTGAGGTTCGCCTCGGTGTTGGGGATGCCGATGTCCTGGGCGCGCTTGTCGGCCATGGCGAGCAGGCGCCGGATGCGGCCGGCGATGGCGTCCTTGGTCAGCGGCGGGTCGGCGAGCTGGCCGAGCTCCTCCAGGGAGGCCTGCTTGTGCTCGACCCTCAGGCGGCCGGCGATCACCAGGTGCTCCGGGGCCTCCTCGCCGAGGATCTCCAGGGCGCGCTGTACCCGGGCCCCGGCGGCGACCGCGGCACGGGCCGAGCGGCGCAGGTTGGCGTCGTCGAAGTTGGCCAGGCGGTTGGCCGTCGCCCGCACCTCGCGGCGCATCCGCCGCTCCTCCCAGGCCAGCACGCTGTCGTGGGCGCCCAGCCGGGTCAGCAGCGCGCTGATCGCGTCACCGTCGCGGACCACGACCCGGTCCACGCCCCGGACCTCGCGGGCCTTGGCGTGGATCTTCAGCCGCCGGGCGGAGCCGACCAGCGCGAGCGCCGCCTCCGGCCCCGGGCAGGTGACCTCCAGCGACATGGAACGGCCCGGCTCGGTCAGCGAGCCGTGTGCCAGGAAGGCTCCCCGCCAGGCGGCCTCGGCGTCGCAGGTCGCCCCCGCGACGACCTGGCGCGGCAGGCCGCGGACCGGGCGGCCGTGGTTGTCGATCAACCCGGTCTGGCGGGCCAGGGCCTCCCCGTCGCGGTAGACCCGCACCACGTAACGGGAGCCCTTGCGCAGCCCCGCGGGGGCCAGGACGAGCACTTCCGCCTTGTGGCCGAACACCTCGCCGATGTCCTTGATGAGCCGCCTGGCCGTGACGTTGGTGTCGAGCTCCGCCTCGATCACGATCCGCCCGCCCACCAGGTGCAGTCCGCTCGCGAACCGCAGGAGCGTCGACACCTCGGCCTTACGGCAGCAAGGCTTCAGGACCGGCAGCCTGCTCAGCTCGTCCTTGACCACACCTGTCATCGCCATGTGCGTTCGTCCTCCCCCATACAGACCTCATGCGACCCGATAAAACCAGGCTCACAGAAGTTTCTCGCACTCCTGAGCACCGCTGACCAGGATCAACGCTTCTCACGGAAAATCTCGTCCAGGACGGAGGCAAGACGTTGCGCATCGTGCCGCGGCGAGCCGTCCTCGTCCGCCACGGCCGCCAGGACGAGCCGGCCGCCGAGCTCGGCCGCCGCCTTGGCCAGCTCCTCCCCGTCCTCGGCCACCCCGGTGTCGGCGAGCACCACGTCGATCTCCAGGGCGGGGGCGTGCTGGCGCAGCACCTCCAGATGCTTCTGGGGGGAGAAACCGTCGGTCTCCCCGGGCTGCGGCGCGAGGTTCAGGGCGACCAGGCGGCGCGCCCGGGTGGAGTGCAGGGCCTGGGCCAGCTCGGGCACCTTGAGGTGGGGCAGCACGCTGGTGAACCACGAGCCGGGGCCGAAGACCACCCAGTCGGCGTCCAGGACCGCCTGGACCGCCTCGGGGCAGGCCGGCGGATCCTCCGGGACCAGCGAGATGGCCTGGACCCGGCCGGGGGTGAGCGCGCAGGCCACCTGGCCGTGCACGGTGCTCACCTGGCCGTCCAGCTCCACCTCCGCGGCGATGTCGAGCGGCACCGAGGACATGGGCAGCACCCGCCCGTGCGCGCCGAGCAGCCTGCCGACCCAGTCGAGGCCGGCGACCGTGTCGCCGAGCCTCTCCCACAGCGCCACGATCAGCAGGTTGCCGATCGCGTGGCCGTGCAGGTCGCCCTCACTCCGGAAACGGTGCTGGACGACCTCGCTCCAGGTCCGCCCCCACTCGTCGTCACCGCAGAGCGCGGCCAGCGCCATCCGCAGATCTCCCGGGGGCAGCACGCCGAGCTCCCGGCGGAGCCGGCCGCTCGACCCCCCGTCGTCGGCCACGGTGACCACCGCCGTCAGCCTGGAGGTGACCCTGCGCAGCGCCGACAGCGACGCGTACAGGCCATGCCCTCCACCCAGCGCGACGACCTTGAGACCTTCGATCACTCCCGGCCCACATCCCGATGACTTACCTGCACCTCCATGCCACCCCGGTCCCGCAGCCGGCCGCCGATCTGCTCGGCCATCGCGACGCTGCGGTGCTTGCCGCCGGTGCAGCCGACGGCGAGCGTGGCATAGCTCTTGCCCTCGCGGGTGTAACCGGCCGCGATGATGCCGACCACCTCGTCGTAGGCGTCCAGGAGCTCCTTCGCCCCCGGCTGGTTGAGAACATACTCCCGGACGGGGGTGTCCAGCCCGTTCATCGGGCGCAGTTCCGGAACCCAGTGGGGATTGGGCAGGAAGCGGCAGTCGACGACCAGGTCGGCGTCGACGGGCAGGCCGTACTTGTAGCCGAAGGAGACCACGTTGACCCGCAGGCCGGGCCGGTCCTCGCCGCCGAAGAAGGCGACGATCTTGCCGCGGAGCTCGTGGACGTTGAGGTTGGAGGTGTCGATGACCAGGTCGGCGTTTGCCCGGACCTCGCGCAGGATGCCCCGCTCGCGGGCGATCCCGTCGACCAGCCGGCCCTCTCCCTGAAGCGGGTGCGGGCGGCGGACGTTCTCGAACCTGCGGACCAGCTCCTCGTCGCTGGCCTCCAGGAACACCACCCGGACGGCGACGCCGCGGCCGTCCAGCTCCTCGATGGCGGCGTTGAGGTCGGTGGTGAAGGCCAGGCTGCGCACGTCGACGACCGCGGCCACCTTGTCGGCGGCCAGCTTGACCCGCCCGGCCTCCTCCGCCATGGCGAACAGCAGGCCGGGCGGCAGGTTGTCGATGACGAACCAGCCGAGGTCCTCCAGGGCCTTGGCCGCGGTGCTCCGTCCCGCCCCCGACATGCCGGTGACGATGACGAACGCGGGTTCTCTTCCGTTGTTCATGGGTTCTCCCCCTTCAAGGCCGAAACGATCGTCTCGGCCGTGGCGGGGCCGATCCCGGGAATCTCGCAGATCTGGGCCGCGGTGGCCTCCCGCAGCCGTTTCACCGATCCGAAATGCTTGATCAGGGCCTGTCTGCGGGCCGGGCCGAGCCCGGGGACCTCGTCCAGGGCGCTTTCCTTGACGCTCTTCGACCGCTTCGAACGATGGTAGGCGATGGCGAATCTGTGGGCCTCGTCGCGCACGCGCTGCAGGAGGTAAAGGGCCTCACTCGACCGGGGAAGGATCACCGGCAGGTCCTCACCCGGCAGCCAGACCTCCTCCAGCCGCTTGGCCAGCCCGCAGACCGCCACGTCGTCCACGCCCAGCTCGTCCAGCGCGCGCCGGGCTGCCGCCGCCTGGGCCGGGCCGCCGTCCACGACGACCAGGTTGGGCGGGTAGGCGAACTTGCGCGGCCGGCCGGTCTCCGGGTCGATGGGCGATCCGGCGCCGGGGTCGGCGTCGGATCCGAAGGCGGCGTCGGATCCGGGGGCGGCGTCGGCCTCGGAGGCGGCCTCGGCGTCGAGCTCCCCGGTGGCCGAACGCTCCTCCAGATAGCGCTTGAACCGGCGCGAGATCACCTCGTGGATCGAGGCGACGTCGCCCTCGGTGGAGCGGACGGCGAACCTGCGGTATTCGCTCTTGCGGGCCAGGCCGTCCTCGAACACCACCATGGAGGCCACCACGTTGGTGCCCTGGGTGTGGGAGACGTCATAGCACTCGATGCGTAGCGGCGCCTGGTCCAGGTCGAGCGCGTCGGCGACCTCCTGCAGCGCCCTGCTCCGGGTGGTCAGGTCGCTGGCCCGCTTGAGCTTGTGCTGCTTCAGAGCCTCCAGGGCGTTGCGCTCGACGGTCTCCATCAGCGCCTTCTTGTCTCCGCGCTGCGGGATGCGGATCTCCACCCGGGCCTTACGGTGCTCGCCGAGCAGCTCGGTGACCGCCTCCACGTCAGGGGGGAGGGCGGGCACCAGCACCTCCCTGGGCAGCGCCTCGGGGGTCGCCTCGCCGTACATCTGCAGCAGGAACTGCTCGACCAGCTCGCCGGGCCCGGCCTCCTCGACCTTGTCGACCACCCAGCCGCGCTGCCCCCTGATGCGTCCGCCGCGGACGTAGAACACCTGCACCGCCGCCTCCAGCGGATCCTCCGCCAGCGCGATCACGTCGCAGTCGGTGCCCTCCCCCAGCACCACGGCCTGCTTCTCCATCGCCCGCAGCAGCGCCTGGATGTCGTCGCGGAGCCGGGCGGCCCGCTCGTATTCCTGCTCGGCGGCCGCCTGACGCATCTCGCGCTCCAGCCGCTTGGTGAAGCGGCCGGTGTTGCCGGCCATGAAGTCGCAGAAGTCCTCGGCCAGCGTCCGGTGCTCCTCGGCGGTGACCCTGGCGACGCAGGGCGCCGAGCACTTGTCGATGTAGCCCAGCAGGCAGGGCCGGCCGATCTGCCCGGCGCGCCGGAACACCCCCGCCGAGCAGCTCCTGATCGGGAACACCCGCAGCAGCAGGTCGACCGTCTCCCGGATCGCCCAGGCGTGGGAGTAGGGCCCGAAGTAACGGGTGCCCTTGCGCTTGGCCCCGCGCATCACCTGGACCCGGGGGAACTCCTCGCCCATGGTGACCGCGAGGTAGGGATAGGACTTGTCGTCGCGGTATTTGACGTTGAACCGCGGGTCGTACTCCTTGATCCAGGAGTATTCGAGCTGGAGCGCCTCGACCTCGGTGCCGACGACCGTCCAGTCGACGTCGACGGCGGTCGTGAGCATGGTCTGGGTGCGCGGATGGAGCCCGGCGAAGTCGGCGAAGTAGGAGTTCAGCCGCTGGCGCAGGCTCTTGGCCTTGCCCACGTAGATGACCCGGCCGTCGGCGTCTCTGAACCGGTAGACGCCGGGGGATTCGGGGATCGACCCCGGACTCGGCCGGAAACTCGCCGGACCAACCACAGATCTCGCCACACCGGAAGCCTATCGGCCTTCACCGACAGGATCCCTTCGCCGGAACCCCTACCCGCCCCCGCTTCGCGGGATGTCCGCGGCGCCGGCGCCGCTCTCCCGGCGTCGGCGCCGGCGCCGCGGACCTCGCTCAGGCGAGGGTGATGGAGTCGCCCTCGACCTTGATCGCCTTCTCGGCCAGCGGCTTCTTGGCCGGGCCGCCGGCGACGGAGCCGTCCTCGATCTTGAACTTGCTGCCGTGGCACGGGCAGTTGATCGTGCCGCCCGAGACGCTCTCGACGTCACACCCCTGGTGGGTGCAGACGGAGGTGAAGGCCTTGAACTGCCCGGCGGTGGGCTGGGTCACCACCACCTTCTGGTCCTTGAAGACCTTGCCGCCGCCCTGGGGGATGTCAGCGGCCTTTGCCAGCGCCCCCGCCCCCGCCTCCGCGTCGACCGGGGCCGCCGGCGACGCCGGCGCCGCGCCGTCGGCGGCCGGTCCGCCGTAACCCGCGCACGCGGTCAGCACCGCCGCCATCCCGGCGCCTCCCGCCCCCAGCATCACCGCGCGACGTGTCGTGTCAGTCATGAGTCACCCTCCAAGATCCTCGTCCTCGGGTACGGCCGGCCCCGATGCCGGTCCAGCATGCCGTACCCGGCGTCAGAGAACTGTGAAGGATTCCACTTTCGGCGCGTCCTGGGCTGGAGGGCTCAGATCATCACGATGCCGTCGCCGTCGACCTTCAGCGCGAACTCCACCAGCGGGGCCTCCGCCGGACCCTTGAGGCACTTGCCGGAGTCGGCGGCGAACTCACTGCCGTGGCAGGGGCAGCGGATGACGCCGTCGGCCACCCGGCCGACCGCGCAGCCCTTGTGCGGGCAGCTCGCGGTGAACGCCTTGAACACCCCGGCGGTGGGCTGGGTGATCACGATCTTCCACTTGCTGATGACCTTGCCGCCGCCCACCGGTATGTCGGCGGTCTGGGCGATGACCTTCCCCTTGACGCCCGGCGGCACGATGCCCGGACCGGGTCCGCCCGCGTCCGCGGCACAACCGGTGAGCGCCGCCCCGCACGCCACGGCCGCCGTGGCGCCGATCACATGTCTGCGCGTGGGCATGGCGGAACCTTCACTGCTGCTCATCGTGGCCCTTCTCGCAACGTCCCCCGCATACCGGGCTCCCGCCTAAAGGGTATTGAGGCGGGGGCCCGGTCCTCCATCCGGCCTCAGGTGCCGAGGATCTTGCGCAGGAAGCGGCCGGTGTGGCTCTCGTCGACCAGGGCGACCTCCTCGGGCGTGCCGGTGGCGAGCACGGTGCCGCCCCTGGAGCCGCCCTCGGGCCCCATGTCGATCAGCCAGTCGGCGGTCTTGATCACGTCGAGGTTGTGCTCGATGACGATGACCGTGTTGCCGCCGTCCACCAGCTTGCCGAGCACGCCCAGCAGCCGCCGGATGTCCTCGAAGTGCAGGCCGGTGGTCGGCTCGTCCAGCACGTAGATCGTCCGTCCGGTGGAGCGGCGCTGCAGCTCGGAGGCGAGCTTGACGCGCTGGGCCTCACCGCCCGAAAGGGTCGTGGCCGGCTGGCCCAGCCGGACGTAGCCCAGGCCGACGTCGTTCAGCGTCTGGAGGTAGCGCTTGATGGACGGGATCGCGTCGAAGAAGCCGAGGGCCTCCTCGATCGGCATGTCGAGCACCTCGGAGATCGTCTTGCCCTTGTAGTGGACCTCCAGCGTCTCCCGGTTGTATCGCGCCCCGTGACAGATCTCACACGGCACGTAGACGTCCGGCAGGAAGTTCATCTCGATCTTGATGGTGCCGTCGCCCGAGCAGGCCTCGCAGCGGCCGCCCTTGACGTTGAAGCTGAACCGGCCCTTCTGGTAGCCGCGGACCTTGGCCTCGGTGGTCTGCGCGAACAGGTCGCGCACCTTGTCGAAGACACCGGTGTAGGTCGCCGGGTTCGAGCGGGGGGTGCGGCCGATCGGCGACTGGTCCACGTGCACGACCTTGTCGACGAGGTCCATGCCGTTGACCCGCGAGTGACGGCCGGGGACGGTGCGCGCGCCGTTCAGCTCCTTGGCCAGGGCGTTGTAGAGGATGTCGTTGACCAGCGTGGACTTGCCCGACCCCGAGACGCCGGTGACCGCGGTGAACACCCCGAGGGGGAACTCCACGTCCACGCCCTTGAGGTTGTGCTCGCGGGCGCCCTTCACCGTGATCTGCCGCTTGCGGTCACGCTTGCGGCGTTTGGCGGGGATGGCGATGCTCCTGCGCCCGGACAGGTAGGCGCCGGTCAGCGAGCCCTCGGAGGCCAGCAGGTCGGCGACCGTGCCGGAGACGACGACCTGGCCGCCGTGCTCACCGGCGCCGGGGCCGATGTCCACCACCCAGTCGGCGGCGGCGATGGTGTCCTCGTCGTGCTCGACCACGATGAGGGTGTTGCCCATGTCCCGCAGCCGGATCAGGGTCTCCAGCAGCCGCTGGTTGTCACGCTGGTGCAGGCCGATGGACGGCTCGTCGAGCACGTAGAGCACCCCGACCAGGCCCGAGCCGATCTGGGTGGCCAGCCGGATGCGCTGGGCCTCGCCGCCGGCGAGGGTGCCCGAGGCGCGGTCCATGGTCAGGTAGTCGAGACCCACGTCCAGCAGGAAGCCCATCCGGGCGTTGATCTCCTTGACGACCCGCTCGGCGATCTGCATGTCCCGGTCCGACAGCCTGAGCCCGGCCAGGAACTTCGCGCAGTCGCCGATCGACATCGCCGAGACCTCGGCGATCGAGCGGTCCTCCACCGTGACGGCCAGCGAGACCGGCTTGAGCCTGGCCCCCTTGCAGGCCGGGCACGGGATCTCCCGCATGTAGCCTTCGTATTTCTCCCGCATGCCGTCGCTCTCGGCCTCGGCGTGGCGGCGCTGCACCCAGGGGATGGCCCCCTCGAAGGTGGTGTAGTAGGAGCGTTCGCGGCCGTAGCGGTTGCTGTAGCGGACGTGGACCTGCTCGTCGTAGCCGTGCAGCAGGGCGTTGTGCGCCTTCTTCGGCAGCTTCTCCCACGGGGTGGTGAGCTTGAAGCCCATCGCGAGGCCGAGCGCCTCGACGAGGCGGATGAAGTAGTCGCTGGTGTGCCCGCCGGCCCACGGGGAGATCGCGCCCTCGCCCAGGGTCTTGTCCGGGTCGGGCACGACCAGGTCGGGGTCGACCTCCATCCGCACCCCGAGACCGGTGCACTCGGGACAGGCGCCGAAGGGCGAGTTGAAGGAGAACGAACGGGGCTCCAGCTCCTCGAACGACAGGTCGTCGTAGGGGCAGTAGAGGTGCTCGGAGTAGAAGCGCTCGCGGTTGGGGTCGTCCTCGGGGAGGTCGACGAACTCCAGCGTGATCGTGCCGCCCGAAAGCTGCAGGGCGGTCTCCACGGAGCCGGTGAGGCGGCTGCGCGCGCTCTCCTTCACCGCCAGCCGGTCGACGATCACCTCGATGTCGTGCTTCTCCTGCTTCTTCAGCGTCGGCGGCTCGTCCAGCCGGACCACCGTGCCGTCGACACGGGCCCGGGCGAAGCCCTTGACCTGAAGCTGGCTGAAGAGCTCGGCGTATTCGCCCTTGCGTCCGCGGATCACCGGGGCGAGGACCTGGAAGCGGGTCCCCTCGTCGAGCTCCATCACGCGGTCGACGATCTGCTCCGGGCTCTGCCGGGCGATCGTCCGGCCGCACCGGGGGCAGTGCGGCTTGCCGATGCGCGCCCAGAGCAGCCGGAGGTAGTCGTAGACCTCGGTGATCGTGCCGACCGTCGAACGCGGGTTGCGGCTCGTCGACTTCTGGTCGATCGACACCGCGGGCGAGAGCCCCTCGATGAAGTCGACGTCGGGCTTGTCCATCTGCCCGAGGAACTGGCGGGCGTAGGCCGACAGTGATTCGACATAGCGACGCTGACCTTCGGCGAAGATGGTGTCGAAGGCCAGGCTGGACTTGCCCGAGCCGGACAGGCCAGTGAAAACGATCAGAGAGTCTCGCGGCAGGTCCAGCGAGACGTCCTTGAGGTTGTGTTCGCGTGCGCCACGCACGATGAGGCGGTCAGCCACAGCAATCCCGACGTCGTTGTAGAGGGTTAAGAGCGGTCGCGGGAAGACTAGCGAGGGGGCCCGACAATTTCGGAGCGGCGCCTGGGGGCCGAACTTCCCGGCCCTCTCCAGACTACGGTCTTCCCGTGAGCCTTACAGGTCACTTGATGCATCGACCACATGTTCCAACCGCGGGGACACGGTGTTTTATGCCCTGGCCCACCTCCCCACCCGGGTGATGGAGTGAAGAGATGGATGTCGTAGAAGCTTTCCAGGCCGAGCTGGCCGCCTCCACCGGCCGGCTGCTGGCCACCGCCGCGAGACTGTCCGACGCCGACGTCTCGGCCCCCTCCCGGCTGCCCGGCTGGACCCGCGGGCACGTGCTCGCCCATGTCGCCCGCAACGCCGACAGCCACGTCAACCTGATGACGTGGGCCAGGACCGGCGTCGAGACCCCGCAGTACCCCGATCCGGGGGCGCGCGACGCCGGAATCGAGGCGGGAGCCGCACGGCCGGCGAAGGAGCAGCTGGCCGACCTGGAGGAGAGCGCGGCACGGCTGGCCGCAGCGGCCGCCGCGGTGCCCGCCGAGGGATGGGCGACGATGATCAGCGGCACCAACCCGCCCAGCCATCCGGCCTGGTACGTGCTGGTCCGCCGGCTGCGTGAGGTCGAGATGCACCACGTGGACCTGGGGGCGGGCTACGAGTGCGCCGACTGGCCGGAGGCGTTCGTCCGCAGGGAGCTGCACGACGCGATGGTCTCCTGGCCGCATGAGCTCGGCACGGTCAGCGAGATCGTCGTCGAGGAGGTCAAGGACGGCGAGGAGCATCACCAGGTCTGGCCGGACCTCGGGACCGGGCCGGTGCTGCAGGGCGACGCCTGGGCCCTGCTGGGCTGGCTGACCGGCCGCTCGCCGGGGGCGGGGCTTAGGGTGATGCCCGAGGGGACCAGCGGCAACCGGCCCGCCGGCGCCGGGCGGGTGCCCGCGCCGCCGCCGTGGCTGACCACGTCCGCGCCTCCTCACCTGCCCGCTACCCCGCCCGAGGAGTATCCGTGACATACACAGGTGACGTGCAGGTCGGCGGCCCGGCCGACGTGCGCGAGCTGCCCGCGCTGACCATCTCCAAACTGGCCGTCGGCCCCTTCGACAACAACGCCTACCTGCTGCGGTGCAACAAGACCGGGGACGGCGTGCTCATCGACGCCGCCGCCGAGCCGGACCGCCTGCTGGAGCTCATCGGCGACCGGCCGATCAGCAAGATCGTCACCACCCACCAGCACGGCGACCACTGGCAGGCCCTGGAGCAGGTCGCCGCGGCGACGGGCGCGGCGGTGGTCGCCCACCCGCTCGACGCCGCCGCGCTGCCGGTGCCGGTGGACCTGGAGGTCGGCCACGGCGACGGGGTCACCGTCGGGGTGGTCACGCTGGAGGTGATCCACCTGCGCGGGCACACGCCGGGCTCGATCGCCCTGCACCATCCCGGCCACCTGTTCACCGGCGACTCGCTGTTCCCCGGCGGCGTCGGCAACACCAACAAGGACCCGGAGCGCTTCACCCGGCTCTTCACGGACGTGTCGGAGCGCGTCTTCGACCGGCTGCCCGACGAGACCTGGGTCTATCCGGGACACGGCAGGGACACCACGCTGGGCGCCGAGCGCCCCTCCCTGCCGCAGTGGCGCGAGCGCGGCTGGTAGCCCGCATCCGGCCCGCCCGGCGCCCTCCAGGCGGACGGGCGGGGCCCCAGCGGGAACGCGGCCGCCGGGCGGGCGGGCGGGGTCTCAGGTTGCGCCCCAAGGGGAACGCGATCGGGCGGGGCCCCGGGCCGCGCCCCAGGGGGAAACGTGCCCGGCGGGCGCGGAGACCGGCGCACGGCGGTCCTGGCCCGCGCGCCGGTGTCCGGAGCCGTCAGGTGATGCTCGCCGACTCCTTGCGCTCCTTGCGCTTCTCCCGCTTGAACATCAGGATGCGCAGCGGGATGGCGGCCACGATGGCCACCTGCATGATGGCGCCGACCTTGATCAGGGTGTCACCGCCGGGCAGGCCCGCGGCCCAGATGGTCAGGCAGGCGACGTTGATCATCATCCAGGCGAGCACGACGGCCGCCAGGTTGCCCTTGGGCTTGGGATACTCGATCCGGCTCACCATGAGGTAGGCCACGCCGAAGATCGGCAGCAGGGTCACGAGCGACGGCGGGAACAGCAGCACGATCGAGACCACCGTCATGGCGCCCATCGGGATGGGCAGGCCCATGAAGTCGCCGCTCTTGGTCTTCACGCAGGCGAAACGGGCCAGCCTGATGACGCCGGCCAGCAGCACCGACGCCGCGGCGACCATCACCAGCGGGAACGGCACCCGCTGGGTGAAGCCGCCCCAGATGACCACCATGAAGGCGGGGGCGAAGCCGAAACTGATCACATCGGCCAGGTTGTCCAGCTCGGCCCCCATGGCCGAGGCACGGAACTTACGGGCCACCAGGCCGTCGAACAGGTCGCAGGTGGCACCGATCAGCAGCAGCACCACCGCGGTGCCGAAGAACTGGGGGACGGCCGCGAACTTCCCGCCCGCCTGGAGCTGGTTGATCGCCGACCAGGCCAGCACGCAGACCGCGAGGAAGCCGCACAGCGCGTTGCCGAGGGAGAGGGAGTCAGCCGCCGAGAGCCGGAACGCCTTGCCGACGGGCCCCCGGGGCTCGTCGTCCGTCTCGTCCAGCGGCCAGCTCGCGTCAGCCGTGGTCAAGAGCCGTCACCCCCGCGACGGTCCGCTGGCCGACCGACACGGCGGGTGCGATTCCCTCGGGGAGATAGAGGTCCACGCGCGAGCCGAGCCGGATGAGCCCGATCCTGTCGGCCTTGGCCACCTTCGCCCCGGCCGCCAGGTAGGGGATGATACGGCGCGCGACCGCACCGGCGATCTGGACCAGCTCGATGTCACCGAGCGCGGTGTCCAGGTGCCATACGACCCGCTCGTTCTTGTCGCTGTCCTTGTTGAAGGCGGGCAGGAACCCGCCGGCCACGTGCTCCACCGAGGTGACCGTACCGGCCAGCGGCGCACGGTTGACGTGCACGTCGAGGGGGCTCATGAAGATGGCCACCCTCGTGCGGCCGTCCGGCCAGGGGTCGATGCTCTGCACCACGCCGTCGGCGGGCGACAGGATCCGCGCGGAGCCCGGCGTGCGCTCCGGATCGCGGAAGAACCAGAGCATGCCACCGGTGAGCGCGGCCAGAGGTGCCGCCGCGAGCGCCCAGCGCCGGTCACGGCGGCTGAGCAGCGAGGTCACTGCGGCGGCGGTCACGGTCGGGAGCAACCACGGGGAGACGCCACGTGCCAGCCGTATCCGGCCTGGCTGCTGGCTTGCTGAATCGTGGGACACGGGGAACCTTTTGTGATGTCTTGCGGCATTAGACCGGTATGTCTACCCGCCCTGGGGCAGGATGCTACCCATCTCTCAGCCCTTATACGGCGCAACTACACAAGCAAAGCTCCTCACGCGCCGATCCGCTAGCCCTGCTTGCCACTCGCGGAGGTGGTGATTTCCTTGCTTTCGCGTCCGTCGCGACGGGTCTTGATCAGGCTGGCCACAGTGGTGATCACCATGGTGACGCCGATGACCGACAACGACAGCCAGATCGGCACCTCGGGTGCCCAGGACACGCCACTGGAGTGCAGCGCCTCGAGAATCAGCTTAACCCCGATAAAACCAAGGATGAACGCCAGACCGTAGCTCAGGTAGACCAGACGCTGCAGCAGACCGCCCAGCAGGAAGTAGAGCTGACGTAGCCCCATCAGGGCGAACGCGTTGGCGCTGAAGACGATGAAGGCGTCGGTGGTGAGGCCGAAGATCGCGGGAATCGAGTCGAGGGCGAACAGCAGGTCGGTGGTGCCGATGGCGACCATCACGATCAGCAGCGGGGTGACCATGCGCTTGCCGTCGACCTTGACGACGACCTTGGAGCCCACGTAGTCGTCGGTGTGCGGCAGCACCCGCCGCGCCCAGCGCAGGACCGCGTTCTCCTTGAGCTCGTCGTCGTCGTGACCGTGCTGACGGACGAGCTGCACCGCGGTGTAGATCAGGAACAGGCCGAAGACGTAGAACAGCCAGCTGAAGCTCGCCAGCGCGGCGGCGCCGACGGCGATGAAGACGCCACGCATGACCAGGGCCAGCAGGATGCCGACCAGCAGCACCTTGTGCTGGTGGATCTTGGGCACCGCGAAGCGGGTCATGATGATGTAGAAGACGAAGAGGTTGTCGACGCTCAGGCTGTATTCGGTGATGTAGCCCGCGAAGAACTGGCCCGCCGGGGTCGGCCCGGCGAAGATCCACAGTGCGATGCCGAACAGGACCGCGAGCGTGACGTAGAAGCCGACCCAGAAACCCGCCTGCTTCATGGAGAACTCTCGGGGCTCGCCCCGGTCGACGATCCAGAGATCAACGGCGAGGACGACCAGCAGACCGCCGATGACGGCGATCCATGCCCAGAAAGGAACAGTCACGATAGATAACCCTCCGGCGGCGTGCACGACTGACTGCCGGAGGTCTCTCCCGCCCGCGGAAGTCTGGCGCGGACCGACAGCCCCGGGGGCCTCGTGGAGCGAGGCAGCACCGTGATGACGAGACTGTCACGAAGGGATACTCCCCCCCTAACCAAACCAGTATAGGTGTGCGGCTTGGCAGCACCTAACCGAACAATCAGGCCCGGCCCGCTGTTCCCCGCCGCGGCAGGCCCCCGTAGACCGCCAGCACGGCCTCCAGCGCCTGCTCCCGTCCAGGTAGGTCGCCGCCCCTCTGCGCGGCCGCCGCGGCCAGGGCGGCGGCGAGATCGTCGTCGGCGAGCACTCTCTCCACCGCCGCGCGCATCGCGGCGACGTCTCCGTACGGCACCAGCAGCCCGGCCTCGCCCACCATCGGGGGGATGCCGCCCACCGCGGTGGCGATCACCGGTGTCCCGGCCCGCAGCGCCTCCTGCACGGTCAGCGGCTGTCCCTCCCACCGGCTGGGCACCAGCAGGGCCCGCGCGATCCCGAGCAGATCCCCGACGTCGCCCCGGTCGCCCAGCAGACGCACCGGCAGGTTCTCGCGGTCGACGCGTTTCTGGAGCTCCTGGCGGAGCGGCCCCTCCCCCGCGACCAGGAACACCGCCCGCGGCGCGGACGCCCGGCCGGAGCCGAAGGCCGCCGCGACGTCGAGCAGGGTCTCCAGGCCCTTCTGCTGGGCGAGCCTGGCGACCGTCAGGAAGACGGGCCGCTCCCCCGTGCCGAGCTCGGCCCGGACCTCCTGCGGCCCGCGCCCGGAGGGGGGCAGCTCGGGCGCCGGGACGACGGCGGCCTCGACATGCCGGGCGCCCAGTCCGGCCATCCGCTCCCCCAGGTCGGGAGAGACCACCAGGATCCGGTCGGCGCGCCGGGCGACGATCCGCTCCAGAACCCCGTAGACCGCGCCGACCACGCCGCCCGCGGTGGCGGCGTTGTGCAGGGTCACCACCAGGCCGGTCCGGGTCCCGGCCAGTGCCAGCGCGGCCAGGGCCCCGGCCCGCAGCCCGTGGGCGTGCACGGCGTGCGCCCCGCGCAGCGCCCGCAGCGCCCGCGCCGCCCGCAGATCATGGAGCGGGCGGGGCCGGTCCGAGATCGGCACCGGTACGAACCGCGCCCCGGACCGGCCGAACCCGAAGGTCTCCTCGGTCTCCGGCGGCCCGGCCACGACCACCTGGTGCCCCCTGCGCACCAGCCCCTCGGCCAGCATCGCCACATGCCGTCCGACCCCGCCCGCGCTGGTCCCCAGCACCAGCGCCAGCCGTGCGCCCGAGTCAGTCATCGCCACCGGTCCTTCCTGCAATGGGCATCCGCCTGAAGCGGCCCAGCAGCATCTTGGCGTCCGGTCCGTCGACCACCGCGGCCACGGCCGCGAACGCCGCCGCGCCGGCCACCGCCGCCCCGGCCCCGACCGCCACGCACATCCACCTCGACACGCCGGCGGCCGCCGTGACGACGGCCAGCCCGGCCCCGTAGGCGGCGGCCCCGCCGAGCACGGCGGCGAGCACGGCCCGCCACGTGCCGGCCAGCCCGCCGGCGCCCCTGGCCCGGAAGACCGCCAGCGCCAGCAGCACCCCGCCCACGGTCATGCCGACGGTGCTGCCCAGCCCCAGCCGTCCCACCACCTCGGACGGGTCACCGGCGGCGCGGGCCAGCAGGATCTGAGCCAGCAGCGCCACCGTCCACCCGGTCACGGAGGCGACCGCCGCCGACCGGCCCCGGCCGCAGGCGTACAGCACCCGCGCGAGATGGAGCATCAACCCGTATCCCACCAGGCCAGGCGCGGACAGCAGGACGGCCCTGGCCATCTCCGGCGGGTCGCCGCCGTCGGTGCCCTCGAGGAAGATCCGGGCCACCGGCATGGCCACCGCCGCCATCACCCCCGCCGCCAGCCCCGTCACCAGCAGGATCGCCCGCGTGGTGGAGGAGGCCAGGCTGTCGAAACCGGCCCGGTCCCCCTCCGCCGCCCGGGCGGACAGCACCGGGAACGAGCTGGTGGCGATCGGCACCACGAGCACCGCGAAGGGGAGCTGGTACAGCGCCCACGCGTAGGTGTAGACGCCCGTCGCCCCCGCCCCGCCCAGCTCGTTGGCCAGGCGGACCACGACGGTCAGGGCGACCTGCTGGGCGATGAGCACGGCGATGCCCGCGGTGGCCAGCCGCCGCGCGCGGGCCGCGACTCCGGGGGGGAAGGACAGCGACGGCCGCAGCCTCAGCCTGAGCCGGGCCACCGGGCCGGCCACGGTGAGCACCATCGCCGCGGCCGCGATCGTCGCGCCGAGGGAGAGCGTCAGCATCCCGGCTGTCGTGAGATCCGACAGCTCGTCCGCGGCTCCGTCCGCGACCGGCGCGAACACCAGGTAGGAGGCGACGATGAGCAGGCTGGAGACCAGCGGCGCCAGAGCGGGCCCCATGAAGCGCCGGTGGGCCTGGAGCACGCCGTACAGGACCACCGCGAGTCCGAAGAAGATCATCCGGGGGGCGAACACGACGAGCATGTCCGTGCCGACCTCGATCACCAGGGAGACGTCGCAGTCCTTGACCTTCCCGACCAGCAGCGTGACGATGGGCCCGGCGAACGCGGTGATGAGCAGGGTCAGCGGCACCAGGGCGAGCATCGCCCAGGTGAGCAGGGCCGAGGTGGTCCGGCTGACCTCCGCCCTGGCCTCGGGGTCCTCGGCGGTCCGGGAGGCCGCCGAGGCCAGCACCGGCACCACCATCCCGGCCAGCGCGCCCCCCGCCACCAGCTCGAAGACGATGTTGGGCACGTAGTTGGCGGTGTTGTAGGCGGTGCTGAGGCAGAGGTTGCCCACGGTCTGCGACTGGACGAGATAGCGGCCGGACCCGACGAGCCGGGCCGCGACGGTCACGATCCCGATGAGGAGCGCCGCCCCGGCGACCCCCTGCCCGATCTTTCTGATCATCGGTCGCCGGGCGCCTGCTCCACGGGACGGCGGCCGAGCATGTCGATGCGGTTGAGCAGGGGGTTGCCCGCGATGACCCGGGTGAAGCTGATCTTCTCCGAGGCGGCGGTCAGCGCGACCACGGTGCCCAGCACGGCCAGGCGCCCGGGACGGCCGAGAGCGACCGAGGCGGCCAGGCCGAGCAGCGCCCCCAGGGCGTTGGCCCCCGCGTCGCCCAGCATCGCCCGCTCCCCGAGGTCCTCGGGCAGGAGCGCGACGGCGGCGCCGATCGGCAGCGCGGCCAGGGTGGCCGGGACCGGGGTGTCCCGGCTCAGGCCCACGGCCAGCAGCGGCAGGCCGGCGAGCAGGCCGGCCTTGATGGCACGGCCCGGACGCAGGTCGAAGAGGTTGGCCAGGTTCGCGCCGCCGGCGACCAGCGCGCCGTTGACCGCGAGGTCGACGGGGCCGCGGGAGGTCGCGGTGGCGGCGGCCAGGCCCGTCGCGCCGATGCCCAGGAGCTTGACCGCGCCGCTGGTGACCTCGCCCTTGGCCAGGGCGCTCAGATGGCCCTTGAACCCCTTGGAGGACGTCGCGCCGTACAGGTCGTCGTAGGCGCCGAGGCCGCCGGCGCCGGCCACGGCCAGCAGGACGGCCGCGCGGACCCGGGCGGGCAGGCCCGGGACCACCGCGGCGGCCACCCCAGCGCCCGCGACGACGGCCGGGCCCTCGAGCAGGGTGATCGGCTCGCCCCGGTGGTTGGTCCGCTCCCAGGTCTCCGTGTCGCCGACCGGCGGCCTGCGGGTGAAGGCGGCGTAGGCGGCGCGGGCGGCCGCCGCGCCGAGAAAGGCGCCGGCCAGGGCGCCGAGAAAAGCACGACGGGCCATCGGGTCATCCTCCGGAGGTGGCCGTGGGGGTGGGGGCGGGGGGCGCACTGGGTTCGGTGCCCGAGACACCGGGACCTATGCCGTAATGCCCGGCGACCCCGGACAACTGCTCCCGCAGAGCGTAGACCACCACGATCCGGCCCGCGGGCATATCGATGTTGTCGACGCTGGAGACCTTCTCCGCGGCGGCGGTGTCCTCGCGCAGCGCGGCGATGGCCCCGCCGGCCGCGGCGCCGGTGGGCGGGCCGGTCAGCACGGCGCCCCGGCCGGCCTCGTCCAGCCCCAGGGCCATCGACACGATCGCGCCCGCCTGCTGGGCGGCGCTCTCCCCGGTGTACGGCTCCGCGGGCGCGACCAGCACGGCCAGGCCGGCCCGCTTGGCGGGCTGGTCGGTGACGGTGATCAGGCCGGCGCGCTGGAAGGCTTCGAGGACTCCGGTCGCGGTCGGGTCGACCTTGCCCAGCTGCGCGGGGTCACTGGTCACGATCGCGCCGGCGAGCAGCGCGGCGGCCCGGTCGTAGGTCGTGCCCTCGACCGGGAGGGTCATGTCGACGGGCTTGGCGTCGGTGACCAGCTTGTCGATGAGGGCCGACTGGCTGACGTCGACGTAGTCCTCGCCGAGGATGACGCGGCCGGTCACCGTGGCGCCGGACTTGGCGATCACCTCCTGCACCGCCTCTCGCATGGCCGTCGTGGTGCCGGGGGCCTCCACGATCACCACGCGCTCGGTCGCGAGGGCGTCCTGGACCAGCCGGGAGGTGTCGGTGGTGACGAAGGCGTCGTTGGCCGCCTCACGCTTCTGCAGGGTCTCCAGCTCGGTGCGGTATTCGTCGTTCCTGATGCGGAGCTGGTTGGCGAAGGTCTCGGCCGTCTTGATGGCCGGGTCCTCCAGGAAGCTGGTGCCCAGCACGATGCCGACCGACAGCGCGAGGAAGATGGCGACGATGGAGACGAGGTGATAGCGGAAATCGATCACGAGAAGAGTCCGACCAGCCAGAAGATGAAGCCGTTCCAGACGTCGCGGACACTGTCCAGCCAGATCTTGCCGACCGGGGAGACGATGATCGCCACCCCCATGGTGATCAGCGTGGTGGCGACGAGCAGGAGCAGGGACGGGGTGGAGATCCGGCTGCGGTAGAGCCGGCTGACGCCCTTCGCGTCGATGAGCTTGCTGCCCACCCGGAGCCGGGTGAGGAAGGTGCTGGCCATGCCCGAGCGCCCCTTGTCGAGGAACTCCACCAGGGTCGCGTGCGTGCCGACGGCGACGATCAGGTCGGCTCCCTTGTCGTCGGCCAGCAGCATCGCGATGTCCTCGCTGGTGCCGATCGCCGGGAAGATCACGGCGTCGCGGCCGAGCTGCTGGACCCGCTCCAGGCCCGGCGCCCGGCCGTCCCGGTAGGCGTGCACGACCAGCTCGGCGCCGGAGGTGAGCGCCTTGGTGGAGACCGAGTCGAAGTCGCCCACGATGATGTCGGGCAGGTAGCCGGCCTCGATGAGCGCGTCGGCGCCGCCGTCCACCCCGATCATGATCGGACGGTATTCGCGGATGTAGGGGCGCAGCGCCGCGATGTCCTCCTTGTAGTGGTAGCCGCGCACCACGATGAGGACGTGCCGCCCCTCCATGACCGTCCGGACGTCGGGCACGCCGACGCCGTCGATGAGGAGGTCGCGCTCGCGCCGGACGTATTCCATGGTGTTCTCGGCGAACGCCTCGATCTGGACCGTCAGCCCGGCCCGCGCCTCGACCATCGCGGCCTCGACCGACTCGGCCGTCTGCACGTCGCCCTTGCCCACCACCTCGTCCTCGAGGTAGACCGCCCCCTCGTGGACCCGGACCAGATCGCCGTCCTTGATCCGCTCGAACAGCTCGGGGCTGGCGTTGTCGACGAACGGCACCCCGGCGTCGACGATGATCTGCGGACCCAGGTTGGGGTAGCGGCCGCTGATGCCCGCGGCAACGTTGACCACGCTCGCCGCGCCGCACGCGACAAGCGCCTCCGCGCTCACACGGTCGACGTCAACGTGATCGATAATCGCGATCTCCCCGGGCCTGAGGCGTTTGGTCAGCCCCTTGGTCCGCCGATCGATTCTCGCCACTGCCGTCACCCCTGGAAGGCCGGTGACCTTCCTGCGGCGGAGGTAACCGGTGAGCCTGCTCTGAAGCTCGTCAATCGGCACCTTCATCACGACCATCCTGCCAGAGCGAATGACCCGGCAAGCCAAACCCACGGCAGCACGTCGGATTCGTCACGGAAGATCCTCACCCGCTCCTGCTCCCCCGAGCATCCGAAAACAGTCCTCCTCAGGCCTTGTCCGCCGCGGCGATCGCGAGGAGCTCCTCCGCGTGCGCGCGGCCCAGCTCGGAGTCCTCCAGCCCCGCCAGCATGCGGGACAGCTCCCGCGCCCGCCCGTCCTTGTCGAGCGCCACCACGCCGCTGCGGACCACGCTGCCGTCGCCGGCCTTCTCCACGACCAGGTGCTGGTCGGCGAAGGCCGCCACCTGGGGCAGATGAGTGACGACTATCACCTGGGCGGTGCGGGCCAGACGGGCCAGACGGCGGCCGATCTCCACCGCGGCCTTGCCGCCCACGCCCGCGTCGACCTCGTCGAACACGAAGGTCGGCACCGGGTCGGCACCGGCGAAAACGACCTCGATGGCGAGCATCACCCGGCTGAGCTCACCGCCGGAGGCGCCCTTGTTCAGCGGCAGGGGCGGTGAGGCCGGATGCGGGGACATGCGCAGCTCGACCTCGTCGAGGCCGTGCGGGCCGAAGTCGTCGGCGGCCGTCATGCCGACCACCACCCGGGCGTGCGGCATGGCCAGCGCGGTGAGCTCCTCGGTGACGGCCTGCCCGAACCGCTCGGCGGCGGCAGCCCGGATCCGGGTCAGCTCGGCGGCCAGGTCGGTGAGGCGCCCGGTGAGCTCCTCGTGCTCCCGGGCGAGGTCGGCGATCCGCTCGTCGTCGCCTTCGAGCTCGGTGACGCGCTGCGCCGCCTGGGCGGCCCAGGCGAGCACCGCCCCGGTGTCCTCGCCGTATTTGCGGACGAGATGGGCGAGCACGGCCTGGCGCTCCTGCACGACCGAGAGCCGGACCGGGTCGGCCTCGACCGACTCGGCGTAGGCGGCCAGTTCGGTGGCGACGTCGGAGATGAGATATCCCGCCTCGGCGAGCCGGTCGGCGATCCCGGCCAGCGTCGGGTCGAACTCCCGCACCGCCTCGACGGCCGTGCGGGCCTGGCCGACCAGCGTGACGGCGTCCTGCATGACCTGCTCGCCGGACATCGGGTCCCCCAGCAGCGCCCGGTGCGCCGTCTCGGCCGCGCTCCGGAGGGAGTCGGCGTGGGAGAGCCTCTCCACCTCCTCGCGGAGTTCGGCGTCCTCGCCCGCTCTGGGGTCGGCCTTCTCGACCTCGTCGAGCCCGAACCTGAGCAGGTCGGCCTCCTGCGCGCGCTCCCGGGCCCTGGCGGTCAGCTCTGCCAGCTGGTCGGCGACCTGCTTGTGCCGCTTGTAGGCGTGCTCGTAGGCGCGCAGCGGCTTGACCAGGTCCTCACCCGCGTAGCGGTCGAGGGCGGCCCGCTGGCGGCCCGGCTGGAGCAGCCGCTGCTGGTCCATCTGACCGTGCACGGCCACCAGGTCCTCGGCCAGGTAGGTGAGCGTGCCCACCGGGACGGTGCGGCCGCCCAGCCAGGCGCGGCTGCGGCCCTCCGCGGAGACGGTGCGCGAGATGATCAGCTCCCCGTCTTCGATCTCGCCGCCCACGTCCTGCACCTGCTGGGCCACCCGGCCCGCCGGGTCCACCATGAGCGTGCCCTCGACGGTGGCCTTGTCCGAACCCGGACGGACGCGGGCGGGATCGGCCCTGCCGCCGAACAGCAGCCCCAGACCGGTCACCACCATGGTCTTTCCCGCACCGGTCTCGCCCGTGAGCACGGTGAACCCCGGCGACAGCACCAGGACGGCCTCGTCGATCACGCCGAGCCCTTGGATGCGGACCTCCTCGACCCTGGGTCGCACTGGTCCCTCCCGTCACATCGAATTCACCGAACATCAGTGCGGTGCGCGGGCACGATCCTACGCTCTCGGGACGACGATCGCCCGGACGCGCTACGACCGCACCCTGCCACGCCACCCCTGCACCGGGAGGTCGAATTTGGCGACCAGCCGGTCGGTGAAGGGCGCTCCGGTGTCCTCCACGCCGTGCAGCCGCGCCAGCCGTACCGGGACCGCGCCCCGGCGGACCTCGACCCGTGCGCCGGCGGGCAGGTCGAACCGGCGGCGGCCGTCGCACCACAGCACCGCCCCGGCCGTCTCCGGCTGCACCTCCAGCGCCACCGTGGAGCGAGGGGAGATCACCAGCGGCCGGGCGAACAGCGCGTGGGCGCTGATCGGCACCAGCAGCAGCGCCTCCACCTCCGGCCAGACCACCGGCCCGCCGGCCGAGAAGGCGTAGGCGGTGGAGCCGGTCGGCGTGGCGCAGATGATCCCGTCACAGCCCCAGCGCGACAGCGGGCGCCCGTCGATCTCGGCGACCGCCTCCAGCATCCGGTCGTTCTTCTCCACGGTGGCCTCGTTGAGCGCCCAGGTGTCGGCCAGCAGCTGCCCGTTGAGGCGGGCGGTGACCTCGACGGTCATCCGCTCCTCCACGTCGTAGCGGCCCTGGACCACGCAGTCCACCGTGACCGCCAGGTCCTCGACCTCGGCCTCGGCCAGGAACCCGACGTGCCCGAGGTTGACGCCCAGCAGCGGCACGCCCGCCGGACGGGCGAGCTCGGTGGCCCGCAGCAGGCTGCCGTCGCCACCGAGGACGATCATCATCTCGGCGTCCTGGACCGCCGCGGCGCTGGCGGGCACCACGTCGGCCCCCGCGCAGGCGATGGCCTCGGCCTCGGCGTTGAGGATGCGCACGGTCAGCCCGGCGTCCACCAGCCGGCCGATCACCGTCCGGGCGGCCTCGACGGCCGCCTCCCGTCCGGTGTGGGCGGTGACCAGCACGGTGCGCTTGGTAGTCATGTTCCACTCTTTCGGGGGATAACCACTACTGGGGGCCTTGCTCCACCGCGCGTTCGATCTCGGCGCCGAGGTCCTCGACCGGCGGCGCGCCCTCTCCCTTGCCCAGCCAGATGACGTACTCCACGTTGCCCGACGGACCCGGCAGCGGGCTCGCGGTGACGCCCCGCACGGTCAGGCCGAGCGCCTGCGCGGCCTCGGCCACATCCTGCACGGCCTGCGCCCGCAGTGCGGGGTCGCGCACGACCCCGCCGGCGCCCACCCGCTCCTTGCCGACCTCGAACTGCGGCTTGACCAGCATCGCGAAGTCGGCCCGGTCGGCGGCGCACCGCGCCAGGGCGGGCAGCACCAGGCGCAGCGAGATGAAGGAAAGGTCGCCGACGACCAGGGTGGGAGCCTCTCCGACCATGTCCGGCGTCAGATCCCGGACGTTGACCCGCTCCATGACCGTGACCCGCTCGTCGGTCCGCAGCGACCAGGCGAGCTGGCCGTACCCGACGTCGACGGCGAGCACGTGCGCCGCGCCGGCGCGCAACAGCACGTCGGTGAAGCCGCCCGTCGAGGCTCCGGCGTCCAGGCAGCGGCGCCCCTCGACGGTCAGCCCCCGTGGGCCGAACGCCTCCAGGGCGCCGAGGAGTTTGTGCGCCCCCCGCGAGACGTAGTCAGGGCCCTCCGCGGCCTCGGCGACCACGATCGCGGAGGCGGTGTCGACCTGGGTCGCGGGCTTGGCCGCCACCTGGCCGCCGACGCTGACCCGGCCCGCCTCGATGAGCTGGGCCGCCTGCTCCCGGGACCGGGCCAGTTTGCGGCGCACGAGCTCGCTGTCAAGACGCGTCCGCCGGCTCACGGCTGCCGGTCCACGGCGCTGTCCACCGAGGCGAGCGCCTGCTCCAGCCCGGTGAAGACCTCCTCGAACACGCTCACGTGCGCCGAGACGGGCACCGTGCCGAGCCGGGCGAGCCCGCCCAACGCCGTGTCGACCCGCTCCTCGCCGGTCTCTTCCGGCAGGTCTGTCATGCGCCCCCTCCGGAGGTGCTCTTGGCCGTCTTGGTGGTCGTACGGGCGCGCGGCGCGCGGGCCGCCCCGCCCGTGGACGCCTTGACCGTATCGGAAGCCGCGGCGCCCGTCGCCCTGGCACCCCCGGCCACGCCCTCGGCGCCCTTCCGCACCCCCGGCGCCCTTCCCCGTCTCCGCCCCCCTCTGCGACCTCACGCGCGCCCTTGTCGTCCGCCCCCTGCGACCTTCCGGGCCCCTGGCGCCCTCCCCCCGGTCTCCGCCCCTCTCTGCCACCTGGCCGGGCATGTGGGACAGGCCGGTCTCTCCGGAAGCAGACATGTCACTCTCTCCGGAAGCGGGCATGCCGCGAACTATCGAGGGGGCTCCGCTCGTTGTCACCTCATTGAGATTCTCCCGCCCCTCGAAAGACTCCGAACGCCGTGGCGGAAGCCTCCCCCTCCGGCGCGCCCCCCGCGCGCCGGATCGCACGCTGTATTCATGTGGAACGCTACCGTCCGTAGGTTCAAGGGATTCGGGTCGGCCCGAACAGAAGGGAGCGCCGCGCGATGGCGACCGTCGACGAGTGCCGGGTGGCACTACGCAAACTCGCCGAGCAGTTCGACGAGGTTGACCAGGAGAGCCGCAGCAGGCACGTGGTCGAGCGCAGCATCAGCTGCCACATCCGCGATCTCGGCGTCACCTTCCACGGCCGCATCCACCACGGCGGCCTGGGTCCCTTCGACGACTCGCCCCCCACCGACGGCAGGCCCGCCGAGGTGAAGCTCACCATCGGCAGCGACGACCTGGTCTCCCTGGTGAACGGCGAGCTCGACATGGGACGGGCGGTGTTCAGCGGCCGGGTCAAGATCGACGCGAGCTTCGGCGACCTTCTCCGTCTCCGCAAGCTCCTCTGAGCGGTCCGGCTCCGGAGAGTGCGGACAGGACGCACCGGGTCTCCGCCCGGGGCGTTCCTCCCGTCCTGAGGCGGGCGGCCTATCCGGCGGGCGTGTGACCGGACAGCGAGGAGTCGAGCACGGCCTTCACCGCGTCTTCGTCCGCCTGTCCCTCTCCGGCGGCCTCCCACGTGGCGGCGGCGGCCGCCCGGAGCCCGTCGAGAGGGTCCCCCCGCCCGTCGAGGCGGAGCCGGTCGGCCTCCCACCGGGCGCTCCACCCCTCGCAGGCCCAGCCGCTCCCGTTGCGCTCCACCCGCGGGTAGGGCCTGTGCAGGGCCGACAGGTCGGCGGCGACGTAGGTGGGCCGATGCCGGGGACCGGCGGTCAGCAGATCCAGAGGGGTCGCCACCCCGGTCAGCACCAGCAGGCTGTCCACTCCCGCGTTGGTCGCCCCCTCGATGTCGGTGTCGAGGCGGTCGCCGACCACCAGCGGCCGCTCCGAACCGGTCCGCAGCATCGACTCGCGGTGCAGCGGCGGCTCGGGCTTGCCCGCGACGATCGGTTCCACCCCGGTCGCGGTGGCGATCACCCGGGCCATCGCGCCGTTCCCCGGCAGTTCGCCCCGATCGGTCGGCATGGTCGAGTCGGCGTTGGCGGCCACGAACAGCGCGCCCTGCCGTACGGCCAGCGCGCCCTCCGACAGCAGGCCGTAGGTGAGACCGGGCGCGATGCCCTGCACCACCGCGGCCGGACCGTCCA
The DNA here is from genome assembly GCF_055586905.1 of Streptosporangium sp. NPDC048886. Taxonomy (NCBI): domain Bacteria; kingdom Bacillati; phylum Actinomycetota; class Actinomycetes; order Streptosporangiales; family Streptosporangiaceae; genus Streptosporangium; species Streptosporangium sp. NPDC048886. The sequence continues at coordinate 289,375 of NZ_JBVJHH010000007.1, forward strand.
GGGCGGTGCTGACCGGGCGCAGGCCGTGCGCGCGCAGGGCGCTGCGCAGCCCCATCCCGCCGACCACCAGCACCGCCGCGCCCGGCCCGAACCGCTCGGCCACCAGCCGCGCGGCGGCCTGGGCCGAGGTGACCACGTCCTCGGGGGCCGCCGGGGCGCCGAGCGCGCTCAGGTGTTCGGCGATCGCCCCCGGGGTGCGCGAGGCGTTGTTGGTGACGTAGGCGAGCCGCACACCACGCTCCGCCGCCTCGCGCAACGACTCGGGAGCCCCGGGCACGGCGTCGCGCCCGAGGTACACCACGCCGTCGAGGTCAAGAAGAAGGGTGTCATACGGGGTTATCAGCGTCTCTGTAGTCACCTGCCCATTTCATCACCCATGAGGATCACGTCCGGCGGGCGCGTAACGTGGCCCGGACGCTTTTCAACGCCGACACGTAGTGCCGCTGGTCGGGACGCATGGCCGCGGCGATGGCCAGCGGCTCCTGGGCTCCTTCCATGTCTCCGGTGCGCCACAGGGCGAGGCCGAGCCCGAAATAGGCGTAGTCCTCGGCCGGATTGGCATCGACGATCCAGCGGAAACTGTCAACCGCATCGGCGTACTGCCGGGAGTTGAACTGGGCGCGGGCGAGCGCCTCGCGGATACTCCGTGATTCCGGCTCGGCGTCGGCGGCGCGCTCCAGCAGCGCGACAGCCGCCGCCGGACTCCCCTCCGCCAGAAGTTTCATCCCTCGCTGGAACCAGTCATAGACGTCCCCGGCCGGAGCGCCCGTCTCGGGGCTGGGGGAATCAGACGGACCGCTACGTCCTTGGACCATACGTGAGGCCTCCTTCATCGACAGACGACAGCTCTGGCCGATTTCCTGACGGCCCGGGCACCACCGCGCCATCGGAGCGGTCCCTGGACGTTTCAGGCCTTTATGGCAGCATGCCCCCTATGGCGAATCCTGAACTGCCGGTGCCGGACGGGCTGGTGCTACGCCCGTTTCACGGCGTGAGGTTCACGGTCGACGATCTGGCCAGGGTGACCTCCCCGCCCTACGACCTGGTCGGAGAAGCCGACGTGCGAGACTTGCTCGACTCCCATCCCAACAACGTGGTGCGGCTGATCCTTCCCGGAGCCGACCGCCACCGTTACGCCGAGGCCCGGGAGACCCTCCAAGCCTGGCTCTCCTCCGGTGTGCTGGTCCCCGACGAGGCACCCGCCGTATATGTCTACGAGCAGATCGGCCCGGGGGTCGTGCAACGTGGCCTCATCGGCGACGTGGGCCTGGCAGACCCGGAGCAGCATGTCATCCTGCCGCACGAGGACGTCATGCCCGGACCGGTCGCCGACCGGCTGGCGCTCATGCGCACGACCGAGGCCAACCTGGAGCCCATCTTCCTTCTCTACGAAGGCGCCGGCGGCGCCGCCAGCCTCCTGGTGGACCAGGTCGCTCTCTCCCGGCAGCCGCTGGCCGAGGCGGAGACCCGTGACGGTCTCAGGCACCGGCTGTGGGCCATCACCGACCCCGGCGAGCTCGCCTCCCTCAACGCCGATCTCCGCACCCGTCAGGCCCTCATCGCCGACGGCCACCACCGCTACGCCACCTACCTCGCCCTCCAGCGTGAGCACCACGCCCTCCTGCGCGGGCAGCGGGGCACGGACGGCACGGCCGTTCCCCGGCACCCGGCGGAGCCCGGCCCCCGGGACTTCGGCCTGGCGCTCCTGGTGGACTCCACCTCCTATCCGCCGGATCTGAAAGCCATCCACCGCGTCATTCCAGGACTGCCGCTGGAGGAGGCACTGGCCAAGGCCAAAGGGTCCTGGCAGGTGCGCGAGCACGCCGACCTCGCCGAAGGACTGGCCGCGCTGCGCGAGGCAACCGGCCCGGCCTACCTGTTGTCGGCCGGGGGCCCGGCGCATCTCCTCACCGACCCCGACCCCGACCAGCTCGATCAGGCCATGCCCGTCCACCGCTCCGCCCGCTGGCGCGCGCTGAACACCTCCGTTCTCGCGGAGTTCCTGCTGCCGAAGGTCTGGGGGATGAACGACGACGAACGGTCGGTCCGCATCGTGCACCACGACCCGGAGGCGGCGGTACGGCTGGCGCGGGAGTCGGGGGGGACAGCGGTGCTGCTGAACCCGCTGACGGTCGACGACGTGCTCGCGGTAGCGGCCCAGCAGGAGCGGGTGCCCCGCAAGTCCACCTCCTTCGGCCCCAAGCCCCGCACCGGACTGGTGCTGCGCACCTTCGCCTTCGACTGATCTCTCCACTGTCTCCACCCTCCGGCCCGGACGGTCACGGAGCAGACGACCGGCGGCGGGCGGCCACAGGGCGGGTGGTCACGGAACGGGCGGTCACCCCAGGGACGGCACCTCCACATGCCGCGGGACGGACGCCACCGGGGTGCTTTTCTCGGCCGTGCGGGACGGCTCCGGACAGGTGGGCCCGACTGCTCTGGACTCCTCCGCCGGGACGGTCTCGGCGCGCGTGAGCGAGCACACCGGCCTGGGCGGAGTGGGGGCCGGGATGCCCTCGTCACCGGTCAGGACCGTGGTGATCCGGCGTTCGAGGCGTCTCACCGAGCGGACCTCGACCTCGTAACCGGACGACTTGGCCCCCTCACTCCCCCACCATCGACGGCGCAGGGAGCCCACCACCTCCACCATGTCGTCGGGCAGCCAGTCGGCCACGGCCACGGTGACCTCGGGCTCGAATGACACGCACGGAATGGTGTCCACCCGGGTCCCGCGGCCCCGCTGATGGCGTCGGACGATCAGCCTCCAGGCGCTGAGCGTGCTCCCGCTCTGCAGCGACCTGACCCGCACCACTTCGGGCAGGCGGCCCACCAGGGTGACCTCGTTGCGATCCATCGAATCCTCCTTCGATCTCTGCCGATCGAAGACGACTCTTTACGATATGGACTATGCCGGGACGGTCGAACGCCGTTCTGGGGACGCCGGTTCCAACTCTGAGGTGGCCTGTGGACAACATCACCGCCCTCGGCGGAGACGTCTATGAGATCGACACAAGGATGGCCGGGCACTCCGGCATCACGGCGGGATACCTCATCCTCGCAGACCGCCCCTGTCTCGTGGAGACGGGAACCTCCACCTCCGCCCCCGTGGTGCGCGACGCCCTGACCTCACTGGGCGTCGGCCCGGACGACCTCGCCACAGTCGTCGTCACGCACATCCATCTGGACCATGCGGGCGGAGTCGGCGACATCGCCGGTTTCTACCCGCAGGCGGAGATCGTGGTCCACGAGAAGGGTGCGAGACATCTCGCCGATCCTTCCCGGCTGATGGCCAGCGCCCGGATGGTCTGGGGCGACAAGCTGGACACCCTGTTCGGCGAGCTGTCCCCCACCGAATCGGCGCGCATCCGCGCGCTGGGCGACACGGGAGCCGTCGACCTCGGCAACGGGCGCACGCTGAACAGCCACTACTCTCCCGGCCACGCCAAGCACCACGTAGGGTTGATCGACTCGGGCACCGGCGACCTTTACGTCGGCGACGCCGCCGGGGTCTACCTTCCGGAGACAGGTGACCTGCGCCCCGCCACTCCGCCGCCGGACTTCGACCTGCAGGCCGCGCTGGACTCGATCGGCCTGTTCGAGGCCCTCGGCCCGCAGCGGCTGCTGTTCAGCCACTACGGGCCGGTCACTGACGTGGAGGAGACCCTGGGGCGCTCGGCGGAGGAGCTGCGCGTCTGGGTCGACCTGACCCGGCAGGCCCATTCGGAGGGAATGGACCTGGACCACGCGGTAGCCATGGTCATGGAACGCACCCGGGAACGCTACGCGGCGCTGAAGGCCGACGACGCGACCGCCGAGCAGTTCGAACTCCTCAGCGGCGCCCCGTCCAACGTGGCTGGAATCCTCCACTGGCTGAACCGGATACAGCCGTAGAAAATCGCCCGCCTCGGGCGGACGGCTCCGTTCACCCGAGGCGGGACCAGATCACTTCTTCTTCTCGACCTCGTCGACGTCGACCTCGGCGGGGTCGTCGGCCGGGTCGTCGAGAATGTCACCGAAGTCTGGCTCGATGAAGGCCGGGCCGACACCGGTCTCGACCTTCTCGCCGGACCTGTCCCGGGCCGTCACCTCCGCGGCGCCAGCCCCGTTCTCATCAGAGTCGCCGATGATGAGTTCATCGTCCTCGAGGTCGTCCTCAGCCTCGATCTCCGCGTCGAGGGTGGCGACATCGTCGATTCTGACGTCAGCCTCCTCTTCGATGTCCTCGTCGTCCTCGTCGTCCTCGTCCCCGAGGTCAGCGTCGATCTCCGTGTCCTCGAGATCGACGTCGAGCTCGTTGTCGAGGTCCTCGTCGTCCTCTTCGAGATCCTCGATGACCGCGCCGGTCAGCTCCGCGTAGCGCTCGGCCGCGTCGGTCTCTCCGTCCTCGTCGAAAGCCATGGCACGGCCGAACCACTCGGTGGCGGGCTCCTCATGGCCTGCGTCGGCGAGGGCGTCGGCATAGGCGAAGGCGAGACGGGCCGACCAGGGCTGCGGACGGGGGTCACGCAGTTCCGGAAGGCGCTGCAGCGTGATGACTGCGGCGTCCTTCTGGTCGAGGTCCCGGCGGGCGCCGGACTCCACGATGGCAAGCTCGATCTTGCCCATCCGGTCGAGGCGCTCGGCCTCCTTGGAGCGGACCAGGTCGAGGGCGCGCTCGGGACGGCCGAGGCCGCGCTCACAGTCCGCCATGATCGGCAGGAACGAGTCGGAGCCGGTCATGCGGCGCGCCGCGCGCAGGTCGCTCAACGCCTCGGCGAAGTGCCCGGCACGGTAGGCGGCGATGCCCACGGCCTCGCGGATCACACCGATCCGGGCTGCGAAGCGACGGGCGACCTTGGTGTGCTCATAGGCCCGCTCGGCGTCCTCCTCGCCAAGAGCACGCTCGGCCGCCACGAGATGACGGGAGATCAGGTCGGCAAGGTCGAGCGGGAGGGAACGCAGCTCGTCCCGGATCTCCTTGTCGAGCTCCTCCGAGGTGATGTCCGGAGCGAGAGGAGGCAGCTCCTCACGTTCCCGGCTCGGAGCCTCGTCGTGGAAGGCGGGACGGTCGTCCCGGCCGTAGCGGGCGCGGAAGCCATCGCCCTCGCCACGGGATCCACCGTCGCGGTCGTCACGGCTGAACGGCCGGCCGCCACGGTCGTCGCGGCTGAAGGAGGGACGGCCGCCGCGGTCGTCGCGGTCGCCGTAGGGACGGCGCTCACCGCCGCCACGGCTGTCACGGAACCCACCACCGGGACGGTCGTCACGGTTGAACGGACGACGCTCACCCCGATCACGCTGACCGTACTGGCTACGCGCCTGGTCACGGTCACCGTACTGAGCCCGCGTCTGGTCGCGGTCGCCGTACTGGCTGCGCGCCTGGTCACGGTCACCATAGGAACGGCGCTCACCACCACCGGGACGGTCATCACGGTTGAACGGAGGACGCCCACCACGATCGTCACGGTTGAACGGAGGACGCCCGCCGCGGTCGTCACGGTTGAACGGAGGACGGCCCCCACGGTCGTCGCGATCGCCGTAGGGACGGCGCTCACCGCCACCGGGACGGTCGTCACGGTTGAACGGAGGACGGCCCCCACGATCGTCGCGGTCGCCGTAGGGACGGCGCTCACCGCCGCTGCGGCTGTCGCGGAACCCACCACCGGGACGGTCGTCACGGTTGAAGGGGGGACGCCCGCCCCGGTCGCGGTCGCCGTACTGGCTGCGCGCCTGGTCGCGGTCACCGTAGGAACGGCGCTCACCACCACCGGGACGGTCATCACGGTTGAACGGAGGACGCCCACCACGATCGTCACGGTTGAACGGGGGACGCCCGCCCCGGTCGCGGTCGCCGTACTGGCTGCGCGCCTGGTCGCGGTCGCCGTAGGAACGGCGCTCACCACCACCGGGACGGTCGTCACGGTTGAACGGAGGACGCCCACCACG
>NZ_JBVJHH010000008.1:0-280785 GCF_055586905.1 Streptosporangium sp. NPDC048886
CGGTACTCGTCGTCGATGAAGACCGGCAGCACCTGCACGTTCACCCCGCCCTCGTGGAGCTGGGGCAGCCAGCGCTCGCGGAAGAACGACGCCCACTGCCGCGGGGGGCGTGCCGTGACCGCCATCAACAGGTCGTTGTGGGTATCGGCGACCACGGCGTCACGGTGGAGGTCAGCGGACACGGGCAGGCCCTTCTTCGCAGGTGGCTCTCGTCACCGCCGACGCTATCGACAGTCCGCGCCCGGCGCCCGGACGGGGCACCGTGTGAGGCCGGCGGGTGGCGGGCGGGGCGGGCCGGTCAGCGCGCGAAGCGGAAGGCCGCCGGACGGGGGGCCCTGGTGATCCGCCGGTAGACGGTCGTCGGAGCCGGCCAGTTGTTGGTCACCCGGCCCGCCGAGTTCTTGTACCAGCTCGTGCAGCCCGCCCCCCACACCATGGTGTCCATCGCCCGCCCCAGGCTCCGCCGCCAGGCGTCCATCGCCTCCGGCCTGACCTCCATCGGTCCTCTCCGCGCGAGGTGCGGCAGGCAGCCCATGACGTATCCGACCTGGCATTCGATCATGAAGACGATCGAGTTGTGGCCGAGGTTGGTGTTGGGGCCGTAGAGCAGGAACAGGTTCGGGAAGTGCGGCACCGCGATGCCCAGGTAGGCCTCCGCCCCGTCCTTCCACTCCTCGCCGAGACGGCGCCCCTGACGGCCGGTGATCTCGATGGGGGCCAGGAAGTCGGTGCTGTGGAAGCCGGTGGCGTAGACGATCACGTCGGCCTCGCGGAGGCCGGCGGCGGTCTCGACGCCCGCCGCGGTGATCCGGGTGATCGGTTCGGTGACGAGGTCCACGTTGGGACGGGTCAGCGCGGGATAGAAGTCGCTGTCGATGACGACCCGCCTGCAGCCGACCGGATAGCCGGGGGTCAGCCTGGCCCGCAGCAGCGGATCCCGGACCTGGTCGTGCAGATGGGCCAGGGCGCGTCTGCGCAGCATCCCCGCGCTCCACCCGCCGGCCAGGGCAGGGTGGAGGGCGCCCTCGGCATATCGGTAGACCCACTCGCGGTAGCCCCGCTGCAGGAACGGCACATGGCGGAAGGCCGTCCGGACGCCCTCGCCGAAGACGGCGTCCGGCTTGGGGATCACCCAGTTGGGGGTGCGCTGGAAGACGTCCACCCGCCCGGCGACCTCGGCCACCCGGGGGATGAGCTGCGCCGCCGACGACCCGTTCCCGATCACCGCCACCCGCCTGCCGGTCAGGTCCTGCGCGTGGTCCCAGCGGGCGGAGTGGAAGGCCGCGCCCGCGAAGTCCGGCATTCCTGGGATGTCGGGCAGCCGGGGGCGGTTGAGCTGCCCCACCCCGGACACCACCACGTCGAAGAGCTGCTCGCCGGCCGCGGTGCGCACCCGCCACCTGCCCAGCGACTCGTCGAACGTGGCGGCCGTGACCTCGGTGTCCAGCCGGATCCGCGGGCGCAGGCCGTACTTGTCGGCGCACATCTCCAGGTAGGCGAGGATCTCCGGCTGCCCGGGATAGCGGCGGGTCCAGCTGGAGTATCTCTCGAAGGAGAAGGAGTACAGGTGCGAGGGGATGTCGCAGCCGGCTCCCGGATAGGTGTTGTCCCGCCAGGTGCCCCCGACGCCGGGCCCCTTCTCGAAGATCGTGTAGGAGCCGATCCCCGCCCGCTCCAGCTGTATGGCCATGCACAGCCCGCCGAAACCGGCACCGATGATCGCGACAGTCGGACTCACAGACCAGCCCTCCGGAGGTCGGGATCCACTTACATTAAGCGATTCGCCTCCGTCCGGACATAGGCCGGTAGTCTGCGCACGTGCCTACCCTCGCCGACGTCGTCCGAGAGCTCGAATCGACCTACGACCCCCGATGGGCGGAGTCGTGGGACGCCGTCGGGCTCGTCTGCGGAGAGCCCTCCTCGGAGGTGCGCAGAGTCCTGTTCGCGGTGGACCCGGTGGCCGCCGTCGCCGACGAGGCCGTCGAGTGGGGCGCCGACCTGATCGTCACCCATCACCCGCTCTACCTGCGCGGCACCACGAGTGTCGCGGCCACCACCTTCAAGGGCCGTCTGGTCCACACGCTTATCAAGAACGACATCGGCCTCTTCACCGCCCACACCAACGCCGACGTCGCCGACCCCGGCGTCTCCGACGCGCTCGCCCGCGCCGTGGGCCTGGCCGGTCCGCTCACGCCCCTGCTGCCCTCGGCCGACGACCCGCGGCGCGGGCTCGGCCGCGTCGGCTCGCTGCCCGCCCCGCTGTCGCTGCGCGAGTTCGCCCGGCAGGCCGCGCGCGGGCTCCCCGGCACGGCGGGCGGGCTGCGGGTCGCCGGTGACCTCGACCGCGAGGTCCGGCTGGTGGCGGTGAGCGGGGGATCGGGAGACTCCCTCCTCGGCACGGCCCGCGCCGCCGGGGTGGACGTCTTCCTCACCGCGGACCTGCGCCACCACCCGGCGTCCGAGTTCATGGAGGCCCCCGGCGGGCCGGCGTTGATCGACGCCGCCCACTGGGCCACCGAGTGGCCCTGGCTGGCCGAGGCGGCACGCCGTCTGGAGTCCGGATTGGCCGGGAAGGGGATTACTGTTGAGACGCGCGTATCCGAGACGGTCACGGACGCTTGGAAGACAACAGCAGAGTGCGAGGATTTGAAGTGAAAGCAGCCCCGGCGGCCCAGAAGCGTCTGCTCGACCTGGCCGAACTCGACTCCGTCATCGACCGGCTGGCCCACCGCCGCCGCACCCTGCCCGAGCTGGCCGAGATCGACGAGGTCTCCACCCGCGTGGCGAGGCTCGCGACCCAGGTGATCGCCGCCGAGACCGAGGCGGGCGACCTGGCCCGCGAGCAGTCCAAGGCCGAGGCGGACGTCGACTCGGTCCGCATCCGCGCCGAGCGCGACCAGAAGCGCCTCGACTCCGGCCAGGTGTCCTCGCCGAAGGACCTGGCCAGCCTCCAGTCCGAGATCGCCTCCCTGAACCGCCGCCAGGGCGACCTGGAAGAGGTCGTGCTGGAGATCATGGAGCGCCGCGAGTCGGCCGACGCGCAGGTCGCCAAGATCGTCGCTGAGCGCGACGAGCTCGCCGCCGCCCGCGGCGCCGCCGAGGACCGCAGAGACGCCGCCTTCGCCGAGATCGACAAGGAGAGCGCCGAGGTCAAGGGCAAGCGCTCGGGCGTCGCCGCCGACATCCCCGCCGACCTGCTGGCCCTCTACGAGAAGCTCCGCGAGCAGTTCGGGGTGGGCGCCGCGATGCTGCAGGGCGCCCGCTGCCTGGGCTGCCGCACGAGCCTGTCCATCGCCGAGATCAACCGCATCAAGGCCGCCTCGCACGAAGAGGTCATCCGCTGCGAGGAATGCCGCCGCATCCTGGTCCGCACCGCAGAGTCGGGGCTGTGACCGCCTACGTCGTCGAGGCCGACGGCGGGTCCCGGGGCAACCCCGGCCCCGCCGGCTACGGCGCCGTCGTCAAGGACGCCGCCGACGGCCAGGTGCTGGTCGAGACCGCCGAGGCGATCGGCACCCAGACCAACAACGTCGCCGAATACCGCGGCCTGATCGCGGGCCTGCAGTCGCTTCTCGCCCTCGCGGGCGACGGCGCCGTCGTCGAGGTCCGGATGGACTCCAAACTGGTCATCGAGCAGATGGCCGGCCGCTGGAAGATCAAGAACGAGGGGCTGCGCCCGCTCGCGCTGGAGGCGGGCGCCCTGGCCCGGCGCCTGCGGGTCACCTGGCAGTGGATCCCCAGGGAGAAGAACAAGGACGCCGACCGGCTGGCCAACGAGGCCATGGACGCCGCCGCCAAGGGCCGCCCCTGGCAGCTCAGCGGATCCTCGATGGCCGGCTCCACCGCGGGCGGAGCCCCGTCCCGCGGGGCCGGCTCTCCCGCCTCCGCGGCCGCCGCCGCGCAGGACTCCCTCCTCGACCTCCTCGACTCCGATGACGTCTCATCGGGGCAGCAGGCCGTGGCGGCCACCACCACCGGCAGCGGCTGGCGCGCGCCCACGACCGTGGCGACCTCGCTGCTCCTGCTCCGGCACGGCGAGACGCCGCTCTCGGTCGAGCGCAGGTTCTCCGGGCTCGGCGACCCGGAGCTCACCCCCAACGGCGTCGCCCAGGCCGAAGCCGCCGCCGCCAGACTGTCGCGCGGGCCGTACGGCGTCCAGGTGGTCGTCAGTTCGCCGCTCAGGCGCGCCCGCGCCACCGCCGAGACCGTCGCCGCCCGGCTCGGGCTGGAGGTGGTCGTCGACGAGGGGCTCAGGGAGGTCGACTTCGGCGACTGGGAGGGCCACACCTTCACCGAGATCCAGCGCCGGTGGCCGGACCTGCTCGCCGCGTGGCTGGCGGACCCGTCCGCCGCGCCGCCGGGTGGGGAGAGTTTCGGGGAGGCGGCGCGGCGGGTCCAGGCGACCGGAGACCGGCTGGTCGAGCGCTACGAGGGCAGGACGGTCCTCGCCGTCTCCCACGTCACGCCGATCAAGATGCTGCTCCGGTCCGCGCTGCTCGCTCCCCTCGCCGCGCTGTACCGCATGCATCTCGACCTGGCAGCCCTGTCCCTGATCGAGTACTACGCCGACGGCCCGGCGGTGGTCAAGGTGTTCAACGACACCTCGCACCTGGCTGAGACGGCACCCTGATTCCACCGGAGGCGACTTGCCACTCGGTTGGAGACCACTTGAGGAGCCGTTAGGCTGGGACGCACGGCGGACGAGCCGGCCGGGCGGCCGCGTCGGGTCTCTTCGGAGACCCGCCGAGGAAGGTCCGGGCTCCACAGGGCAGGGTGGTCGGTAACGCCGACCCGGGGTGACCCGCGGGACAGTGCCACAGAGAACAGACCGCCTCCCGCGAGGGAGGTAAGGGTGAAACGGTGGTGTAAGAGACCACCAGCGCCCACGGTGACGTGGGCGGCTTGGTAAACCCCACCTGGAGCAAGGTCAAGAAGGGATGCTCCCCGGAGTGTCCCGCGCACGACGTTCGAGGGCTGCCCGTCCGAGTCGTGCGGGTAGACCGCTTGAGGCCGCCGGCAACGGCGGCCCTAGATGGATGGTCGCCCCTTCACGTCAGTGAAGGACAGAACCCGGCCTACAGGCCGACTCGTCCGCCCTCCCCGCCCCCGACCTGCGGCGGAGCCCTCGTTTAGGGAGCTGGAAACCCTGAGAGGGCACATCGGGGGCACATTCAGGCGGCTCCGGCCGCCGCAGCGAAGGCGTTGTCCAGCGCCGGCCGCGCCCGCTCGGACGCCTCTCGGTCGAGGACGAGGTCAGTCCTCGGGAACGGACGGCTTGCCGCCCGCCGGTCTGTCCGGCGGGTTGGGATCGCCCTGAGCGGATACGGCCGGCGTTTCTGCCTTCCGGGCCGGCCGGGGAGGGGAGACGGGCCTACCTTCCGTGAAGAGCTCGGGTATCGCCCGGTAGAGAATCGCGACGATCGGCACGGCCACGACCGCGCCCGCGATACCGGCGAGGATGCCGCCGACGGCGAGCACGACGATGATCGCCAGCGGGTGGAAGTGAAGCACCCGGCCGACGATCAACGGCTGCAGGACGTGGTTCTCCAGCTGCTGCTCGACGATCAGGATGCCGAGAAAGACCAGGGCGAAGACCGGGCCCTTCGCGCCGAGCGTGACCAGCGCCGCCACGGCTCCGGCGAAGAAGATACCCACGATCGGGATGAAGCTGGCCATGAAGATCAGCACGGCGAGCGCGGCCCAGAGCGGGACGCCCATGACCGCCAGCACGATGCCGATGACGACCCCGTGCACCGCGGCCACGGCCACGGTTCCCTGTACGTAGTGGGAGAGCGTGACCCAGGCGACCCGGCCGGCCCGGTCGACCCGGGGCGCGGCCGTACCGAACGCCTTGAGGAACCAGGCCCAGATCCGGTCGCCGTCCTTGAGCAGGAAGAACGTCACGAACAGCAGCAGTACGATCGAGGCCAATACCTCCAGTACCACGACGGTACCGGCGAGCACCGTAGAGGTGATCTGCTGCTGCCGTTGGGTGACCATGTCGGCGATGTCGTCGACCCATCTGCTGATCTGGTTCGGCTCCAGGTGCAGGGGGCCGGTGTAGAGCCAGCCCTCCACCGTCTTGGCGGTCTGCCGCACCTGTGTCACCAGGCCGGGGAACTCTACGGCGGCCCGTACCCCGATGATCCAGAATGTCCCGCCCAGCACCGCGAACGCGACGAGCATGGTGGTCCACGTGGCGTAGATCGCTCGCCACCCTGCCGCGCGCAACCGCCTGGTGAGCGGGAACAGCAGCGCGGTCAGCAGCAGGGCGACCGCCACTGGCAGGGCGACGATGCGCATCGTCGCCACGAAGCCGAACACGTAGTTGGCCACGAAACCGACGAGGATCAAGCACCCGCTCCATGCGGCCATCCGCGCCAGCGTAGGAGGCACGAGCCCCCAGAGAGGTTCCCCGTCCGACTTTGCGCGTTTCAGACTGTTACCTCTGTTTACGGTGCGCATACTCGTCTTCTGCCCTTCAGTGGGCAGTTCAGGCAATATCGAAACACCTGAACCGTGACCGGCCAGAGGATCGATGTCCGGAGGGCGGCCGAATGCCGGGCTCGTGATCGCGGTTGATGATGAGGTTTGCTCAAATCGGATGTTTCCCCTGGTCCGCCCGCCGCGTTGACTTGAGGGGAGATCAGTCGACGTAATTCCTACCGCTGTCGATAAGGGGGTCGCGATGACCCTGGACATGCAAGGCGCCGGTATCCCGGCACACGCGAGCCCGAACGGTCAGACCGCGTGCTGCGACCACCTGGACACGGCTCCGGCCGCCGAGCGCGGACCACCGGAATGCGAGCAGTGCCTGGCCCGGGGACTGGCCTGGAAGAGCCTGTGGGCCTGCCTGACCTGTGGCTGGGTGGCCTGTTCCGACGATTCGCCGGGTGGCCACGCGAGGAAGCACTACGAGGAGACCGACCACGCGGTGGTCGTCTCGCTGGAACCGGATGCGGCCTGGCGCTGGTGTTACGTACACGGACGGATCGCATGACCGAGAATGGAAAGAGACTCATGACCCTCTCGACCAGGGCGCTGAAACGCCACGCAGACTACGACGGCGAATCCCCTTTCCCCGAGACCGCGCAGCACTTCACGGCGGGCAAGTCCCAGATAGGGCTGATGGCGGCCCTCGTCGTCATGCCGTTGGCCGCGCTGGGAGCAGGCATCTGGCTGGCGTGGGGCAACGGGCTCGCGCTCCACGATCTGCTGCTGGCCGGAATCCTCTACGTGGTCACCGGGCTGGGGGTCACCGTCGGATTCCACCGGCTGCTCACCCATGGTTCTTTCACCGCCCGGCCGTGGCTGCGGGTGGTGCTGGCGGTCGCCGGGTCGATGAGCTTCCAGGGCAACGTCATCGACTGGGTGGCGACCCACCGCCGCCACCACGCCTTCACCGATCGACCGGGCGATCCGCACTCCCCTTACCGGTACGGCACCAGCCTGCGCGGGCAGCTTCGGGGGCTTGCCCACGCGCACCTCGGCTGGATGTTCACCGATGATCCGACTCCGGCCACCCGGTATGCTCCCGACCTGCTCGCCGATCCGGCCATGGTCAAGGTGGCGCGTGCCTTTCCCGCCCTGTCCATCGGGTCCCTGGCCTTGCCGTTCCTGGCCGGTTGGGTGATCAGCGGAAGCCTGTACGGCGGGCTGACCACGTTCCTGTGGGCCGGGTTGATCCGCGTCACCCTGCTGCAGCACGTCACCTGGAGCGTCAACTCCCTCTGCCACGTCATGGGCAGCCGGCCGTTCAGAACCCGCCGGCATGACCGGGCGACGAACCTGTGGCCGCTGGCCCTGCTGTCGTTCGGGGAGAGCTGGCACAACGGCCACCACAGCGAGCCCACATGCGCCCGCCACGGCATGGGCCGCCATCAGATCGACCCCTCTGCCGGGTTCATCCGTCTCCTCGAACGGCTTGGGTGGGCTGAGGCCGTACACTGGCCCGACCCTGGCCGACTGGAAAGCCGCCGTGTCGGCGGGTCCAGATGAGATGAGTTTTCAGAGTTCGGATGGTCCGCCGCCGTACCGCGGCCGGCCGCCCCGAGGGCCTATGGTGGAACCAGACGGTCCACATCAGCGCCGCCCGGTTAGGAAGGGGTGGCGGGCATGGAACTACGCCAACTCCGCTACTTCGTGACCCTGGCAGAAGAGTTGCACTTCGGCCGGTCGGCGGCCCGCGAGCACATCGTGCAGTCGGCGTTGAGCCAGCAGATACAGCGGCTTGAGCGTGAGCTCGGGGTGCGGCTGCTGAATCGCAGCACCCATCATGTCGAGCTCACCCCGGCCGGTGCCGCCTTCGTCGTCGAGGCACGTCAGATCCTCGACCACGTGGGCCGGGCGGCGCAGGCCGCGCGCAGCGCCGTCGCCATCCCGCGCACGCTCCGGGTCGGCATCATCGACGCCGGCTACGACTCCATGCCACAGATCCTGCGCGAGGTCCAGCGGCGCCTTCCGGACCTGACGATTCACCAGGTCGAAGCCAGCACTCCCGACCAGTACCGGCAGTTGGCTGACGGGCGCCTGAACATCGGGATCGGACGAGCCTCCCAGACGCCTCCTGACATCGACTCCGAGCTGATCCGGCTCGACCCGCTCGGTGTGCTGGTCCCCGACGATCACCGCTTTGCCGCGCAGGAGGGCGTACCCGTCGCCGCGCTCTCCGACGAACCGCTCCTTTTCGGAGAGGACGCCCGGTCGCCGGAGTTCAACCAGTTCGTCATCGAGCTCTGCCGCACCGCCGGCTTCACGCCCACCGTCTACGAGGGGACCGTCGAGAGCACCCGTGCCGCCGCCGACCTCGTGCTCCAGCACCGCTGTGTGCTCTGCGTCCCCTCCTCCTCACGCACCTCCAGCCAGCCGGGTACCGTCTGGCGTCCTCTGATCGAACCCGTTACGCGCTACCCATGGTCGCTACTGTGGCGTTCCGGCGACCGGTCCACTCACGTCATCGCTGTCATCGACAGCGCCAGACAGCTCGCCCGCCGGCTCGGCTGGCTGCAACCCGCCGTCCCGCCCACCGACCTGACGCCCGACCCGGGTGTGCCGACGGTCATCAGCGGCGGTGATGAGCCTTTCTGAGATTGGACGTTTCCCCGGAGCCGGCAGGCGGCTTCACTGGGGGTCGTCACCGTGACAGGAGCGGTCGTCTTTCGGGAGGTCTCTCCTCGCGGAGGCCGTGGCCGGCAGTTGCCTGTGAACGGCTGATCGCGTTCATCGAGAGGAGGTCCGCATGGACCTGTCAACACACACCCACTCTCGCTGGACGGTCTGCAGCGTCGCCGGAGAGGTCGACATCTCCACCGCATCCGCGTTCCGTGAGTGGCTGCTGACCGTCCTGGACGGGCCGGGACAGGGAGTTCTCCTCGACCTGTCCGCTGTCACGTTCATGGACGCCAGCGGACTGGGGGTGCTCGTCTTCATCAAACGCATGGTCGAAGAGCGTGACGGGACGCTACGCCTGCTCGCCCCGCCTCCGGCGATCCGCCGGCTGCTGGAAGCCGGCGGTCTGTCCGGTCAGTTCCCCGTGAGTATCGACCCGGTGACCGTGGAGCGGACCGGGCCGGTGCTCGGGACCGCCTGATCCGCCGGGGGCCCGGCCGGCGCAGCCGGGCCCGGGGTCCGGGGAAGGCGCGACGTATCAGCGTGACACGCCGAGATCACGCCTGTCCGGCAAGAGTGTCCAGGCGGGCGTTCCCACATCCGCCCTCATTCTCCCAGCCGTCCTGCCCCTCGTCGGTTTCCTGCTGAAGGGGGGACTCCGCAGACCGGTCCCGGAGGATGTTCCGACCGGTGGTGGGGACATCTGAGGATGACTGCCCGTTCACCTCGCCGGTGGCCGACGCGAATGCGGCCTCCGCGGATGCCTCCGTGGCCTCCGGGGGGATCACTCGCAGTGTGATGCCTTGCCTGCCCCTGACGCTCAGGGTGACCAGCCGAATGTCCATGGATCGGAACCATCCGACCCTGACTGCCCGGCCGGGGGCTGGAATCCGGTGCGGGATGTTGTCCCAGGCGTCCACGTTCAGTCCCACCCGGAGGGTCATCTCCCCGAGGCGCTGGTCGAGGGCCGCGATGAGGTCCGGAAGTTCCGCCGACGCGTCGGTTGACCGGGGCCACCATGCCCCATCCACCGGTCCTGGACGGTCGCGGGCAGGCGCGATGCTCAGCCTTACGGTGGTTGCCTTCGCGGCAGGCACCGACCGAACGTGGGTGACGGGAACCGCCGGGGGGAAGGTGGCTTGCGTTGTCGTCATGATCGACCGACTGTCCCGGCCCGGCTGGGCCGTACTGATGAAACGCCTCGGACGGCGTCGGCATGATTGCCGGCGTGCGAAATATCCTCGACAATTTCCATTGTACATCTTTTGATAGATCAACAGGAGTGTGCATATCACCGCAACCCGTCAGGGGCTGTCGAAGATACCGCGCCCGGCCGGGCGGATCTCATCGGCGGGAGATCCCAGGAATCAGCCCGACGGCCGTCCGGATTCAAGTGACAGGAGTTCTCGCGGTCACGCCGTAGGAGTTCGGAATACTTTCCGGATTCATCCGCCCTGTGAATCCGGCACAGAAAATGGAGGGATTCTATGGGCGGGGCGGTCAGGGAGGCGGCGGTGACCGCCGGAAATCCGGTGCCCGTGTGGGGCGGCGCGGCGCGGCGGGAGCCGGGATGGGCGTCGTGACGTCCAACTGGAGCCGGGGCGCCTCGCGCCGGCCGGTGAGGTTGAGCAGGCGGCGCACCCGCGGCGGAGTGGACCGCAGCGGCAGGACATGACCGTCTTGGAGTTGAGCCGCGGTGACGACCAGGGCGCGCAGGCCACCGACGTCGATGAACTCCAGACCGGCCAGATTCACGTATGTGTCACCGTCGCTCGGGATCGAGTCCAGTAACCGGACGAGGACAGGCAGCGAGAAGCGGTCGAGATCTCCGTCGATCTGCAGTCCTGACGGGTTGAGGAAACAGGTGATGCGCAGCCGACTATGGTGGTGTACGGCCGGTTCGGGGGTGAAGGCGTGTGGAACATCGGCATCGTCCGTGATGCTCATGCCGATTCTCCAAGAGAACGTCGAACACGATGACCGTAAAGTTCGGCAAACATTGCGGTGTTTCGGTGGTGTCTGCCTGATCACGCGGTGGTCCAAGCATCCGGCGGAATCGCCCGGACGGAAACGAGTAATCGCAGATGAACTCATCACGGGCCACGGGTGGTGATCGTGCGGCCCGTTCCCAGGGCCGATCCGGCGCGGGACTTTGGCGCCCGGCGACCCGCTGCCCTCCACCACCCGGCTCGCGACCGCCTACGACGCGTCGCTGAGCGTGGTGAAGCCGGCCGTCGAGGTCCTACGGGCCGAAGGGCCGGTGATCGGCCGGCAGGGCAGGGGCGTCTTCGTCCGCGAGGACTCCGCCCCCACCCCGCCGGCCTCCGATGAGCTCGCCGAGATCCGCGCCACGCTGCGGGACCTGTCGGAGCGGCTGGAGCGGGTGGGATCCAGGCCGGCCGAGCGCGAGTAGCGCGCTCATCCCCGCACCGCGCTCATCCCCGCATGTGGCAGCCGGTGACCCGGCGGGCCAGGCCCGCCGCCCTGCTCGGCGGAAGGTCGGCCAGGCGCATCCGCCGGTCCTCCTGACGCATCCCGACCAGGACGAGCACGTAGCCGGCGGCTACAGCGATGCCGAGCACGAGAGCGATGATCAGGGGGATCGCGGTCACGTCCAGATCACCCCCGCCTTGACGAGGCCGCGCGGACGGTTGGCCGGACGTCGGAGCTGTCCGTTCCTCGTGGTCGTCCTGTGCTTGGCCGCCTGACGCCGCCTCCAGCGGTCCCGGGCCCGGCACCTGCGGCAGAGGAACCGCCCCTGCTCCGGGGCCGCGCCGCACTCGCAGGCGGGCGTCTCGCCGATCGATCCGATGTAGTTGATCATTGCCGTCTCTCCTCTCGTCGCGGTCGGTGGTGCCGTGCGGTACCGAGAATGCGGTGGAGGGGCGGGACGAGATCACTACAGGACGGGACATGTTCAGGACGTCCGGACTACGATTGCCACGTCCCTGGACGTCCCCTCTGGGCAGGTGGAATGGCGAACGAGCGACTGCGCGCGGCCCTGCTCGAACGCGGGGCATCGGTGGCCGAACTGGCCGAGGCGATTGCGGTCGACCCGAAAACGGTGGAGCGGTGGATCGCCAAGGACCGCACGCCGTACCGAAAGCACCGTTACGCAGTGGTTCCGTTCCTGGAAATGGACGAGAGATACCTGTGGCCCGAGGCGCTGACGCCTCAGCAGGTGGCCGCCGCGTCCGAGAGCGAGATCGTCACCGTCCACCCGCATCGCTGGGCCGTCCCCAGGGACGCCTGGGGACGTCTGTTCACACACGCCGAGCGAGAGATCGGGGTGCTGGTTTACAGCGGCATCTTCATCGCTCAGGACACCGGCATCATGCGGACGTTCACGGAGAAGGCCAAGGCCGGTATACGGGTGCGCATCCTGCGCCGCCCAGGTCTCCCAGGCCAGGGCGTCCGCGGCTCCGACCGCAGCCGTGGTCGGTAACTTCAACTACACGCACCCGTCGCTGGAGGACTGCCACGCCACCACCAGGGCGCCCAGATCAACCGACGCGTATTCCCGCATGCAGGAGCGACCACATTCCGCATGCTGGACCACCTGGATCGGACACGGAGGATGGGAGGAGTACGACGACAACGGCGTCAAGAAGCGCAAGAACAGGACGGCCTGGTGGGTCAGGATGTTCCCCGGGCCCCTGAGAATCCCGGCGGCGGTGCTGGACAAGGTGACCGACGATGACGTGTTCACCTTCCGCGCAACCTGGGTGGCGCACACCTACATCGGTGACGCCACCGGAAATGCCGTCTGCAAGGGCGGCGCAACCACCGACGGCCTGAAGCCGCAGAACATCAAGTTCTCTGTGAAGCTGACTGACTTCGGCGTCTGGAACAGAGGCGTCCGTCGCACGGAACTCGACGATGATCTGAACGATGTCCAGATCGAATTCGACCTCTCCGCGCGAGGATGCGAAATCCAGAAGGGGAATCCCACCCAGCTCAAGACGATCGCGAGCTGGCGTGCGACGCCGTATGTCGAGTATCTGCTCAGGGCGTCCAAGCCGGCGGCTGTATCTACATCAGATCTGGCCGGGGGTTCACGATGTCCAAGAGCAAGGATAGTGAATTCCTGGACGTCATCCTCCACATCGAGAAGGCACTGAACCCGGCGACGAACGCCGGCACCTACCCGCCGTATCGCCCTGGAGACACCACCGCTGGACGAGATATCAAACTCCCGCCGGTCAAGGGCCCGCTGGGCAACGAACTGCCGAAGGTCATCGCGGGCAACTACGCGAAGCCGTCGAACACCCCTGAGGGCCAACCCCTGCGGAGGGGTGAGGACGAGAACTACGAAGAAAACCGGAAAATCTTCTCCAAGCATGAGTTCTCTATGTGGACGACCGGCGATGAGGCCGCGCGGCTCTCGGACCGGTTCGACGGCTCACACGTCGTCAGGGCCGAAGGGTGGGAAATAGGGCTCGCTGAGGCGGGTGACCCGAAGGCCGGGGGTCCGCGCGGCGGCGATGTCGACGTCGACCTCTGCATGCAGAACGAGCTCGGTGAGGTGATCGAGGGGTGGCAACGACCCGAAGTCGCCATGCGCCAGAGCGAGAGATCTCAGGCCCACGATGTCCTTCAGGCCCGACAGGTCCGCCACGTCTACATTCGACAAGATGAGTCGGCGGACGGGGGTTCCGCTCAATTGCTTCATATCCACCCTGGCGGGGCCGCCCAACTGGAGCAGCTGCCACGACCGGCCCGTCAACGGCCCCAGATCCATGCCGTTCTCGTCCCACAGCAGCGCCTGCGTCACGGCCGGCAGCGACCTGACGGGCTCGAACGTCCCCACCCACTCGAAGTCGGTGGTGAGGCGGCGTCGACGCAGGATCGGAGCCGCGGGCGGGGGCGTGAGGGTGTCGGAGCCGCACAACACTCGCCGCCACACCGGCGAGAGATTCACCCAGAACTCCTCCCAGACGTCGTCCGAGACGGACGCGCTCTCGCTGCCGGTCATCAGTGCCTTCCTTGTCCCATCGCATCATCGGACGGTGCCGGCTTCCTCAAACCCCCCGCACGCAGTGCTCCATCGGATGGCCGAGCCGGGACGATGACGCGCGGCTCTGCCCGAAACGACATTCGAACGGCCAGTGGCGGCAGCCCAGCGGCCTTCAGCCCGCTGTCGTCACTGGCCGTTCCGTTGTTGCTCAAGCCCTGTGCCGATCCCGGAAGGCGGGAAGCCGGTACGGCGGGGCGGCGGCGGACGTGGGTCAGCCGGAGACCTTGACCGTGGCGGTCTGGCCGGCGCGCACGGGCACCAGGGCGACGGTGTAGCCGACGCCGTCGATCACCTTGGGTATGCCGATCATGCGGTGCCCGTCGACCTCCAGCCAGCGGTGCTTGCCCGGGAAGCGTGCCTCCCAGAAGGTCTGACGGTCGGAGCCGTTCGTGAGCGTGGTCGAGGTCTGGCCGTCGTGCCGGACCGTCACCTTGCCGTCCCCGACCGGCACGTCGGCCACCTCCAGCCAGCCGATGTCGGCGGGCAGCCGCGACTGGGTGGCGACGGTGCGCCGCGGGGCGTCGGGCTGGATGCCCATCAGTCCCTCGACCGTCTGGCTGACCAGGGTGAACGACACCTCGGGGTAGTCACCGTTGAGCCCCTGGCGCCCGACGACGTGCCTGTTGTCACGCCTGTCGTAGACGCTCTGCATCCACTTCCAGGCGGTCTCGTTGCGGTTGTGCCTGAAGAACGTGTCAGGCAGGTAGGTGAACGCCTCGATGTTGACCGGCCCCTCCGGGCCGGAGGCCTGGGTGTCGATGAAGTCGAGGTAGGCGTCGTTGCGCGGGCCGGCGTCGATGATCCCCTTCATCGGCATGAACCAGCTGTTCTCCTTGCCGAAGCCGGTCACCGGCTCGCCGGCGACGTTGTAGGCGCGGACGAAGTCGGTGCTGCCCTCCTTCCGGCTCCAGGTGTCGTTGAAGTAGCGCTTGAGCTCGCGCGCCTTGGCCGCGTACTCCGCCGCCAGCTTCAGGTCGCGCTTGTCGACGGCGAGGTCCGCCAGCGCCCTGTACGCCTGGTACTGGGAGCCGATCCCGTCACCGGCCTCGATCAGCGGCTCGCCGTCCTCGTTGTAGCTGGCCGTGCCCTGGAAGATGCCCTTGCCGGTGCCCTCGGCGACCTTGACGGAGCCGTTGGAGCGCGTGCCGTCGTGCAGCTCGACGAACTCCTTGGTGGCGTGCCTGTAGTAGTCCCAGAACACGGGGTCGTCGATGTAGGAGCGGTCACCGCTCCAGCGGAACGCGTGGTTGGCCTTCTCGACCAGCTCGAACGTGGCCGGCACCTCGCGCACGAAGTTGGTGGGGCTCCGGTAGTCGATGGAGAGGTTGGTGGAGGCGTCGAAGTTGAGCGCCCACACCGGGTAGTACTTGTGCTCCTCGGTCGCCGAGGCGGCGAACGAGCGGAGCATCGTCTTGTTCTCGTCGGACAGGCCGAGGATCTGCGCTCCGGCCAGCTGGTGGGCGAAGTCGCGGGAGTAGTAGCCGCTGCGGTGGGCGTATCCGGCCCAGTAGGTGGAGGCGTAGCTGCCCTGGCCGGTGCCGGCGGGCTGGCGCTCGTCCACGTTGAGCGGGCCGGAGACTCCGCTCTGGTGCACCCAGCTGCCCGCCTTGTCCTTGGCCCAGTCGAACAGCTCCACGATCTTGGTGTTGGATGAGCTCACGCGGGGCTCGGCGGTCGTGCCGGGCGAGACCATCACGTCGTCGGCGTTCACCCAGCCGGAACCGGAGCCGAACACGATCTTCAGCTGGTCGCCCTCGGCGAGTTCCACGTCGGAGACGGTGTAGCGGGTGTAGGTGGAGCGGGCCGGCAGGGTCACGGAGCCGGCGGCGACGCCGTTGCGCAGCACGGTGAAGGTGCCGCCCGCGCCGCCGGTGGCGATCCAGGCGGAGACGGAGTAGCGGCCCGCGGCGGGGGCGACGACGGCCTGGCTTACGCTCCTGCCCTCACCGGAGTCGAGGTAGATCAGCTTGGTGCCGCCGTGCGGCAGGTTGGTGGCGACTCCGGTGCCGGAGGTGAACGTCCAGCCTTCGGTGCCCTTCTCGAAGCCGGGGTTGACCACGACGAGCGGGCCGCCCGCCGCCGCCTGGGCCGGGGTCAGGGCCGCGGCGGCGAGAAGGGAGGAGCCGAGCAGGACGGATAACGCGATGTACCTCATGGGGTCTCCCGATTCAGGGGGTGATCGGATGAATCTCAGGCGATTAACGGTGAGATGAGGCGGAAATTCGAGAAAATCAGGCGGAGCGCGGCGGCGCCGTCGACGCCCGCACCACCAGCTCCGGATTGAACAGAAGCTCGCCCGGCGGCACCTCGCGGTTGCTCACCAGGGCGACCACGCTACGGGCCACTTCCTTGGCCAGGCGGTCGATGGGCTGCCGGACCGTGGTCAGCGGCGGATCGACGAACTCCATGATCATCGAGCCGTCGTAGCCCACGACCGAGACGTCGCCGGGCACGGACAGGCCCTCCCTGCGCACACCCCGTATGGCGCCCAGCGCCATGAAGTCGCTGGCCGCGACGATCGCGGTGACGTCCTGCCTGAGCAGGGTGGACGTGGCCGACTGGCCGCCCTCGATCGTGTAGTACTGCCGGACCACCCACTGGTCCGGCTCCTCCACCCCACGCCGCTCCAGCGCGGAAAGGAAGCCCTCCACCCGGCGATCGGCGGGCCTGTTGCCGACGGGACCGGCGGCCATGCCGATCCTGCGGTGCCCCAGCGCGAACAGGTGCTCCACGGCCAGCTCGGCGGCGAGGAAGTCGTCGGTGGAGAAGACCGGCGCTTCGTGCCCCTCGAAGCCGCCGTTGACCCCCACGAACGGGATCCGCCGCGCGGCCAGCACGTTGTATGTCTCCGGGTCGGCGTTCTCGACCGTGTTGCTGGCCGACAGGAACACCACCCCCGCGACGCCGTGGTCGGCCAGCGCGGTCACGAACTCGCGCTCCTGGATGCCGCCCGGCAAGGCCGGGCAGAGCACGCCCTTGAGCCCGTGTGGCGCCAGCGCCGACTCGATCAGCTCGGCGACGTCGGCGAAGAACGGGTTGGACAGCCACGGCGTTATCACCGCGACGATCTGCCCCCGGGTGGAGCGCTCGTAGCCCAGCTCGGCCATGGCCCGCTCGACGGCCTCGCGGGTCTTGGCGGAGACACCGGAGCGGCGATTGACGACCCGGCTGACCGTGGCCTCGCTCACGTCAGCCCGCGCCGCCACCTCGGTGATGCCGATCTTCACGGGGTCTCCTCCAGAGTCGCCAGGCCCGAGGGCGGGACGACCAGCGCGCACAGGCCGGGCTCGAGCCGCCGTTCCACCCGCTCGATCATAGATCCGGCCGCGTCGTAGACGGTCTGCTCCACCATGATTCCCGGTCCCGTGATCTCGAGGACGAGGCGCCCCGCGGCGGTGCCGTTGACGAGTGTGATCCGCCGGTGCCGCGCGGTGTCCAGCACGGCCACCCGGTCGGCGCTGACAGTGATCACACAATCTTCTCCCCGCGACGCCGTGATGACCGGGTACAGCTCGTCGGGGCGGCCCGGCTCCACCTCGCCGTCGAGCAGGAGAGGCCGCAGCCTGCGCCACTGGCCGAGCCAGAACGCCACCATCCGCCGGTGCTCCTCGCTGAGCCCGGCGAGCCTCGCGGAGATCTGGGGCACGGCGTGCAGCGGGCCGATGAGCTGGCGGGCGGCGCTCCGCGCCTCCCCCTCAGGGTCCCACATCAGCATGTCGGCGTGGACGGCCCCGCGCACGGAGAGCAGGCCGACGTCGATCGTGCGGACCCGGTTGGCGGTCACGTCGGCCGGGCAGTCGTCGGCCCGGAGCATGTTGCCGAAGGGCGCCATGCCCGGCCCGACGTACGGCTGGCGCAGCTCGATCAGCACGTCGGGCCGGATGGCCTCGAGCGCGGTCCGGAGCTCGGTCAGCAGCACGTGCATGGCGGTGCCGACGTCGGTGATGTCCGCGTCATGCGCGGGCGTGCCCGCGTAGACCATGACCTGCTCCAGGAAGTCGAGCTTGAGCCCGTCGAGCCCGTAGTCGGCGACCAGCGAGGCGCACAGCTCCACCACATGCCGCCTGACCTCGGGCCTGCGCGGGTCGAGCACCCGCGCGCCCGGCACAGCGGCCGGAGCCGGAGCGTAGGGCGACAGCTCCGCGAAGCATTCGGCTTCCGGGCCCAGCAGCAGCGGGGCGACCCAGAGGAGATACTTCAGCCCGAACTCCCGAACCCGGGCGACGTGTCTCGCGAGGTCTGGAAACTTCGTCTTGTCCGGACGCCAGTCCCCTACGCCCGGATAGCCTCGCCCGTTCCCCAGCTCCTGCCATCCGTCATCGATGATGATCACTCCGCAGCCCAGCTCCGCCGCCAGCGCCGCCTCGGCCTCGATGGCCGACTCCTCGACGTCCTGGGTGAAGCTGTACCAGGTGGAGTAGACCGGCAGCCGCGCGGCCTCGGGCACGGGCGCCAGCCCCGCCCCCAGCCAGGTCCGCAGCCCGCGCATCGCCGCCGCGACCGACGGGGCCGTCCTGGCGAAGACCATCCTGTACGGCGAGGCGCCCGCAGGCACGGTCAGGTGCACGACGAAGGTCTTGTTCTCCTCCGAGACGCCGAAGCGCATCACGGTCTCCGGCACCGGATCGACGGCGGCGAAGGCGAGCAGCGAGCGGCCGGCGCTGTCGTACAGGCAGCCCGCGGCGACCCCTTCGACCAGCGACACGTGCACCAGGCCCGCCCAGTCGGCGACGAGCGGGCGGCTCCAGGAGCGGGTGGGGTGCCAGAACCCCACCACGTCGCCCAGCGGGACCGAGAGCCGGACCTCCGCCTCCCCGTCGGAGCGGATCTCCAGCAGGTCGGGGCCGTCCTGTTGCGCGATCAGCTCCCAGCTCGCCGACGCGCCCGGCGTATGCGTCAGGACGGCCAGCCGTACGTCGTCGAGCAGGTGCTCGGTTGGCGCGGGCGCTAGCCCGGCGGTCGTGACGCTCACTCTTTCACCGCTCCTGCGAGAAGTCCGGACACGAAGTGTCGTTGAAGTAGAAGGAAGAGCAGGGCCATCGGGAGCGCGGCGACGGCCGTTCCGGCGAGGATCTGGCCGTAGTCGGTCTCGGTGGCGCCCTGCAGGGAGGCGATCGCGAGCGGGATCGTGTAGGCGTCCCGCGTCCGCAGCGCGATCAAAGGCCAGACGAAGTCGTTCCACTGGTAGAGGAACAGGTAGATGCCCAGAGCGGCGAGAGCCGGTCGCATCGGCGGCAGCACCACGCGGACGAACAGCCGCAGCTCCCCGCAGCCGTCGATCCGGCCCGCGGCCAGCAGCTCGTCGGGCAGCGCGGACATCGACTGCCGCATCAGGAAGATGCCGAACGGCAGCGCCAGATTGGGCAGCACGATCGCCTGATACGTGTTGAGCCAGTCGAGCGCCAGCATCATCTTGAACAGCGGTACGAGCGTGACCTGGCTGGGGATGACGAGGCCGAGCATCAGCAGGCCGAAGAGGAGCTCCTTGCCGCGAAAGTCGTACTTGGCGAAGCCGTACCCCGCCATCGTGCACACCAGGCCGGCCAGCACCGTGTAGATCGTGGAGATCAACACCGAGTTGAGCACCACCCGGCTGAAGCCGATGCCGGCCTCCAGGTTGGCGAGGTTCTCCAGCAGGTGCCCACCCGGCAGCAACGGCGGCGGGCTGTCGAAGACCTCGGCCGTGCTGTGTGTGCTGCCCACGACCAGCCAGTAGAACGGCACCAGCACCACGGTGACGGCGATCAGCAGCGACGACGTCAGCATGACGCCGCCCGCCGCGTTTCTGCGGTTCACGACTTGTCTCCCAGGAAGCGGAACTGCACGATGCCGAGGAACCCGATGATCACGGCGAGCGCGTAGGCGATGGCCGAGGCGTAGCCGAAGTCGAAGAACTTGAAACCGTTGTTGTAGAGGTAGAGACCCAGAGTCAGCGTGCTGTTGTCGGGGCCGCCGTTGGTGAGGACGTACGGCTCGTCGAACAGCTGCAACGTGCCGATCGTGGACATGACCAGCGTGAGCAGGACGACCGGGCGCAACCCCGGCAGGGTCACGTGCCTGAACCTCTTCCACGCGTTCGCCCCGTCCACGGCGGCCGCGTCGTAGTGGTCCCTGGGCAGCGCCTGCAGCCTCGACAGGAAGATCACCGCGTTGTAACCGGTGTAGTGCCAGGTGAGGGCCAGACCCAGGGCGATCCGCGCCCAGAGCGTGTCGGCCAGCCACGGCACCGCCGGGATGCCGGCGAGCCCGAGGAACCAGTTGACCAGGCCCGACTGCGGGTTGAGCAGGACGGCGAAGAGGACGCCGTATGCCACGAGCCCCGTCACCATCGGAAGGAAGAAACCGAGCCGTATGAAGGCGCGGAACCTCAGCAGCGCCGAACCGAACGCCACAGCCAGTCCGATCGCGATGGCCAGCATCAGCGGCACCTGGACGACGAGGATGACGCCGGTGTTGCGCAACGCGGTCCAGAACAGCGGATCTTTGAGGAGCCGCTCGTAGTTGGCCGTCCCGGCGAAGCTCTGCAGCGCCCCGTCGGTCCGGAAGAGGCTCAGCCAGAACGACCACGCGATCGGGTACAGCTTGAAGACCGCGAACAGGGCGAGCGCGGGCAGCACGAACAGGTAGGGGGCGGCCTTCGTTCCCGGGCGGCGCACCCGTCGGGGCGTCTTGGCGGACGCCCCGACGGTGGCCCGCTCGGAGACCACTGTGCTCATCAGTCGCTCACCCCTCCTCATTCGCTCCGCGGACGGCCTCGTCCCTCGGCCGGCCACTGCGCTCACTGCGTCGGGTTCGCTCCGTGCTCATCAGTCGCTCACCACTCATGGCTTCCCAGCCGTCATCGCAGGACCTTGCGGCCGGTCTGCTGGGCGATCAGGTCCGCCGCCTCCTTGAGGACCGTGGCCGGGTCCGCGCCCTTGAGCAGCACCTTGCTCTGCGCGTCGGTGACGGCCTTCAGCGCGCGGGAGTAGTCGGCGGAGTAGTTGGTCACGTAGGACGGCTGCTTGAGGGCGTTGAGGAAGACCTCACCCTTCTTCTGGCCACTGAAGAACTCCGACTTCTCGTGGAAGGCAGGGTCGTCGTAGGCGGCCAGGAGGGCGGGCGCGATGCCCTTCTCCTTGTAGATCTTCACCTGCGAATCAGGCCTGGTCAGCACGTACTCCGCGAAGGCGAACGCGGCGGCCTTGGCCTTGCTGGTGTTGGCGACGGCCAGGTGGGTGGAGTTGACGGTCGCGGAGACCTTGCCGCCGGCAGTGACCGCCGGGGGGAGACGGACCTTCCACTTGCCCTTCTCGTCGGGCACGGTCTCCTCGATGATGCCGCCGAACCAGGTCGGCATCGCCTGCACCGCGACGGCGCCCTTCTTGATCGAGGCGATCATCGCGTTCCAGCCGCCCGCGGTGTCGGCCACCAGGCCCGCGTCGTTCAGCTTCTTGATGATCGTCATGGCGGTGACCGCCTGGGGCGTGTCGAGCGTGATGTTGCCCTGCATGTCGAAGTAGAAGCTGTCCTGGAGCTGCAGGAGCGTCTGGAAGAAGCCGGCCGAGTCGCCCACCGAGGCCGGCTTGTCGATGCCGATCAGCTGGACGCCGGTCTTCTCCTTGAGTTTGATGCCCGCCTCGATGACCTCGTCCCAGGTCTGCAGGGCCTCGACGTCGACGCCGGCCTTCTCGAACAGGTCGGCCCGGTAGTAGAAGCCGGCCGAGTTCGCCTCCCACGGCAGGGCGTAGACCTTGCCGTTACGGCTCACCGTCTCCCACATGCCCTGGACGAACTTGTCCTTGTGCTTGTCGGCGCCGAGCGGCACGAGGTCGGCCAGACCGTCCGGGAACTTCTCGATGTAGGCGGGCAGGTAGTCGACGCCGATGTGAAGCACGTCGCCCAGCCCCTGGCCGCCGGCCGCGAGGCCCGCAGTGATCTTGTCCCAGATGGCCGGGTTGCCGATGTCCTGGACGTCGACCTTGATGCCGGGGAATTCCTTCGTGAACTCCGGCACCAGTGCCTTCATCATCGCCGCGGGGCCCTGCCAGCTCCACACGGTGATGTCGCCGGTGGCGGCGGCGCCCGTCGGACCGACGGGCGCGGGGGCGGCCGTGGAGCCCGCGCCGCAGGCGGTGAGGACCGTGCTCCCGGCGGCCAAGGCGCCGAGCTGGAGGAAACGGCGGCGGTCGAGGTGGGCCATGTGCGGCCTCCTGGGGGGTGCGTGCGATTGGCCTGACGCGCTGGAACGTTACCCCCACGTTTCGGTCGATTGCAATAATTGGATGAAATATTTCAGTAGACTGTGAGTCCACTCCTGCAACTTATGTGGACCACGAGTGGCGGAACCGGCTCCCTTGGGACCTGAGAGAGGTGCGAATACTCGCCGGTCACTCCATTCGGACGAGTGCGATGGACACCCTTGAGGGGGAGACGGGGGTGGACCTGCAACGGAACCGTTCCGTACGGTAAGCGCATTCCCGCAGGTCAGAGTAGGGCGCCGTACAAAGCGTGCTCGGAGGCGTTGGCGTACGGAACGGTTCCGGCACCGACGCGGCCGGCTTCCGATCTTTGGTTTCGAGGGCGGGTGCCGCCAGCGGCATCCGTCGCCTGAAGCACAGCGGACTCGACGTCCACCTGCTGGCCGAGAACCGGCGCCGGCGCGACCCGATCGAACGGTGCGCGCCGGCGCGACGGCGAGCGGCACCAGGCGCTGCGCACCTTCACCGACGGCGGGACCGCAACACCGCCTCACACGATCACACGTCCCGCCGGCATCCACCGCCTGGCCAGAGCGGAAGGTCGCCGATCAGGCGCCTGCCCTTCCCCGCGGGTCAGCGGGTGTCCGGCTGGTGCGCTGACTGTCCCGGTTCCAGATTTCGGTGCATCGAGGGAGGTCTTCGATGCCTCCGCCTTCGGGGATCATGCCCCAGAGGAAGGGGATCAGGTATCGGGGTGGTCCGCACAGGAGCACGGCCAGTTCGTTCTCGGTGACGGTGAGGGCGAATGCCGGGCCCCGTTGCCCGGGGTCCCAGCCCTGTCCGAGGGCCTGTCGGATGCAGCCGGCGACGAGGACGGGCCGGACCGCGATCGTGCGCTCTCCGTCCCAGTTGTCCGGCCGGGCGCAGGGGAGCGACACCACGAGAACGCACCCCGGCTTCTCGGCCCGCTCGGCGGCGAAGGTGAGGGGACTCCAGCCGTTGCCCTGGGAGTAGGTGGGCCTGTGCCCGATACGCCAGCGGAAGGCGGCGCCGTCGACGGTGATGGGCCGTGAGCCCTTTCTGGGCATCGTCACGGGCGCCTCCAAGCTTCTTCTCTGCTCCGTCGCTGTTCCGTGGAAGTGCCAGAAGCAGCGAGAAGTGACGCTGGACGCCCGTAAGCGTAACCGCTGCCCGTCTCCATGATCGAGCTGTTTTCGCGGGCGACCTGATCATGTGAACGAGTCCCTCCCGTACGGCTAGCCCTACCAACGGATGGGGGTTCACCGGCTCGTGCCCGGAATATCCGAATCTCTAGCGTGAGGTCCGAACAAACAGTGGATCCGGAGACAGGGGACGACAGGTGGCGACGCACGCGGTGCGCCTCAACGCGGTGACCAAGACTTACGGGAAGGAGGTGTACGCGCTACGCGGGGTCACGGTCGACCTGCCCCGCGGCGGCTTCACCGCCGTCATGGGCCCGTCGGGTTCCGGCAAGAGCACTTTCCTGCACTGCGCCGCGGGGCTGGACACACCCACGTCGGGAACGGTCCACATAGGCGAGACGGAGCTGTCGCGGATGAACGAGACCCAGCTCACCAAGCTGCGCCGGGAGAAGGCGGGTTTCGTCTTCCAGGCGTTCAACCTGATCCCCTCGCTCAGCGTGGTCGACAACGTCCTGCTGCCGTTCCGGCTCGCGGGCACGCGGCCCGATCACGCCTGGCTGGCCGAGGTGATCGAGCGGGTCGGACTGGGCGAGCGCGCGCGGCACCGGCCGTCCCAGCTGTCCGGCGGGCAGCAGCAGCGGGTGGCGATCGCCCGCGCGCTGGTGACCAGGCCGGAGGTGGTCTTCGCCGACGAGCCGACGGGCGCGCTGGACACCCAGACCGCCGCCGAGGTGCTCGTCCTGCTCCGCCAGGTGGTGGACACGACGGGCCAGACCGTGGTGATGGTGACCCACGATCCGGTGGCCGCCTCCTACGCCGACCGGGTGCTGTTCCTGGCCGGCGGCGCGCTGGTGGACGAGGTACGCGCCGCCGGGCCGGAGACGATCGCGCGGCGCATGGCCGTGCTCGGCCGTCCGGGGGCCGTGCGATGCTGAGGCTTGCCCTGACCACCTCGCGCGGCCGCCTGCTCTCGCTCGCGGGCCCGTTCGTCGCGCTGCTGTTCGCCGTGGCGCTGGTCGCCTCGTGCGGGCTGCTCATGGACAGCGGCCTGCGCGCCCACGTTCCCGCCGAGCGGTACGGCGCGGCCCCGGTCGTGGTGGCGGGACAGCAGCAGGTCACCCTCCAGACGGAGGAGCCTGACCTGGGGCAGCAGCTGTCCGAGCCGGTCGCGATCCCGGCCGCCCTGGCCGGGAAGATCGCCAAGGTGCCCGGTGTCACCCGGGTCGTGCCCGAGACCAGCTTCCCGGTCGGGCTGGCGGGCGCCGACGGGCGTGTGATCGGGCGTTCCTGGGGGTCGGCGGGGCTCACGCCGTACACCCTGCAGAAGGGGCGCGCGCCCGCCGCGGCGGGAGAGATCGTCGTGGACGTCGCGCTGGGCCGGAAGGTGGGCGAGAAGGCGCGCGTCGCCGGCAGGGACGGCGTCCGGGAATACACCGTGACCGGGATCGCCGGGCCCGGCCTGGCCCGGCAGGCGTCGGTGTTCTTCACCGGGGAGCGCGCCGAGGAGTTGTTCGCCCGCCCCGGCAAGGTCTCGGCGTTCGGGGT
This sequence comes from Streptosporangium sp. NPDC048886, assembly GCF_055586905.1. Classification (NCBI taxonomy): domain Bacteria; kingdom Bacillati; phylum Actinomycetota; class Actinomycetes; order Streptosporangiales; family Streptosporangiaceae; genus Streptosporangium; species Streptosporangium sp. NPDC048886. The sequence continues at coordinate 25,014 of NZ_JBVJHH010000008.1, forward strand.
GTTCGGCGAGGGCGAGGGCGAGCGGCTGGCGGAGCGGGTCGAGCGGGCGCTCGGCGACTCCGTGGCGGTGTACACGGGAGACCAGCGCGGGCTGGCTGAGGACGCCTTGGCGCTGGAGGGCCGGGAGCTGCTCATCGTGCTCAGCGGCAGCCTCGGCGGCGTGATCGTCATGGTGGCGGTGCTGGTGGTCTCCGGCGCGTTCGGGCTCGCCGTCCGGCAGCGAGACCGGGAGATCGCGCTGCTGCGGGCGATCGGGGCGACGCCCAAGCAGGTCCGCGCCATGATCGGACGGGAGGCACTGGCCGTCGGGCTCGTGGCCGCCGTGCCGGGGCTGCCGCTGGGAGTCGCGGTGGGGAGGTGGTTGTTCGGCCAGTTCGTCGCGCGGGGCATGGTGCCGGAGGGGTTCACGCCGATGGTGGGGCCCGTTCCGATGCTGGTCGCGGCCGGGGTCGGGCTGGTCACGGCCTGGCTGGCCGCCCGCGGCGCCGTACGGCGTGCCGCCCGTATCAGGCCGACCGAGGCACTGGGCGAGGCCGCGGTCGAACGCAGGGAGCTCGGCCGCGGCCGGATGATCGCCGGTCTGGTCTTCCTCGCCCTGGGCGCGTCCGCCTCGGGCCTGTCCGTGGTCGCGGCCGGGGAGACGGCCGCGGCGAGCGCCGGCGCGATCGTGCTCCTCCTCATCACCGCCGCCGCCCTCCTGGGCCCCTGGCTGGTACGGCTGGCCGTACGCCTGGCAGGCGGCGTGGTCGGCCGCACCTCGCCGGTCAGCGGCTACCTGGCCGTGGCGAACACCGGGACGGCGGCCAAACGGCTGGCGGCCGTCGCCAGCCCGCTCATCCTGATGTTCGCCTTCGCCTCGACCACCCTTTTCTCCCAGTCCACCCTGGGCCACGCGGCCACCCAGCAGGCGATGGAGGGCAACCGCGCCGACTACGTCCTGGAGTCGGCCGGACCGGGCCTGCCCCCCGACGTCGTCCGGGCCGCACGGGACCTGCCCGGCGTCAAGGGGGTGACCGAGACGATCGGCACCACGGTGATCGCCGACACGGAGGAACTGGGATCACGCACGCTGAAGCCGCTGGAGGCGATCGGCCTGACCGTCCCCGCGCACGGGATCGACCTCGGCGTCACGTCCGGCTCGCTGGACCGGCTGCGCGGCGACAGGGTGGCGCTGAGCACGCTGGCCGCCGGCAGTCTCGGCGCCTCGGTGGGAGACACGGTCCGGCTGCGTCTGGGCGACGGCACACCCGTCAAGCTGACCGTGGTGGCCCTCTACGAGCGCGGTCTCGGGTACGGCGCCGTCGCCCTGCCGTACCCGCTGGTGCGCGACCACTCGGAGGCCGGGATGGCCGGCCGGGTGTACGTCACGGGCGGCACGGCGGAACGGCTCACCGCGCTGGCCCCCGGCCTGACGGTCCTGGACCGGGCGGGCGCCGGCGCGGCGGTCAACGCGGCGCAGGAGTTCGGCGACTGGGTCAACCTCCTGGTGCTCGGGCTGATCATCGTGTTCATCGCGATCTCGGTGGTCAACACGCTGGTGACGGCCACCGGCGCGAGGGTCCGGGAGTTCGCGCTGCTGCGCCTGATCGGCGGCACCCGGCGGCAGGTGCGCGGCATGGTGCGCTGGGAGGCACTGCTGGTCGGCGGGCTCGCGGTGATCACCGGGACCTTGATCGCGGCGCCGACGCTGGTGGCGCTCAGCTACGGGGTGACCGGTTCGCCGCTGCCGCACGTGCCGTCCGTCGCCTATGCGGCGATGGTGGTGGCCACGATGGGGCTGGCGTACGCGGCGACCCTGACGCCGGCCCGGACCGTGCTGCTGGGCCGGCCCGCCGAGCAGATCCGCGGGTGAGCTCAGACTCGGTGCCGGACAACCTTGAGCGACCGGCAGGCTTGAGCGACCGGCAGGAGGGCCGGCACCGCGAGGGCGGGGCTCCTCCTGCCGGCCCGCTGGATCGCCGCCGCCGCGGCAGGCGAGGCCGGCCGGTATGGCGCCGGGTCCGTCAGAAGCGCCAGCGGGTCGCGGTCAGGCCGTCCGGGCCGTACCCGAAGGCGCGCACGGGCGTCACCCGGTAGAAGGCGTACTCGGGGGGGCCGGGGAGGCTGCCGTCGTAGACGGAGCCGTCAAGTATCGTGAACCGCCACTGATACTTCGCCATGAAGGCGTCGGCCACCTGCCGGAGCCGGTCCGGGTCCTGGACCCGGGTGGCGGTGCCCTCGACCACGAGGTCGAGGTCCGCGCCGGCGACGGTGAGGACGCAGTTGGGGTTGCCGTCGAGGTTCCTGGCCTTACGGGAGGCCGGGCGGGTGGCGATGTACGGCGCCCCGTCCGCCCAGCCCGGCATCACCGGCATGGCATGCGGGCGTCCGTCGGGCCGCACCGTCGACAGCCACGCCTTCGACGCCGCCTGTAAGCACGCGGACGCCTGGCTCCATGGCTTCACCGTCGCCGCGTCGGTGCTCATCGGTGTCGCGTCCGCCTCGCTGAACAGCAGCTCGGCGACAGGCATCGGATCGGTCATGTGGGGTGGTCCCTTCGGTCGGATCACGGCAGGCGTTCAGGCGTTGTATCCGTCGTGCGGCCGCCACCGGCTGTAGGGCCGGGGCTGCGGCCGTCCTTCGGGCGAGTCCCCCGGGCCCTCGGCCACAGGACGTCAGATCGCACCATAGCCGAGTCACTTTCCTGAGGGAAGGGACTCGGCTAGACTGGCCGCATGCAGCGAACCCGGTTCGGCGACATGGCCTGCTCCATCGCCCGCACCCTGGACATCATCGGTGAGCCGTGGTCTCCGCTGATCCTGCGCGACGTCTACGTCGGCATCACCCGCTTCGAGCACCTCCAGCAGGACCTGGGCATCTCCAGCAAGGTGCTCACCGCGCGGCTGAAGTGGCTGGTCGACAACGACGTGCTGCAGCGCCGGGAATACTCGCACCGCCCGCCGCGCCACGAGTACACGCTCACCGCCAAAGGCCGGGAGCTGTGTGACGTGCTGCTGGTGCTGGTGCGCTGGGGCGACCGGTGGACCGCCGGGGCGTCAGGCCCGCCGGTGCTCCACCGACACCACGCCTGCGGCCAGATCAGTCACGTGGAACTGCACTGCTCGGTATGCGACCAGCCGATGCGCGCCACGGACATCGACGTGCTGCCCGGTCCCGGAGCCGATCCCGGTCCCGGAACCGATCCCGGTCCCGGAACCAGAGCCGGTCCCGGTCCCGGAACCGAGGCGGCCTCGGCCTGAACCGCCGCCCAAGCCGGCCTGTCCGCCGACGACGACCTCACGCGTGGCGTCATGCCCTCCCGTTGGCGGCGCACCAGCCGGCCCACGTGGTGGCGCCCTTGCCCAGCTGCTTGTTGTAGAAGGAGGTCCAGGAGTTCTCGCTCGGGCCGGGCGCGGTGGGAGCGGCTCTGAAGAGCGGGTAGGCGGTGTCGACCTCCGCGCGCAGCCACGGCTCAAGGTCGTTGTAGGACTGCAGCGACCAGCTGCGGGCGTGGTAGGTGAGCTGCCCGCGGACGTCGGTCTCCGGCAGGCACATGAACGGCGCCCACGGGCTCGTCCGCGCCCAGCTGATCTTGGTCTTCATCGCGCCCTTGGGGACGGTGCCCGCGACCGTGCGGGCCGCGACCTCGCGATCGTCGACGTAGAAGTCGAACATCTCCTGGGCCGCGTAGACGCCGTTCACCAGCCCGAACGGCTCGCCCAACGCGGCCTTGAGGTCGGCGCGCACCGGGATGTCACTGGTCCACTCGGTCTCGTCGTGCATCTGCCGCAGGGGCGGGCCGGCATAGGAGGAGGTGACGTTGAACGGGCCGAAGTTCACCGTGTCGTTGTTGATGGGGACGACGGGGTAGGTCTTGAGGTCGATCGGGTTCTTCCACTCCCGCAGGATCTTCGTCGGGTCGGCGGGGTCGGTGTAGAAGACGATCTCGCGGGAGAGCTGGTAGAGCTGCGTGGTGCCGGGCACCCGGTACAGCCGCCGGATGTTGTAGCCCTCGACGTTGAACAGTTTCTGGCCGTGGCGCAGCTGCGGGTCGTGAGCGTTGCCCTCGATGTTGGCGTAAACGGCCCCCGAGATCCGGAAGACCATGTCCTGCCCGTCCGGACGCCCATTGGTCTGCAACGACAGCTGCCCGCTCCGGTCGGTGACCGTCCGGTAAACCGGCCCCGGATGCGTCGGATCAGCCGACTCCCCGCCCGCCGCCGCCCCGGGGACGGCGACGCACACGGACACCGCGGTGAGGGCTGCCGACAGGGTCAGACCACGACGATTGAACAAGAGTGCTCCTGCGATGCCGAGAGACGACGGGACCATTCTGATCATTCCAGACGGGGACCACTCTGATCACTTCAGCCGGCGGGAGCCGGCCTCAACCGGGCCTGTCGTTGACGACCCGGCCCGGTCCTGGGACGGCCTGGTCAGGCCACGGGGTGCGGTGCGGTGCGGGACCGAGCGGCCATCAGGTGGTCGATGAGCGCCAGCAGCACGTCGCGGACCGCCGTCCGGTCGCGGGCGTCGCAGAGCACCAGCGGCACCTGCGGATCGAGATCGAGCGCCTTGCGGATCTCCTCCTGCGTCCGGTCCCTGACACCGTGGAAGCAGTTGACGCCGATGACGAAGGGGATGCCGCGGCTCTCGAAGAAGTCGATCGAGGCGAAACTCACCTCCAGCCGGCGGGTGTCGACCAGGACGACCGCGCCCATCGCTCCGTTGACAAGGTCGTTCCACATGAACCAGAAGCGTTCCTGCCCGGGGGTGCCGAACAGGTAGAGCACGAGTTCGCTGTTGATGGTGATGCGCCCGAAGTCCAGCGCGACGGTGGTGGTGGACTTGCCGCCCACCCCTTCCAGGTTGTCCACGCCGACGCTGGCATGGGTCAGGTACTCCTCGGTCCGCAGCGGGGCGACCTCGCTCACCGCGCCGACCAGGGTCGTCTTCCCGACGCCGAAACCACCGGCGACAAGGATCTTCACTGCCAGGGGAGCGGCGTCCCCGTGGTCAGAGCTTGCGTAATCCATCCCTCACCGCCTCAAGGATTGTCATACCGGGGAAGCCGCCTGCCTGTGCGAAGGCCAGCGGCGGTCGGGCCCGTATCTGACCGGCCTCGATCAGATCGCCGATGAGGATCTTGGTCACCGACACCGGGAGGTTCAGCGCGGAGGCGACCTCGGCCACCGCCATGGGCCGCTTGCACACAGCGAGGATGGTGCGGTGCTCCGGCTGCATTCTCCGCAGGCCGTGCCCGGCCTCCGGAGAGGCCGTGGAGACCGTCGTCACCAGGGTGATCAGCGTCAGGTCGTCCCGCTCGGGGGCGGTCCGTCCGCCGGTGATCGTATAGGGACGGACGAGGGACTCGTCGGCGTCGTCGTCGAAGCCCTCCGTCCAGTGCTTCATCTGTGTCTCCCCGCGTCCTCGGCCTGCGGGGTGCGCGCGTCGGTCCCCAGCTTCTGGCCGACCTGCTGGACCAGGGTGTGCATCGCGACGCTCATCAGCTCGGCGTCGACCTCCTGGGAGGCGACCACGGCCAGATGGGTGCCGCGGCCGGCAGCCGTGACGAACAGCCACAGGTCGGCCATCTCGATGATGACCTGGTGGACCGGTCCGCCGCTGAAGAGCTGCCCGACACCTCGGGCCAGGCTCTGCTGGCTGGTGGCGATCGCGGCGAGGCGTTCGGCGTCCGAGCGTTCGATGGTCCGGGACCGGCTGATCAACAGACCGTCGTCGGACAGCACGATGGCGTGCCGGGTGCCCGCGACCTGATCGACCAGACCGTCCAGGAGCCAGTCCAGGTCGGTGTCGGTGGCGGTGGTTCGCTGCGTCATCTTCGATCTTCCGTCGTAGGGGAGCTCGGCTCGGGGGATCCGTCCGGCCGGGGTTGGAAGGCGTCGTCACCGGTCCGGCGCCTGCGGGACTGCCGCTGGAACGCGCCGATCGTGGCGCTGGACCGGCCGGGCTGGTCGCGTACGGCCCAGGTCTCCTGGTCGGCCTGTCCGTCCCCGTCCGCCGGGACCCTGAGCTCGGTGATCAGGTTGGCCTGGCGCACCCGCTGGGGCAGCGGCTCGCGGCCGGACGGCAGGGACGCGGCGTCCCGATCCGGTGATCCGGCGGCGGGTGCTGTCACATATGCCATCGCGCGTCCTCTGGAGCGGGTCGGCAACCGCGCGTCCTCGTGGGGCGGGCGGGGACCGGCCGCGTCCTCCTGCGGGTGGGGCCGCGGACCGGTGGGGTCCCGGGGGACATCCTCGGGGGCCGGGGCCGGGGCCGGCCCGGGCACCGCGCGGGGGCGGTCCACCACCAGCGATTCCGGGAGCAGCACGATGACACGGGTGCCGCTGAAGGCCGACGGCCGCAGTTCCACCTGGAGACCCAGGCCCGCGGAGAGCCGAGCGACCACGTACAGGCCGAGACGCACATCGTCGGCGTGGGTCATCACATCGAGCTGCGGCGGCGACTGCATCAGGGCGTTGGCGGCGGCGTACTGCTCGGGTTCCATGCCCAGACCGCGGTCCTCGATCTCCACGGCGAGGCCCCGGCTGACCGGTGCGGCCCGCACCTCGACGGGGGTCAGCGGCTTGGAGAAGGCGGTGGCGTTCTCCATCAGTTCCGCCAGGACGTGGACCAGCGGTCCCACCCCGCGCTCGGTCACCCAGGGTTCGCCCTCGACGTCGATCGAGATCCGCCGGTAGTCCTGGACCTCGCCCTGCGCGGCGCGCAGTACGTCGAGCAGGCGTACCGGCTTGCGCCAGCGGCGCTGTGGCTGGCCGCCGCCGAGGATCACCAGGTTCTCCTCGTAGCGGCGCAGCCGGGCGGTGAGGTGGTCCAGGTCGAACAGGCCCTCCAGCACCTCGGGGTCCTCGTGCCTGCGCTCCAGCTCGTCCAGCTTCTTCAGCTGAAGGCCGATGAGGATCTGGGTACGGCGGGCGATGCGCTGGAGCATGCGTTGGAAGCCGCGGTGCTGTTCGGCCTGCCGTACGGCGGTGAGGACGGCGCTGCGGCTGGCCAGATTGAGGGCCTGCCCGAGCTCGCCGAGCTCGTCGGGGGTGGGCTCGACCAGGTGCACCTCCGCGTCCACGTCGACGTCCTCGCCGCGCTCCAGCCGGGCGACCACATCGGGCAGCCGCTCCTGGAGTTCATGGGCGTCCTCGCGCAGGTGGAGGATGCGCCGGCGGAGAATGGCGGTGAGACGCCAGCTGGTGACGACGACCAGGACCAGGGCGAGCACGCCCACGGCGGTGATGCTGATGAAGGTCACGAAGAGCTGGTTGGCGTGGCTGTAGCCGATCCTGGCGACGTTCTCGAGCCGGAGGCCGAGGAGTTGCACCAGTTGCTCGGTGACCGTGTCAACCGAGGCGCGCCACACGGGGGCGACCTCGCGGAGTGTCACCTGGCTGCTCTCGGCGCCGGTCCCGGGGGTGACCAGCCGCCCCTCCAGGGCGGTCATGGTCTCCCACGCCTTGCTGGTCATCAGCGTCGCGTACTTGGTCTCGTTGCCGGTGAGACTGGGGATCACCCGGGACCGCAGGAGGTGTTTCCTGGTGCCGATGGCGTCGGCGACGAGGCCGTACTCCTCCCTCGTCAGGCGCCCCTTCTCCCAGCCGCGGGCCAGAACGGCGTGTTGGCGGCCGATCATGTCGACGGCCCAGAAGAGGTCGACCAGTGTCTGCGCCTTACCGGTCACCTCTGCGTGATCGGTCTGGCTGAGGGCGCTGAACACGCTGAGGTCCGACTCGAGGACTCCGCTGTAGTAGTCGAACGCCTTCTGCTCGCTGGCCCAACCGGCGTCCACCGCCTGGCGCTGCTGGTCGAGGAGTCCGAGGCCGCGTCCGGTGCGGGCGATGGCGTCGGCGAGCCCCTCCTGCGCGTCGGTGGTGTCCAGGGCGGTCAGCGGGCGGAAGGCGCTCACGGCCTGGTCGGTCAGCACGCGCTGCTCGGCGAGCTTGGCGCGGGTGGTGCTGTGGGGGCTGGCCTGCATCTCCGCGGTGAGCTGTCGCTCCTTGTCAAGGCTGAAGAACAGGTCGGCCGCGGGGCTGCCGACAGTTGTGGTGGCCAGGTCCAGCTGGACCTTCTCCGCCCGCCACTGAGAGGACAGCTGGTACATGCCCGAACCCAGCAGCGGGGTGAAAGTGATGCTCGGTACGAAAACGACGATGATCAGCACGGTGCGCAGTGGCAGCCGGCGGGCACCGGCCAGCCGCCGCGGCCGGTCGCCGGTCGCCCCCGGCAGCCCGTCCCCGTCGCCCATGATTGCCGTTCTTCGCCGCCCGACCCTGCCCAACCTGGCCACGTGCAGGACACTCTCCTCAACGATCGGTGCGTCTATGACGAAAATCGCCAAAGTAGGCGATTGGTTGCCCGATAGTAGCCATACGGCAGTTGGGGCGGAAGCCCCCGTTCCACCGTTCCGGCCGTCCCGTCAGCCGCCCGGCGACCGCTGTGGACGGACCATGCGGCCCCACGGATCGTGGTGAGGAGCATCCGCTTCTAAGCTCCCATGCATGGCAAGGTACTTCGACGTGCATCCGGACAACCCACAACCTCGGGCCCTCCGTCAGGTGGCGGACCTCGTCCGCGCGGACGGGCTGATCGCGTACCCGACGGACTCGTGCTTCGCGCTCGGGTGCCGGCTGGGCAACCAGGAGGGCATCGACCGGATCAGGGAGATCCGCCGTCTCGACAGCGGCCACCACTTCACTCTGGTGTGCCGGAATTTCGCTCAGCTCGGCCAGTTCGTCCACGTCAGCAACGCGCTGTTCCGCTCGATCAAGGCGGCGACTCCCGGCAGCTACACCTTCATCCTGCCGGCGACGAAGGAGGTGCCGCGCCGGCTGCTGCATCCCAGGAAGAAGACCGTCGGCGTCCGGATCCCGGATCATGCCGTCGCGCAGGCGTTGCTGGCCGAACTCGGCGAACCACTGCTGTCGAGCACCCTGCTCCTGCCCGACGAGACCGAACCCATGACACAGGGCTGGGAAATCAAGGAAAGACTCGACCCCGTGGTGGACGCGGTGATCGACGCCGGTGAGTGCGGCGCCGTGCCGACGACGGTCGTCGACTTCTCGCAGGGCGGGCCCGAGATCCTCCGCAGGGGCGCCGGAGACCCGTCCCGCTTCGAGTAGCACGGCCGTCGCCGTCCAGGGTGCTGCCGTTGCGGCCCTCACCCATGCTCCCGCGACGGACTCAGTGGACGGAGAATCCGCCGTCGACGAAGATCGACTGTCCGGTGACGTAACCGGAGGCGCGGCTCGCCAGGAACACCGCCGCGCCCGCGAAGTCCTCGGCCAGACCGTTGCGTCCGACCATCGTGCGCGCGGCCAGCGCCGCCACCTTCTCGGGGTCGGACGACAGCCGCGCGTTGAGCGCCGTCATCACGAATCCCGGCACGAGCGTGTTGCAGGTGACGCCACTCGACGACCACGCCTCGGCCTGCGAGCGCGCCAGTGACTCCAGCGCTCCCTTGGAGACGCCGTAGGCGCCGCTCTGGACGAACGCCCGGTGCGCCTGCTGGGAGCTGATGTGGATGATCCGCCCGAACCCCCGCTCCGCCATACGGGGACCGAACCGCTGTCCCAGAAGGTGGGGCGCCGCCAGATTCACCGCCATCGTGACGTCCCACACGTCCTCGCCCAGCTCGCTCATCGGCGGGCGCAGGTTGATCCCGGCGCTGTTGACGAGGATGTCGGGCTCTCCGAACGCCTCGACCGCCTTCTCCGCCGCCAGGCGCACACCGTCGCGGGTGCTCAGGTCCGCGCTCACCCAGGCCGCACGGCAGCCGTGGGCCGTCAGGCCGTCGACCGTGGCGATCAGGTCCGCCTCCCTGCGCGCCACGACCACGACACTCGCCCCCGCGCGCGCGAGTGCCTCGGCTATGGCGCGGCCGATGCCGGAGCTTCCGCCGGTCACCATGGCGACCCGGTCGTCCAGGGAGAACAGTTCGGACAGGTAAGGCTGTGTGGTCATGCCCGCACACTCTAGGGGATCGGTCCCGGGGCGCTGAGGGAGGCCGGGAGTCGACCCACGGACCGGCTCCACCGGCCGTGGGCCGGGCTCAGCCGCCCTGGGACCAGACGCCCTCCCAGCCGGAGCACCTGCCGGTGACCCTGGCCGAGGTCCCCCGGCAGACCTTGGCCTGGGCGGACAGCATGTAGCCGGCGTTCACCCGGAAGGCGAGGGTCCGGGACTGCGAGCAGTTCTTGAAGGTCGCGGTGCGGTGCCTGCCCCTGTCCGTAAGCCACTTGATCTTCAGCCACGAGCAGGTGCGCGCGCCTCCGCCGTCGTACAGGTCGCCGGAGATCCGCAGGCCGGAGCCGGTGCTCCGGACGACGCCGCCGGCCCAGCCCTTGGTGTCGGAGGAGGCGGTCGGTCCCCAGTGCCGGGTCCCGGCCGCGGAGACTCCGGCTGCCGCGGAGACCTCCGGGGTGGTCCCGGCGGTGGAGGCCGTCGCGGCGGACGGCAGGCCGAGCGCCACGACGGCGGCGGTGGTGAGTCCGAGTGAGAAGCGCAGGGCGCCACGCATGGGTCTGTCTCCTGAAGCCTGAGGAAGGTGGGAGCTGTCTGCCTCAAGAGATAGGGCAGCGGGCTTGCAGGTGACTTGGGAGTCCTTGCAACGGCTCACCCGCCGCCGGGCCGGTCCCGCCGCTCCGGGGCCGCCTGGCGGAGCGCGTCGTCGGCCGTGGGGTGGATCTCGAAGGCCTTGCGGAGGCCGGTGATCGTCAGCACGCGTGCCAGCGGTCCGTGGACGCCGCTGAGCACGAATCGGGTGCCGGTCGCCTCACCGTGCTGCAGTGCCGAGACCAGCTCGCTCAGTCCCACCGAGTCGCAGAAGGTGACCTCGGTCAGGTCCACGATGAGGAAGGGCGTGCCGGGCCCGTCCCAGACGCGGTGCAACTGCTCCCGCAGGAGCGGGGCGGAGTGGAACCCGAGCTCTCCGCCGACGCGGATGACGGCCGCGCCCTCATGGAGGTCGCACGAGATGGTGAATGCCGAGCCATGTCCGGCCCCGAACAACATGATGAGCTCCTCACGCCTGCGGGCTTCAGGGCAGGCGTGTACCTTCCTACCAGTCCTGAGGAGTCCGGCCGTCAGCGGACGGCCAGCGACCGCAGCGCCTCGTCCAGGGTGCCGAAGACCGGCAGCCGGGCCGCCAGGCCCGTGATGCGCAGCAGCCGCGCCGGCTGCGGGGTCGGGTCGGCGTAGACGACGACCGTGTCGCCGTCGGCCAGTCGCCTGCGCATCGCCAGCAGCGCGGCGAGCCCGGGGGAGTCGATGAAGGTGAGCCCGGAAAGGTCCACCAGGGTCGCGGGCCGGGAGTCGCCGGTGAGATAGTCGTCCACCCAGCCTCGCAACTGCGCCGCGGTGTTCACGTCCAGCTCCCCTTCGGGCCGCAGGACCGTCGTCGTGCCGTCGGACCTCACCCGCAGGCGCAGAGCATCAGTCATAGCGGAGCCCCTTCTCTTCCCCTCTCGCTTCCCCGCCCGCGGAGGATCAATCGTCTTCCCGGCGGAAACCGCCGGCGTCCCAGGTCAGCGCGAGCGTGGTGTGCCGCTTGGGGATGAGCAGCCCGCCGGCGGGCACGGTCGCGACGTGGGCGTCGACGCGCAGCCCGGCCGTCATCGGCCGTCCCGCTCCCTCCCATGCCTGGACGTGGGCGACGAGATCGGCGCCGAGCCTCGCGCGGCCGGGTCCGAAGGCCCGCACGGCCGGCGCGTCGTAGGTGTCCGGCTCCAGCACGCAGAGGCTGTCGCCCTCGATGATCCCGACGACCGTCTTGAATCCCCGCTGATCGAGGGGGCCCGACGCCAGCCGCCCCGGCTGTGTTTCGGACAGCGTGCAGCAGCGGGGTTCGTGCGCCGCCAGCCACAGACTCAGCCCGTCGACGAGCTGCGCGTGGCCCGCGTCCACTCCGGTGGACAGCTCGGTGACCGGACCGTCGAGGGCCGCCAGGACATCGCCGATCTCGCCTCCCTCCGGCAGCGAGATCGTGAGGTCGGACCCCTGGTCCAGCACCCGGACCGTCTCCGGGCCGGCGAAGGGGCCCCGCATCCGCATGAACCCGCAGGGCACCACCGACCGGCTCGTCCAGTGCCCGCCCGCCCGTTCCAGCGCCACCGAGCGCTGCACGCCGTGCAGGTCCAGCGGGACGACGATGCGCCCGCCGGGCCCGAGCTGCTCCAGCCAGGCGGGGGCGAGATCCCACACCCCGACGGTGGCGATCACCCGGTCGTAGGGCGCCTGCGGCGCGTACCCCTCCGCGCCGTCCCCGCACACCACGCTCACCCCCGCGCACCCGGCCCTGTCCAGGTGCTCCCGGGCCCGCGCGACCACGTCGGCGTCGATGTCGACGCTCACGACCCGGCCCTCCGGCCCCACCAGGTGCGACAGCAGCGCGGCGTTGTAGCCCGTCCCCGCGCCGATCTCCAGCACCCGCTGTCCCGGCTCCAGGCCGAGCTGGTCGAGCATCAGGGCCATGATCGCCGGCTGCGAGGAGGAGCTGATCGGCCTGCCCTGCGCATCGCGCTTGGTCACGATGGCGTCATCGCGGTAGGCGGTGTGCGGGGGGACCTCCGGCAGGAACACGTGCCGGGGCACCGCCCGCAGCGCACCGGCCACGGCCCGGCTGATCCCGCGCTCGCACACCTGCGCGACCAGTTCCTCCCGCAGCTCACGCCAGTCAGTCATCGCCGACCTCCAGGAGCCTCGCCCTTCCCGCGCTCGGACGGATCCTACGCCCGGACCGGGCCGGGCGGACGGTCCTGTACCGGGCGGATCGCGCTGCGCCCGGTACCGGAGCCGCCGATCACCAGAGCGCGCACAGCCGCCCGTTCCTCGCTCCGCCCCGGCCGAGATCACGCGCTTCCACCCCTGGCGCAAGCCGTACGCTCACAGCGGGCTGGCCGTGAGCGGGGGCTGCTGCAGGACATGGACCCGGGCCGTGCCGATGTCGAAGTAGAGGCCCACCAGCTGCAGGCGCCCGGCGTGGACGAGCCGGTCCACCTGGGGATAGGTCCGCAGGTTGTCCAGCTGCTGGATCACGTTGGACCGGCACAGGCGGTCCAGCGGTCCGCCGTCGTCACCTCCGGAGGCGGCCCAGCGGGTCAGGCTGTGGTCGCCGTGGCGGAGCCAGCGGCCCAGCGCGGGCAGATCGTGGGTCTTCTCGCCGCCCTCCAGCAGCGCGGCCATGGCCCCGCAGCCGGAGTGGCCGCAGACCGTGATGGTCCGGACGTCGAGCGCGCCCATCGCGTACTCGATCGCCGCCGCCACCGAGTCGTCCGGCGGCGCCGAGTCCAGCCGCGGCACCAGGTTGCCGATGTTGCGGACGGTGAACAGGTCGCCGGGGCCGCTGGCGGTGATCAGATTCGGCACGATCCGGGAGTCCGCGCAGGTGATGAACAGGTGCGAGGGCTCCTGCTTGCGGGCCATCGCCGACAGGAACGGCTGGACCAGCGGGGCCGTGCGACGGTGGAACTCCCGTGCCCCGGCCAGCAGGTCCGGCACGGCGGGGCTGTCCCCCGCCGCCATGGGCTGGGCCGGGACCAGCGGGCCCGTGGGCACGGGCCGCCTGCGCCGCCGGTGGGCCCAGGGCAGCCACCAGCGCTCCGGCGCCCGCGGCGGGGTCTTTGCGGGAAACATCCGGGCGCCGCTGGCGGCCATGGCGTACCACTCGTCGTGGATCTCGTCGATGTCGACGGTGCCGCCGCCGCGCTCGTGATCCTGCCGCCAGGTGTGGATGGCCTCGAAGGCCGCGTTGTCCATGAAGTCGATGTTCAGATCCAGCTCCACCGCCGCTCCGGCCGGTACGGCGCGCAGCTCCGAGGTGAGCCGCGGCACGCCCAGGAAGGTCAGCGAGCCGCCGATCAGCACGTGCCAGCGGCCGTCGGACTCGGGCCTGGCCCGCACGGTGATCCAGGTGAGGCGGCGCAGCGCCGACAGGGCGGCGAGGCCGAGGCCGATCAGCACGCCCTCGGCGAGACCGATCAGCACGACCCCGGCCATGGTGACGACGTAGACAGGGATCTCACCGTGGCCGCGCAGGTTGCGCAGATGCCCCACGTTGACCATCTGGACGCCGATGAAGACCAGCAGCGCGGCCAGCGCCTCCATGGGGATCAGTTTGATCGTCCAGCCCAGGCAGACCGCGAACACCAGGATCCAGAGACCGTGCATGGCCGTCGACCAGCGACTGCGCGCCCCCGCGCGGACGTTGGTGGTGCTGCGCACGATGACCCCGGCGACGGGCAGCCCGCCCAGCGCGCCGGTCACCATGTTGGCCACGCCCTGGGCGGTGAGCTCCCTGTCCAGATCGGCCCGCCTGCCGCTGTGCAGCTTGTCGACGGCCACCGCCGACAGCAGCGACTCCACCCCGGCCAGCAGCGCCACCAGCAGCACCGCTCCGATGATCCCGTGCCAGTCGCCCCGCGGCCACAGCGGCGCGGTCCACCCGCTCAGGCTCTCGGAGAGGTCGACTCTGGTGACGTCCCAGCCGAGCGTCCCGGCGGTCACCGAGGCGGCGAACAGGGCCGCCAGCGGCGCCGGGACGATCCGCAGCCGCCGCGGCAGGCGGGCCCAGCCGACCAGGACCGCGATGGTGAGCAGGCCGGTGAAGACCGCGTGGCTGTGGTTGTCGGCGATCTGCTGGGGCAGCTCGATCAGGTTCCCGACCGCCGAGCGCTGCGGGCTGCCGCCCAGCACGACGTGCAGTTGGGAGAGGGCGATCACCACGCCGACCCCGGCGAGCATGCCGTGCACCACGGCGGGGGAGACCGCCAGCGCCGCCCGGGCGACCCGGAACAGCCCCAGCAGGAGCTGCAGGGCGCCCGCCATCAAGGTGATCGTGCAGGTGGCGCGCCAGCCGTACGTCATGACCAACTCGGCGACCACCAGCGAGAGACCGGCGGCGGGGCCGCTCACCTGGACGGTCGAACCGCCCAGGGCGCCCACCACCACGCCACCCGCCACCGCCGCGATGAGCCCGGCCGCCAGTGGTGCTCCTGAGGCCACCGCGATGCCCAGCGAGAGGGGCACCGCCACCAGGAAGACCACCAGGGAGGCGGGCAGGTCGTGCCGTAGCACGGATGCAAGGCCGCTGCTTGTGAGCGGCATGTAACTCTTCGTGTCCGTCCCCATGGGGCAGACCTTATGGTGTCGGCCCCCTCCGCCTGGGCGGTTATCAGCGGCCTTTACGCAGAGCGGGAGAAATCAGCGGTAATAGTCGGGGTAGTCCGGCTCCTGTGCCCGGTGGTGGTTGCCCCGGGAACCGTGGCCCTGATCGTCGGGGACGGCGGCGGTCCCGGTGGGGCCGGTGCCGTAGAGGTCGCCGTAGCTGGGCCAGGCCGCGTTGGCGCCGTCACCGCCGCCGGAGGCGGGCTCCGGCCAGGCGGCCGGGGCCGCCGGGGCCGCCGGGGTGGCGCGCTGGGCGGGATCGTAGCCGTAGCCCGGCCCGGGCCGCGCCTCGGCCGTGCGGTCGTCGTAGGGGGAGACGCTGCGGGAGGGGCCCGTCGGGGTCGACAGCGCCGGGGTGGGGCCGGTGAGCGCGTCGTCGTCGATGGTGGCCCAGCCGGAGCTGACCTCATAGGAGGCCGCGGGCGGAGCGTTGTAGACCGGCGTCTGGTAGGAGCTGTAGGACGGCGCCGGGTCGTCGAGGATGTCGGCGGTGTTGGCGGCCGGCCATCCCCCGGAGCCCGGGGCGGTGGCCTGGGCCCAGGGGTTGTCGGAGATGGGCCTGGGCGGTTCGGGCGCCGCGCCGTACGGCGCCGCGAGCGGGTCCGCGCTCGGTGACGCGGGGAAACCGCCGCTGGTCGTGGGGCCCATCGGAGGCATCGGGGGGAGCGGACCGGCGCCGGCCTCGGGGCCGAGGGGCCCGCCGGTCGCGCCGAGGGCGGGCATCGAGCCGCTGGAGGTCACCGGACCGGTGCCGCGCGGGTAGGGGCCGCCCAGCGGGTCGCTCAACGGGTCGGGCCGGGAGGGCGTGCCCTTGCCGGGGGCGCCGCCCGAGGCGGAGCCGCGGCTGCTCCGGCGGGAGCGCGGGGTGTTCGGGCGCGGGGCGCGGCCCTCGCCGAAGGCGCCGGGCGTGGGGGCCGCGAAGGTCACCGTCTTCTGCTCGGCGAGCGCGGCGGTCGTGGGGGCCGGCTCCGGCTGGACCGGACCGACCAGATCGGCCAGGCCCGAGGGCAGGGAGGAGGAGGCGACGGCCGGCGCGGGCGCGGCCGGGGGGCGGGACGGCGGCTTCCGGTTGGGCAGCGGGGCCTGCACGGTCACCGCGTCGGCGTCCGCCCGGGGAGTCTGGGACCGGCTCGGCAGCGGCACCTGCATGGTCGCCTCGGCGTCCGCCTGGGGCGGGCCGTCCTCGCCGACGGGACGGCTGGCGCCCATCCGAGCTGCCAAGGACCCTCCGAAACCGCCCTCGTCAGCCTGGAGCCGCGTCCAGTAGTCGTCGTCGTAGTCGTCGGCCTGGCCGAACTCGTTCACGCCCCGCTTGCCGCGCGAGCCCGCCGGGCGCGGCGGGCGCGGCGGCTTGGGCTCGTCGAACGGGGTGAGGTCGGGCGAGAAATGGTTCATCTTCGGCTCACGCGTGGCGAAGTCGTCGATGGACGTGGTGGGGGTCTGCGCCTCCTTCTCCGCCATCTCGCGCAGGCGTTCCGCAGGGAGCGCGCTCTCCCTGCGGTTCATCGACCGCATTCCCAGTGCCACGACGACGAGCACGAGGAGCACGACGGCGACCAGACTTACTACGACCGCGATCATTGCACCACCCTCAAGGCCATGGCCTTCCAGCGGCGCCGGTGAGGTCGCGCGGCCATCGACGCGACCTGCCCCCTTGCATCACCTGCGCTCGGACATTGGATCTGATTGTGTCGGACCACTATGAGCGTTGTCACACCCTAAGTGAAGAATTGGTAACCATTAATACCTCCGGTGTTTGGCCTGTCACTCGATGTGCGCCGTGGTGAGCCGTCCCCAGGCGATCGTCTTGTCCGCGATGCTCTTCAAGGTCTTGTCGAGGGAGGCGCCCTTTTTAAGGTCGACCTTGCCGTCGAGCGCGTAGACAGTGAAACGATAGTTCTCCCGGGCGCGACATGGAGGGGTGTAGCCCACCTTGCCGCCTGTCGTGCTTCCTTCCACAGCTCCCACCGGGACGCTGTTCTCGGCCAGTTCGTTGGTACGCGGGTCGATGTCGAACACGACCCAGTTCACCTCTCCACCGGCGCGCGCGTTGTTGTCGGCCACGATCGCGACGGACTTCGTGCTGTCCGGCACCCCCGACCAGCGCAGTGGCGGGTTGCCGACCGAGCCGTTGCACGAGTAGTCGGACGGCAGCGGAGCGCCGTCCTTCAACCGAGGACTCGAGACGTTGATCGGCTCCAGCTGCAGCCTGTCGGCCGAGGCGGAGCTGCCCACCATCCCGCAGCCGGAGGAGACGACGACGAACGCCGCGGCGAGCACCGTTCCGACGGTCCGCCGCGGGCGGCGCGTAGACGTATTCGGCTGCCCCATGCCCGATGATGCTACGCGGGTCTGGAAGATGCGCAGACCGGATCGCGAGGTTCCATGGCTCGGAAATGCCCGGGAATCGGACAGAATCGAAGGATGGAGGGGGTGAGGTTGGACACGGAAATGACCTTCGCCATCCTCGGCCCCCTGGAGATCCGCCGGCGAGGAGAGGCGGCGGAGATCGCCGGGCAGCGCCTGCGGACCCTCCTCGCCCTGCTCCTTCTCGACGCCGGCCGGACCGTGCCCGTCGGCCGGCTGGTCGCCGGAGTGTGGGAGGAGCGCCCGCCGAACGCGGTGGGCAACGCGCTGCAGGCTCTGATCTCCCGGCTGCGCGGCGCGCTGGGCGATCAGCGCGGACTGGTGGAGGCCGACGCGGCCGGCTACCGGCTGGCCGTCGATCCCGACCGGGTGGACGCCCACCGGTTCGCCCGGCTGGCCGCCGAGGGCCGCGCGGCCCTCGGGGCGGGCGCCCCGGCCGACGCCGCGACCGCGCTCCGGGCCGCGCTCGCGCTGTGGCGCGGGCCCGCCCTGGCCGACCTGGCGGGCAACGACGCCGTCGCCGCCGCGATCACCAGGCTGGAGACCCTCCGCCTGGCCGCCGTCGAGGACCGCGTCGAGGCCGACCTGCTGCTCGGACGGCAGGCCGAGGCCGTCGCGGAGCTGCCCGCCCTGATCGCCGCCCACCCGCTGCGCGAGCGGCTGCGCGGCCAGCTCATGCGCGCCCTGTACGGCTCGGGCCGCCACGTCGAGGCTCTGGCCTCCTACGAGGACGCCCGGCTGGTCTTCGCCGGCGAGCTCGGCGTGGACCCCTCACCCGAGCTGGCCGGCCTCCACCTCGCCATGCTGCGCCGCGAATGGGCCGAGACCGGCCTGCGGCCCCGGAGCGGCCCGGCGGCCCCGCCGCCCGGCGAGGACGGTCCGGGGTCCCGGCCGCCGGCCGAGGACGGCAGGCGTCCGCCGGCCGAGGACGGCAGGCGTCCGCCGCCCGCTGGAAGCGGCCCGCCGGTCCGGAGCGGCCCGGAGGCCCCGCCGCCCGGCGGGAGCGGTCCGGGGCTCCCACCGCCCGGCGAGGCCCCGCGGCGGGGCAACCTGCCAGCCAGGCTCACCAGCTTCGTCGGCCGCGAGCGCGACCTGGCGCGGACGGCCGGACTCCTCGCCGACAACCGGCTGGTCACCCTGCTCGGCCCCGGCGGCGCGGGCAAGACCAGGCTGGCCGTCGAGTCGGCCGAGGCGGTCGCCGGCCGGATGCCCGACGGGGTGTGGCTGGTCGAGCTCGCCCCGGTGGCCGAGCCGTCGGAGGTCCCGCAGACCGTGTTCTCGGCGCTGGAGCTGCGCGACCCTCCGCCGCAGGCGTCCGCCGCCGGCCACGGCGCGATCCCCGTGCCCGCCCGCCGCGATCCGCTGGCCCGCCTCGTCTCGGGACTCACCGGGAAACGGCTGCTGATCGTCCTGGACAACTGCGAGCACGTGGTCGAGGCGGCGGCGGAGCTCGCCGACCGGGTGCTCGCGGGCTGTCCCGGGGTGCGCATCCTGGCCACCAGCCGTGAACCCCTCGGCATCACCGGAGAGCTGACCTGGCCGGTGCCGCCGCTCGGGCTCCCGCCGAGCGGCGGAGACCCGGGCGAGGCCCTCGGCTACCCGGCCGTCCGCCTGTTCGCCGAGCGCGCCGCGGCCGTCCGGCCCGGCTACCGGCCCGAGGACGAGGCCGGCGCGGTGGTGCGGATCTGCCGGGAGCTCGACGGCATGCCGCTCGCCATCGAGCTGGCGGCCGCCCGCCTCCGCTCGCTGTCGGCCGAGCAGATCGCGCACCGGCTCGACGACCGCTTCCGCCTGCTGACCGGCGGCAGCCGTACGGCGCTGCCCCGCCACCAGACGCTCCGCGCGGTGGTCGGATGGAGCTGGGATCTGTTGGACGGGCAGGAGCGGGTGTTGGCCCGCCGCCTGTCCGTCTTCGCCGGGGGCGCCGCTCTCGACTGCGCCGAGGAGATCTGCTCGGGGGAGGGCCTGGACCGGGCCGACGTGCTCGACGTGCTGGCCCGGCTGGTGGACAAGTCCCTGGTGGTGGCCCACAGCCACGACACCGTCGTCCGCTACCGGATGCTGGAGACCATCCGCGCCTACGCCGCCGAGCGGCTGGCCGAGTCGGGCGAGCAGGGCCGCGTGCGGCTGGCCCACGCGATGTTCTTCACCGAGCTGGCCGAGACCTCGGATCCCGGCCTCCGCGATCACCGGCAGCTCGCCGTCATCACCCAGATGGCCGCCGAGCACGACAACCTGACGGCCGCGCTGCGCTGGACCGTCGAGGTGGCCCGGACCGACCTGGCGCTGCGGCTGGTCGGCGCCCTGGGATGGTACTGGTGGCTGCGCGGTTACCGGGTCGAGGGCGCCCACCGCGCCCGGGAGGTGCTCAGGCTGGCCGGAGAGGGCGCCGACCCCGTCTCGCTCGCCCTGGCCCGGGCCTGCTACGGGTCCAACGCGGTGGGCGCGGGGATCGAGCTCGACACGGCACGGGCCGAGCTGGAGGAGGTCGTACGGCTGGCGCCCGAGACGCTGCCCCGGCCGTGGCACCCCCTGGTCGTGATGGCGAGCCCGGTCCTCGCGCTGTTCTCGGGCCTGTCCGCGGACAACGACCTCTATCTCGACGAGATGTTCGCCCACCCCGACCCCTGGGTGACCACCTCGGCACGGCTGTTCCGGGGGTTCGAGCACCTGTTCGCGGGCCGTATCCCCGAGAGCAGGACCGAGCTGTCCGCCGCCCTGCGCGACTTCCGGGCCATCGGGGACCGCTGGGGCGTCGCCAACGTGCTCGCCTCCCTGTCGGATCTGGACTTCCTGCACGGCGAGCCCGAACGGGCGCTGGAGGAGGTCCACGAGGCGCTCGCCCTGATGGAGGAGCTCGGCGCGGTCGAGGAGGTCGCCTACATGCGGGGGCGCCTGGCGCTGGGGCTAAACCTCGCCGGAGACCGGGCGGCGGCGGAGGAGCTCCTGGAGGAGACCCTCCGCGCCGCCATCGGCAACGGGGACCGGATCGCCGCACTGAACCTGCTCAGCGCCCGGGGAGATTTCGCCCGTGAGGACGGCAAGCTCAACGAGGCCAGGCATTACTACGCCGAGGCCATGCGCGTGATCGACGAGACCCCCAGCATCCCGCTGCACTCCCGGGCCTCGATCAACACGGCGCTGGGCCTGCTGGCCGAGCAGGAGGGCGACCTGGTCCGCAGCCGGCGGCTGCTCGACACCGCGCTGGCGCAGGCCGCGGAGACGCGGGAGGTGGCCGTGCTGGGCCTGGTGCTGATCGGCTGCGCCGGGCTGGTGCTGTCGGAGGGCGACCCGGCCACCGCGGCCGTGCTCCTGGGCGGCGCCGCGGCGGTCCGGGGCATCGACGCGGTGGTCGACTTCGACCACGTGCGGATCACCGAGCGCACGGTCGCCGCGCTCGGCCGGCGGGAATACTCCCGCTGCTACGAGCGCGGCCGCCTGCTGTCCCGGGAGGAGATCATCGCCCTCGCGGGCTAGACGCGCCGCCCGCGCGGGCCAGGCGCGCGGCGGCGGGGTGCCCTACTCGCCGCCCAGCTCCCGGTAGTGCCTCCGCAGCAGGTCGACGAGGGGGATGTGCCGTACTTTGACCGGCGGCGGCTCCAGCGCCCGCAGCAGCAGGTCCGCGGGGGCCGCCGCGGCGTCCGGCCGCGGCCGCAGCCGGCTCAGCGAGACGCCGGGGGAGTAGAAGCCGGCCGGCCGCCCGTCGAAGGGCGCCTCCGGCTCCGGAGCGGCCGTGGGGGCGGGTCCGCCGGAGAGCGCCCCCGGCGCCGGTCCGGCGGCCACGGGGCCGGGTCCCTCGCAGGGGGCGCCCGGTGCCGGTCCGGCCGGTGAGAGCGCGTCGTCGCCGTCGGTCATGTCAGCTCACCGCCCCGGGGCCGAGCTGGAACAGCTCGCGCAGCTGCTCGGTGGACAGGTCGGCGATCCAGTCTTCGCCGGTGCCGACCACGCGCTCGGCGAGCGCCTTCTTCCGTTCGATCATCTCGTCGATCCGCTCCTCAAGTGTGTCCACGCAGACGAACTTCCTGACCTGGACATTCCTCCGCTGGCCGATCCGGAAGGCCCGGTCGGTCGCCTGGTCCTCCACCGCGGGGTTCCACCAGCGGTCCACGTGGATCACGTGGTTGGCGGCCGTCAGGTTGAGGCCGGTGCCGGCCGCCTTCAACGACAGCAGGAACAGCATCGGCTCGTCGTCGCGCTGGAAGCGCTCCACCAGCTCCTCCCGCCTGTTCTTGGACAGCCCGCCGTGCAGCCACAGCACCGGCCGGTCCAGGTGGGCGGCCAGGTAGGGCTGCAGGAGGGAGCCGAACTCGGTGTACTGGGTGAACACCAGGGCCTTGTCCCCCTCCTCGACGATCTCCTCCGCCAGCTCCTCCAGGCGGGCCAGCTTCCCCGACCGGCCGGCCAGCCGCGAGCCGTCCTTGAGCAGGTGGGCGGGGTGGTTGCAGATCTGCTTGAGCCGGGTCATCGTGGCCAGCACGTTGCCCCGGCGTTCGATGCCCCGGGAGCCGTCGATCCTGTCCAGCATGTCGTTCGCCACGGCCCTGTACAGCGCCGCCTGCTCCGGGGTGAGCGTGCACCAGACCTTCATCTCCAGCTTCTCCGGCAGGTCGGAGATGATCGACCGGTCGGTTTTGAGGCGCCGCAGCACGAACGGCCCGGTTGCCCGCTTCAGCGCCCGGGTGGCGTGCTCGTCGCGCCGTGCCTCGATCGGCTCCTGGTAGCGCCTGCGGAACCGCTTGGCCGGGCCGAGCAGCCCGGGGTTGCAGAACTCCATGATCGACCAGAGCTCCGACAGGCGGTTCTCCACCGGGGTGCCGGTCAGCGCCAGACGGGTGCGGGCCGGGATCGACCGCACCGCCCGCGACTGCTGCGCCCCGCTGTTCTTGATCGCCTGGGCCTCGTCGCAGACCACCCTGCCCCACTCCAGGGCCGCCAGCGCCCCCAGGTCCCGCAGTGCCGTGCCGTACGTGGTGACGACCAGGTCGGCCTCCCGCACCGCCGCCGCCAGCTCGCCGTCCCGCTTGCGCGTGCCGCCGTGGTGGACGTGGACCCGCAGCGAGGGGGCGAACCTGGCCGCCTCCTTCTGCCAGTTGCCGACAAGCGACATCGGGCAGATCAGCAGCGTCGGCGGGGGCGTGCCGCCCTCGCGTTCGGACAGCAGCAGGGAGAGGGTGGACACGGTCTTGCCGAGCCCCATGTCGTCGGCGAGGATGCCGCCCAGCCCCAGATCCGACAGGAAACTCAGCCATGACAGGCCGCGCTCCTGGTAGGGGCGGAGCGTCCCCTTCAGGCCCCTGGGCGCGCCGACCGGGGTGAGCCGGCGCTCGGCCTCGCCGGAGAGGAGATCGCCGAGGAGGCCGTCGGCGTCCACCGCGACCAGCGGCAGGTCCTCGTCACCGCCCTCCACGACCTCGCGGATCACCTCGCCCACGGTCCGCTCGCCGCCGCCGCGCTGCTCGACGACCTTCAGCGCCGCCTTGAGCTGCTGGTCGTCCAGCTCGATCCACTGGCCCTTGACCTGGACCAGGGGGATCCTGAGCCGGGCCAGCCCGGCCAGCTCCTCCTCGGTGACCGTGTGGTCGCCGATGGCGACGTCCAGCCGGAAACTCACCCGCCGGTCCAGGCCGGACCCCTCCTCGCCGGCGACCGTCCGAGTGGTCAGCTTCAGGCCCAGCCCCTGGCGCCCCGCCCAGGCCGGCAGCAGCACGCCGTAGCCGGCGGCCCTCAGCATGGGGGCGCCGTTGCGCAGGAACGAGAACGCCCAGGCCGTCTCGACGGCCAGGCCGGACGGCTCGGGGTCGCGCAGCGCGCTGTAGAGGTCGGGGTGGAGGCGGACGGCCCGGGCCAGGTCGGCGCGGAGGACCTCCTGCGGCCGCTCGGGCAGCCAGGGGGCCCGCTCCCCGGCCCGGATCCGGTCGGCCGACAGGTAACCGGCCGCCTCCCCGGCCCCGTCCGCGTCGCCGGGCCCGGCGGGGCTGGGGGCGAGGCCGAACTCCACCTTCCAGGACGTGCCCTCCCCGACGGGCTCGATGAGCCGGAAGCAGGCCCGGACCGGCCCGTCCAGCTCGTGCGCCGAGGCGTACCACGCGTCGAGCGCGTCGGCGAGCGGCGTCACCTCGGCGGGTCTGGCGCCGGGGAGCGCGGCGTCCTCGCCGGTCAGCGCGTACAGCCAGCGGTCGGGCAGGGGCGCCTTGGCCCCCGGCCGGTGGCCGAGGATGAGGCGGTCGGGCAGCGCCAGGCGCGCCGCGCCGTCCACCAGGCCGTCCAGGGCCTCGTGCAGCACGTCCCCGGCCGGGCGCTCCCCGGCCACCGCCCGGCAGACCGGCGGCATGGCGGCGGCGAGGTCGCCGAGCGCCGCCGGGTCGGCGCCGGTGAGCACGGGCCGCCAGCGGGCGGCCCGGCCGCCGTCCTCCAGGACGAGCTGGGGCAGGATCCGGCCGCGCCGCACCAGGGCGCGCGCGTGCTCGGCGACCACGGCGAAGTAGCGCAGGGAGAGCCCGGGACCCCATTCGAGCCCCTGCGCGCCCCCGCCCGTCTGCTCCGAGCCGAGGCCGGACCGGCCCGCGCCCGCCTCCGGACCGGACAGGGAGCCGAGCAGGCGGAGCGCCCCGGCCGGGGGGAGCAGCAGCGCGGGGACGCGCCAGGCGGAGATCCTCGGGGTGCGCGCCGAGCCCGTGAGCCCGGACTCGGGCGAGGGCAGCGGGCCCCTGGTGGAACCGGGGAGCAGGATGGTCAGCTCGCGCTCCTCGGCCCCCCGCCCCACCTCGGTCCCGCCTCCGGCGGAGGTCTCCCCGGCGGCCGTCGCGGCCGGGCCGGTCACGCCGAGGGCCGTGGCCAGGACCGCCGCGGGGGCCGCGAACGGATGGGGGCGGAGCGTGGCCCGGGAGGCGGGGCCGGGGGCCCGGGCGGTGTCCTCCGCCCAGACCCCCAGCCGCCCGTCCACCCATGCGCCGTGAACCACCAACACGCGATCACTCCGGTTTCTCTTCGATGCTTCTCCGCGGCGTCCGGGCCGCCTTCCGCAGTCCGCGGCGTCCCGACAGACGGTCCGCGGCGTCCCGACAGGTTAGGCCCGGCTGCGGAATGCGCGGATCGCCAGAGGAGCGAAGACCACCGCCAGCGCGGCGGCCCACAGCAGCGAGCTGACCGCCGCTCCGGCGACCTCGCCGCCGATCAGCAGCCCGCGGACGGCGTCGGCGAGCTGCGTCACGGGGTTGACGTTCACCCACACCTGCAGCCAGCCGGGCATCGTGTCGGTCGGCACGAACGCGTTGCTGGTGAACGTCAACGGCATCATCAGGGAGAATGCGAAGATCTGCACCTTCTCCGGATCCTTCGCCTTGAGGCCGATGAGCACCGACATCCAGGACATCGCCAGCGCGAAGACCAGCAGCAGCGCCACCGCGCCCAGCACGCCGGTCACTCCGGTCTGGATCCGGAAGCCGAGGATCGTGCCGATCCCGAGGAACAGGAACAGCGCCCAGAGCTGCTTGGCGGTGTCGGCGACGATCCGGCCCGCCAGCGGCGCGGTGCGGGCGATCGGCAGGCTGCGCAGCCGGTCGAAGACGCCCTTGGTGATGTCGGTGTTGAGGCCGATCGCCGTGGTCAACGTGGCGAACAGCGCGTTCTGCACGACCAGGCCGGGCAGCGCGAACTGCAGGTAGTCTCCGGTGCTCCCGGCGATGGCGCCGCCGAACACGTAGGTGAACAGCAGCAGGAACATCACCGGCTGCACGCTCAGGTCGAGCAGCTCCATGGGGTTGTGCTTGATCTGCACCAGGCTGCGCCAGGTGAGCGTCATCGTCTGGCGGAACCCGGCCGACAGGCCGGGACGCCTGGCAGCGGCCGGGACCGGTGCGGTCGTCGTGGTCATGCGAACACCTCTTCGTCCTTCATGGTTCCGGCGGGCTCGTCCTCGGCGGGGTGACCGGTCAGGGCCAGGAAGACCTCGTCGAGGCTGGACTTGCGCAGGGCGAGCTCGGAGGCGACGACCCCGAGGTCGTCCAGCCGCCGCACGATCGCCGGCACCACCGCGGGGTCGTGCACCGACGCCACGACCTTCCCGCCGGCCGATGCCGGGGTGTCACCGACGACGTCGGCGACGACCTGGACGACCAGGTCGAGCTGGTCGGGCCGGAGCGGCCGGACCTCCAGGACCTGCGCCCCGGTGGTCGCCTTCAGCTCGTCGGAGGTGCCCGAGGCGATCACCCTGCCGTGGTCGAACACCACGATGTCGTCGGCGAGCTGGTCGGCCTCCTCCAGATACTGGGTGGTGAGCAGCACCGTCACCCCGTCGGCCATGAGGTCGCGCACCACGCTCCACAGCTCGGTGCGGCTGCGCGGGTCGAGGCCGGTGGTCGGCTCGTCGAGGAACAGCACCTGGGGCCGTCCCACCAGGCTGGCCGCCAGGTCGAGGCGGCGGCGCATGCCGCCCGAGTAGGTCTTGGCCGCCCGGCTCCCGGCGTGCGTCAGCTCGAACCGCTCCAGCAGCTCGGCCGCCCTCGCCCGGGCGGCGGCCCGCGACAGGTCGAGCAGGCGGCCGAGCATCACCAGGTTCTCCACGCCGGTGAGCGTCTCGTCGACCCCGGCGTACTGTCCCGTGAGGCCGATCAGCGACCGCACCTGGTGGGCCTGCTCCGTCACGTCGAACCCGCCGACCGACGCCCTGCCTCCGTCGGGGCGGAGCAGCGTCGCCAGGATCCGCACGGCGGTGGTCTTGCCCGCCCCGTTGGGCCCCAGGACGCCGAGCAGCCGTCCCTGCGGCACGAGGAGATCGACCCCGTCGAGGGCACGGGTCTCCCCGTAACGCTTCACCAGACCCTCCGCCTGAATGGCGTATCGCATGATCGGCACCTCTTCCTAGTGATCGGGCCACCAGAGTGCACCGCCCCACTGACACTTCTCTGATCGCCCGCTGACCCCGGTGGGGCCCGCTGACAGATCGCTGACACGAGGGGCCGCCCGCCCGACCCTCTAGGCTGACAGCGTGAGCGACCGAGCCGATGAGCACAGGGATGTCACGAACGGCGCCCCGGCGGCAGGCGGGGCGGGCGCGCGGCCCCCGGGAGGCGATCGCGTCCCGTTGCGCGCCCCGGCCAACCCGGTCTCCCGCAAGGCCGTCACGCTGTGGCTGCTGGAACAGGCGTTCTGGGCCGTCGTGCTGGTGGGCGGATCCTTCCTGCTGGCCCGGTGGGCCGACGGCGGCCGGTGGTCCTGGCTGCCCGGCTGGGCGCTGGACGGCGTCTGGTGGCTGCCGGCCGTGGTGGCGGTGCTCGTCGTGCCGGCCGCGATCGTCGAGCCCTTCTGGCGCTACGCCGTGCACCGGTGGGAGCTCAGCGGGGACGTGGTCTACGCCCGGTCCGGGTGGATCAGCAGGGAGTGGGCCTTCGTCCCGGTCAGCCGGATCCAGACGGTGGACAAGACGCAGGGCACGCTGGAGCGGACGCTCGGGCTGGCCACGGTCGAGATCCGCACCGCCTCCCACGCGGGGTCGTCCACGATCCAGGGCCTCGACTACGAGGTCGCCGCGGCCCTGGCCGAGGAGCTCGCCCGGCGGGCCGAGGAGCTGAGGGACGACGCCACATGACCGAACCTCCCGAGCGGCGGAGTCCTCCCGCGGCGCCTCCAGGGCGGCAGAGCCCTCCGGGGGAGCCGGGTGCGCAGGACGAGGCCCGCTCCGACGCCACCCCCGGCGGCCCGCCCCCAGGCCCGCAGGCCGCGCCGGCGGGCCGGGAGTACGGCCCGCCGCCGACCGGCCCCAGGCTGAGGCTCAGCCCCAAGGTGCTGCTGACGGATCCGATCCGGATGCTGCCCTCGCTCTTCCTGCCGCTGGCCGGCGTCCTGTTCATCGGCGGCTTCTCGCCGGGCTCGTTCGGGTGGGCGGCCTTCGGCGTCGTCGGCTCGGTCGTCTACGCCGCCGTCCGCTGGGCCACCTTCACCTACCAGGTCGTCGGCGACCGGCTGGAGCTCACCCGGGCGCTGGTCAGCAGGTCGGTGCGGACGATCCCGCTGGAGCGGATCAGGGGCGTCGACGTCAGCAACCCGCCCCTGCACCGGCTGCTCGGCATCGCGGTGCTGAGGATCGACACCGGAGCGGGTGGTGACGAGAAGCAGGAGGGCGAGCTCGACGGGGTGACCGTCGAGGAGGCCGAGCGGCTCAAGGCCGTGCTCCTGTGGCACGCCCGCGCCCGGATGGCGCGGCGGGCCCAGGCGCAGGAGGCCGCCCGGGCGGGCGCGGGGCCGGATCCCGCGCTCCCGGGGACCGGCCCGGCCGGCGACGCCGTGACGGACTCCGGCGCTCCCACGGGGACCGCCGTCACCGCCACGGCCCGTCACGAGGTCGGTGAGACGACTCCCGAGCGGGTGTTCTTCGTGGTGCCGCGCAAGTGGCTCGCCTACGGTCCCCTGTCGGGGGCCTACCTGCTGACCCCGTTCGCGCTGGTGGCCGGTGCCGTGGGCCTGGCCTTCCAGTGGGGCTCGGAGCTCAAGATCGACGGACGGGCCGTGGTGAGCGCGGGGGAGTGGCTCTGGGGGCACCCCGCCCTCCTCGTCGGCGCCCTGGTGCTGCTGGTGCTCGCCATGCCGGTCGTCGGCGCGATCATGTACGCCGTGTTCAACTGGGACTTCACCCTGCGCGCCAGGGAGGGCTATCTCATCGCCGAGCGCGGCCTGGTCACCCGCCGCAGCGTGTCGCTGGAGCGGCGCAGGGTGCGCGGGTTCGAGCTGGTGGAGGGGCCGGCCGAACGATGGGCGGGCTTCGCCCGCGCGTGGGCGATCGTGACCGGTCTCGGCGACTCCGAGACCCGGGGGCAGCTGATGCCGGTGGTGCCGCGGGCCATCGTGCTCGACGTGGTGGGCGAGGCGATCGGCCCGATCGCCACCGGGCTGCGGCCCCACCCGGCGGCGGCGCGCAGGCGCCGGCTGTTCCGGGCGGTCTTCCCGTGGCTGGTGGTCGCCGCCTGCGCGGCGGTGGCCGCCGTGACGTGGTCCCCGCTCTGGTGGGGGCTCGCGCTGCCGGCGCTGCTCCTGGCGGCCCTGGGCGTCCCGCTCGGCCTGGACCGCTACCGCTCTCTCGGCCATACCTACGACGGGGCCCGCCTGTCGGTCCGGTCGGGGTCGCTGCGCCGCTCCCAGGCCGTGGTGGAGGAGCGGGCCGTGGTCGGCTGGACCCTCCGGCAGACGTGGTTCCAGCGGCGTGCCGGGGTGCTGACCGTGGTCGCCGGAGTCGGCGCGGGCACCGGCGGCTACGAGGCGATCGACGTCGGCGAGGCCGAGGGCGTGGCCTTCGCCGCCGAGGTCACGCCCGGCTGGCTCGCCCCGTTCGGCACCGGCGGAGCCGCCACCCGGCCCTGACCCGCCTGACCGGCGGAGCGGTCGTGATCCCTCCGTACGGCGTGGCACTGTGATCTGCCCGTGCGGTGGATGGTTGTGACTGCTCCGTGCGGCGGGTGCTCCGGGCGCTCCGTGGATCCGTGACCCGTCCACACGGCGGAGCGGGGGCGACCGGCTCTCCGGTCACCCCCGCTCCGCCGCGCTGTGGTCAGTCCTGGCGGCGGGCGCCGAACATGATCTCGTCCCAGGTCGGCACCGACGCGCGCCGTCCCCGGGCCTTCTTCGCCGGCCGTGCCGGGGGCGGTGCCGGCTTCGGCGGCTCCGCGGGCTTCGGCGCCTCGGCAGGCTTGTCCACCGCGGGCTTGGCGGCCTCGGGCTCCTGCGCCGCGGGCTTGTCCGGCTGCCGTGCCCCTTCCTTGACCGGTCCGGCCGGAGCAGGCCGTTCGTCCGCGCTGACGCGTGCCGCCGGCACGGCTATCGGGGCCTCCCGGGCCGGTTCCGGCTCGGCCGCGGGCTCCTCGGTGTCGGGCGCCGCCTCGGGTGCCGTCGTCTCCTGCTCGGCGGCCTGCTCCCGGACGGGCTCCGGCGCGGCCGGCTCGGGCGCGGTCTCGGGAACCTCCGCGACGACCGGCTCCGGCGTGGCGACCGGCTCCTCCACGGTGACCGGCTCGGGCGCGGCGGCCACCGCCGGCGCGACGGGCTCGGGCTCCGGGAGGCGGGCCGGCTCCGGCGCGGCCGGTGCCGTCCCGGCCGCCGGCTCCGGCTCGGCGGCGCCGACCGGCGGGGCGGGCTCGGCCGGCTCGTGGACGGCGGGATCGGGCCTCCTGACCGGCTCCGGCGCCCTGGCCGGTGTGTAACCGGGCTGGTCCGGGGCGCGCAGCGGCGGCACCGAGGACCTCGGCGCCTCGTATCCGGCCGGGAGCGGGGGCATCGGCGGCTGCACGTAGGCGGCCGGGGACTCGGGCTGCTCGTAGGCGGCCGGAGGCTCGGGCTGCTCGTGGGCCGGAGCGGCCGGGGGCTCGTTGCGCACCACCGAGGGGAACGACACCGGCGGCTGGTTCAGCGGCTCGGGCGCCAGCGGCGGCACCGGTGCGAGCTTGGCCACGCGCGGCACGAACGGCGTGACGATGGAGTCCTCGACCGGTTCGACGTATTCGCCGGCGGACAGGCGCATGGCCTCGTCGTCGTGCGGCGTGATGTGGCGCCGGCGCGGATCGAAGATCCACTCGGCGTTGCGGCTGTGACCGTTCCAAACGAAACCGAGCTTGATCCGCCACAGGTTGTCGTCCCTTTTGGCGGAGTCCCAGTCGATCTCGTCGGCGGGCACGCCGCGACGGGTCAGCCGCTCGGCGACCAGGTCGCCGAGGGTGGGACCGGGAGCGGAGTCGCCCGGCAGCCGCACGGCGCAGCGCTGCGCCTGCTGAGCCATGTACTCACGTTCCTGGAGCACGGGGCCCTCGAACCACCGCACCCGCTCGACCGGGATGCCCGCCGTGGCGGCGATCTCCTCCGCGGTCTCGCCGGCACGGATCCGGGCCTGGATCTCCTTGGGGCGCAACGGACTCTCCACTTCGATCTCGTACTGGCCGAGACGGGAGAAGTTGCCGCGGACGGCAGCACGGAGCCGGTCGTCGACGGGCAGCGTGAACCGGGTCCCCCGGCCGGCTGTCGCCAGCACGAGATAGGTCCCGTCCTCACTCACCGCGACGAGTCGGAGCTCCTGCATGCGAGTCCCTTCGTCGTCGTGCTCAATCTTCCCCCGGACCCTTGAGTCTCTCGCGTGTGCCGGTTGCCTGCCAGCACCGTACCCGGCATGTCCGAACATCGCCTTCCTGGATGGGGCTCGCAGCGATGTGACGCCGGTCACATTTGCTCCATTCATCTACTTGCAGGCACCGGTGTGGAGCAGCACGTTCAGGGTCCTCGACGGATTCTCCCCAATAACGCCGGGTGCCGTTGTGGACTTCGGCCAATAGCCGGGAGATGACATCGGGGCCCGCCGGCCGGTCCCCGGGTGGCGTGTCGCGGCCACGGGGGCGTGGGGCGGCGGTCCGGTGCGGTCCGGGCCGTCACCGTCGCCGGAGATCATGGCAGCCGGTGCGGCGTGGAGCGGCGGTCGGTGTGGACGGCAGGAGAATGTCATCTCCGGCGTACTCCCTCGGGGTTGGGCGG
Source organism: Streptosporangium sp. NPDC048886 (assembly GCF_055586905.1). Classification (NCBI taxonomy): domain Bacteria; kingdom Bacillati; phylum Actinomycetota; class Actinomycetes; order Streptosporangiales; family Streptosporangiaceae; genus Streptosporangium; species Streptosporangium sp. NPDC048886. Next base: position 56,037 of record NZ_JBVJHH010000008.1, read on the forward strand.
CGCGGGGCGTCTGCGAATCTGCCTGTCGCACAGGTCACAGGAACAACAGGACACGCGGATGCGTCATTCTTCGAGGGAGCCTTTACGCACCCCTTTACCGAAAGCTTGTGAGAAGGGACTGATTCGGGGAATGGGCGGCCAGCAGAGATTCGATCTGAGCGTGCCGCAGATCGTGGGGGGCGCTCTGGCCACGATGACGGCGGCGGTGGCCGCATCGTATCTGGGGGTCGCCGGTACGGTGATCGGCGCGGCCGTGATGAGCGTCGGGAGCACGGTCGGCGGCGCCGTGTACACCCACTACCTCAAGCGCACCGGCACCCAGCTCACCCTCCTCAGAGGACACGAGGCCGCCGACGACCCGCCCAGAAAGGTGGAGGGCAAGGGCGAGCTGGCGACGGCCGCGCGGGCCACCGTGCGGGGCGGGGCGCAGGCTCGGTGGGCCGGCGGGCCGGCCCCGGCGGACCCCGACGCCCCGACCTCGGTGCTCCCGGCCGTCGGCGGCGCGGTGGATCCGGACGCCCCGACCTCGCCGTTCCCGGTGAGCGGGCCGGCCCCGGCGGACCCCGAGGCCCCGACCTCGGTGCTCCCGGCCGTCGGCGGCGGCACGGCGCCGAGCGCCGACGACCTGAACGGCCTCGTCGTGGTGGACGTCGACCCGGCCACGGCCGAACTGCCCAGGATCACCGACGGCACCCACGCCGACGGCTCCCGCGTCAGGGTCTGGATGCTGGCGGTGACGGCGGTGGTGACGTTCGCGCTGGGCATGGGGGCCATCCTGGGGTTCGAGGGGCTCACCGGGCAGCCGGTCTCCAGCACCGTCCGGGGGGAGAAGGGGTCGGGCACCAGCCTCAACCCCGGCGCGGGCAAGCGGGACAAGAGCCCCGACCGGGTCAAGCACTCCAGGCCGGCCAGCCCGGCGCCGCCGGCGACCCCCGACCGGACCCCCGGGCCGGCCGCGACCGCCGACTCCGGGCAGTCCGAGCGGCCGGAGTCGGAGCCGCCCGCCGAGCCCACCCCCTCGGCCACTCCGACCCGCACCCCGGCCCCGGACCCGACCCCCGGTCCCACCCAGATCGACCCGTCGCCGGAGCCCAGCGACCAGCCGACCGGCCCGCCGCCGAGTGAGCTGCCCCCTCCCGACGAGGGCGGTCCGCAGAGCGAGGGGCCCGAGGAGCAGAGCGTCCTCGACGGCCGCTGAGGGGCCGTCTCAGCCCAGCACGGCGTCCAGATAGTCGTTGGTGAACACGCGCTGCGGGTCCAGCCGGTCCCGCAGCGCCCGGAAGTCGCCGAACCGGGGATAGACCGTGGCCAGGTAGGCCGCGTCACGGGTGTGGAGCTTGCCCCAGTGCGGCCGGCCGCCCAGCCGGGTCATGATCTCCTCGACGCCCTCGAAGTAGGCCGGGTTCGGCGTCGGCCGGTAGATGTGGCAGGCGATGTAGGCCGAGTCCCTGCCGTAGGCGGTGGACAGCCACGCGTCACTGGGCGGGGTGACCCGCACCTCGACCGGGAAGGTGATCTTCCAGTCCCGCCGTTCCACGAGGTCGCGGGTCTCGCGCAGGGCCTGGCCGAGGTGCTCGCGCGGGATCGCGTACTCCATCTCCAGGAAGCGCACGTCCCGCACGCTCGTGAAGATCTTGTACGAGGTGTCGGTGTGGGTCGAGGCCGACAGCGCCGCCGCCGAGATCGCGTTGAGCCGGGGGATCGCGCCGGGGAAGCGCCCGCCGATCCCGCACAACGCGCCGAACAGGGTGTTCTCCAGGAACTTGTTGTCCAGCCAGTGCCTGAAGGCGCCGGGCGGATCGGCCGGCCCCGCGCTCCGGTTGTTCCGCTTGGTCAGGCAGGTGTCGGTGTGCGGCAGCCAGAAGAAGTCCAGGTGCTCGTTGTCCGAGGTGATCGTGTCGAGCGAGTCGAGGATCCCGGTCAGCGTCATCGGCTGCCGGACGCTGCGCAGCAGGAACGACGGCTCCACCCGGAAGGTCACCGCGGTCACCACGCCGAGCGCGCCGAGGCCGACCCGGGCGGCGTCGAACAGATCCTGCTCGCTCACCCCGTCGCGGACCTTCCCCGTGCCGCCGCGGGTGACCGTGACGACCTCGCCGTCGGCGAGCACCAGCTCCAGCCCGGTCACCTGGTCGGCCAGACCGCCGACCTCCCGGCCGGTGCCGTGGGTGCCGGTCTGGATGGCGCCGGCGAGGGTCTGGGCGGTGATGTCGCCCATGTTCGCCAGGGCCAGGCCCATCCGGTCGAGCTCCTCGTTCAGCACGTGGAGCGGTGTGCCAGCGGCCGCCGTCACCCAGCCGTCGCCGCTCTCGCGGACGCCGGTCAGGGCCTCCGGCCGCAGCAGCAGGCCGTCGGTCAGCGCGACCCCGGTGAAGGAGTGCCCGGTGCCGACCATCCGCACCCGGCGCCCCGAGGCGGCGGCGTCCCGTACGGCCCGCGCCACCTCCTCCGTCGAGGAGGGCACGCGGACCTCCTGCGGGGTGGCGGACTGGTTCCCGGCCCAGTTGCGGAATGTCTCGCTCATGCACGCTCCTGCCTGTCGGCGTCATGGAGCACGCATGGTCTGCGCCTTCGGCCTACGCCGCGGGCACCTGTTCACCCCCGCTCCGCTCGCGAATGTGAACAATACTCATGATTACTGCTGGGGGATAGGGGTCCGCAGCCAGGTGGAGCCGCCGACGCCGATGAGCACGGCGAGTATGGCGCAGGCGAAGGAGAACCCGTAGGCGTTGGAGGCGCCGAAGACGTCGGTGAGCCGGCCGCCCGCCCAGGCGCCGAGCGCCACGCCGAAGCCGACCGCGGTGGAGACCCACGACATGCCCTCGGTGAGCAGGTGGGCCGGGACCAGCCGCTCGACCAGCGCGTAACCGGTGATGATCGTTGGGGAGATGGCCAGCCCGGCGAGGAACAGCGCCGGGACCATGATCTTGACGTCGCCGATCAGGGCGATCGGGGTCAGCCCGGCGGCGAACACCCCGAGGGCGCGGACGAACCGGCGGCGCAGCGAGATCTTCCACCGCCGCGCGCCGTACCAGAGGCCGGAGACCAGGCTCCCGCTCGCGATCGAGGCCAGCAGCAGCCCCGCGGCGGGCTTGGCCCCCTGCTCCTCGGCGAACGCCACCGTGATCAGGTCCACCGAGCCGAAGACCGCGCCCATCGCCAGGAACACGCACGACAGCAGGGCGATCCCGGGGATGGTGATCGGGGTGCCGGAGTGCTTCTCGCCGCGGCGGACCGGCGGCTCGGTGCCGCGCTGCATCGCGAAGGCGATCGTGCCCACGATCGTGCAGACCAGGGCGACGATCAGGCCGGCGTAGGGGTTGACCGCGGTGGCCAGGGCGCTGACCAGCGCGGGCCCGGCGACGAAGATGACCTCGTCGGCGACCGACTCGAAGGAGAACGCCGCGTGCAGCTTGGCCGACCCGGCCAGCAGGTGCGTCCAGCGGGCCCGCACGAGCGAGCCGAGCGACACCGCGCTCGCGCCGGCCGCGACACCGGCGGCGAACAGGCTCCAGACGGGCGCCTGGAGCTCGGCGCAGAGCATCAGGCCCGCCAGCGCGGCGCCGTGGGCCAGGGTGAGCGGGACGATTACCCTGGCCTGGCCGAACCTGTCCACCAGCCGTCCGGTCAGGGGCGCGGCGACGGCGTAGGAGACGTTGACGGTGGCCGCGACCGCGCCTGCCATGGCGAAGGAGTCGGTGAGAGCCTCGATGAGCATGACGATGCCGATGCCGAGCATCGACATCGGCATCCGCCCGAGGAATCCGGCGATGACGAAACCCTTGACGCCGGGCGTGCTGAACAGCCCCCGGTACGGCCCGACCACTGACAGCTCCCCCTCGTGCGCTTCCGGCGTAGATCGTAGCGACCATTTCCTGCCGGACCGCCACCCGGCAAGCCATTTTCCGCGCAATGGCACACATCATGGCTTCTTGGAGCTAACGTGAGCGCGGTGTCGCATCTTCCCCGGTTGTGGGCGTTCGTCACGGTGCTGGCCGTGGTGGCCGCGCTCGCGGTCGTCGGCGGCGCGGTGTTCGTCGCCACCCGCCCCACCGACTCCCTCACCGCCGCCGCCGCCGAGTCCGACGTCCGGGACCTGGCCGGGATCGTCCCGCTGGCCAGTCCTCCGGCCGCCGGGGCGACCGCGCCGGCCACCCCTGCGGCGGTCGGCCCGACCCCGGCGGCCTCGGCCACCGGCGGTCCCGGGATCACCCTGACCCCGCCCCGGCTGCTGGTGATCTCCCAGTCGACCCTGTCCCAGCAGACCAAGGAGGACATCTCACAGCTCAAGCACGTCCAGAAGATCGACTCCTTCGACGGCGGGGCGGTGAAGGTGTCCGGGGCCGGGCTCAACCTGCTCGCGGTCGACCCCGCCCGGTTCCGCGCCTGGGCGCCGAAGGCGGTGGCCCAGCAGCCCGCGGTGTGGAGCGCGCTGGCCAAGGGCGAGTTCGTCGCCGACAGCTCGGCGGTGCGCCGCCTCGGGCTGGTCCTCGGCTCGCACTACCAAGTGGACGGCGGGCCCCTGCTCCGGGTCGCGGCCTCCGCCTCCTTCGGCCTGCCCGGCGTGGACGGCCTGGTGGGCGCCGAGACCGGGCGGCGGCTCGGGCTGCTGCCGGGCGTGGCGCTGCTGGTGCACGGGCCGGAGAAGGCGGTGGCGGCCCTCGACGCCGGGGTGCGCAAGCTGCTGAGCTCGGGCGCGCAGGTGATCACCGTGGGTGGCAGCCGTACGGTCGGGACCGCCACCGGGAAGACCACCGCCGACAGGACCACGGGCAAGACCACGGGCAGGACCAAGGACAAGACCGCCGAGCGGCCGCGGGCGGCCCGGCGGGTGGCGGTCGGGCGGCCCGGCAGCTATCTGGAGCTGTACCGCAGGTCGGCCACCGTCTGTCCGGGCCTCTCCTGGACGGTGCTGGCCGCGATCGGCCAGGTGGAGAGCTCGCACGGGCGCAACAACGGGCCGTCCTCGGCGGGCGCCCAGGGGCCGATGCAGTTCATGCCCGCCACCTGGAAGGCCTACGGCGTCGACGGCGACGGCGACGGCGTCGCCGACATCTGGAGCCCCTACGACGCCGTCCCCTCGGCGGCCAACTACCTGTGCGCCAACGGCGCGGGGCAGGGCGGCAAGAAGCTGGAGAAGGCCATCTGGTTCTACAACCACTCCTGGGCGTACGTCAGCAAGGTCATGTCCGTCTCGCGGGGCTACGCCGCCGCCTACCCGTGACGGAGCGGGGCCACGCCGCCCACCCGTGAACGGGTCAGCTCCGGCGGCGGGGCGGGGCGGGGCAGCAGGTGGCCGCGCAGGCGGCCGGCTCCGGCTCGGCCAGCAGTTCCCCGACCATCGAGACGAATCGGGGGTGGGTGCCCGCGGTGGCGGCCCTGGCCAGCGGGAGGCCCAGCTCCCGGGCCAGCTCCGCGGCCTCCACGTCGAGGTCGTAGACCACCTCCATGTGGTCGGAGACGAACCCGATCGGCACCAGCACCACCGCGGGGGCGTCGATCTCACGCAGGTGGTCGCAGACGTCGGGCTCCAGCCACGGGATGTGCGGGGCGCCGCTGCGGCTCTGCCAGACCAGGTCCCACGGCCGGTCGCCGCCCAGCTCGGCGCTGATCAGCGAGGCCGTCCGGCGCAGCTGCGCCTCGTACGCCCCGCCGTGCGGCCCGGACGTCTCGGCCATCGAGATCGGGATGCTGTGCGCGGTGAAGACCAGGAGCGCGGAGTCGCGGTGCTCGGCCGGCAGCTCCTCCAGGGCCTCACGGGTGTGGTCCACCATGGCCGCGACGAAGCCCGGGTGGTCGAAGTAGTGCCGGAGCTTGATGATCTCCGGGGCGTCCTCGACCGCGGCCCTGGCCAGGGAGATGTCGTCGATGTACTGCCGGCAGGCCGAGTAGGAGCTGTAGGCGGCGGTGACGAAGGCCGCCGCCCGGCGCACGCCGTCGGCGGCCATCCGGCGGAGCGTGTCCTCCAGGTAGGGGTGCCAGTTGCGGTTGCCCCAGTAGACCGGCAGGTCGACGGTCGGCTCGACCGCGGCGATCAGGTCGCGGCACTGCTGGTTGATCGGGCTTGCCCCGCCGAAGCGCTGGTAGTGCGCCTCGACCTCCAGCAACCGCTCGCGCGGGATCCCCCGGCCCCGCACCACGTTCTCCAGAAACGGCATCACGTCGTCGGGCTTCTCCGGCCCTCCGAACGAGACGACGAGCAACGCGTCGTAAGTCCCCATGGCATTCATCAAACCGCATTCGGGGGCTCCTCTCACATGGTCGTCCCGGTTGTCCGCATCCGGGTGTCGACCCGGATGCGCGACCGGGGGTGAGGACCGATGTAAGTTCGGGTCGTGACCCCTTTCAACGACATTCGTGACTATGTCGGCGTACCGCGGGTAGCGTCCCTGCGGCTCTCCCCCGACGGAACCCGCCTGGTCAGCGTGGTGCAGGCGCTGAACCCCGATGGCAAGTCCTACGGAACGTCCCTGTGGGAGATCCCTCTCGACGGGCGCAGGGCCTACCGGCTGACCAGGTCCGTCAAGGGCGAGGCCGGGGCGGAGTTCACCGCCTCGGGCGACCTGGTCTTCGGTTCGCGGCGCCCAGACCCGGAAGTGAAGGAGCCCGACGAGGAGGTCCCGGCACTCTGGCTGCTGCCCGCGGTGGGCGGCGAGGCCAGGCAGATCGCCTCCCGGCCCGGCGGCGTGGCCGGGTTCGCGACCGGCGGCCGGAGCGTGGTCTTCGGCTCCGACGTCCTGCCCGGTGACGAGACCACCGAGGAGGAGCGGCGCAAGACCCGCAAGGACGCCGGGATCAGCGCGATCCTGCACGAGAGCTCCCCGGTGCGCTACTGGGATCACGACCTCGGCCCCGGCGAGCCCCGGCTGTTCGCCGGGACCCTCGGCGACGACGACCGGCTGGCCCAGGTCAGAGACCTCACCCCGCAGCCGGGCAAGGCACTGGTCAACGCCTCCTACGACGTCACCCCCGACGGGGCGACGGTCGTGACGACCTGGTCGGTGCCGCAGCCGGCGGGCGAGCTCCGCTCCCGGCTGGTGGCGATCGAGACCGCCGACGCCGGGGCCCTGCGGGTCGTGGCCGAGCAGGAGGGCCACGACTTCAACGGCCCGGTCAAGGTCTCGCCCGACGGGCGCCTGGTCGCCTGCGTCCGCGAGCGCCACGCCGACACCTCGCGGATCCCCGAGGTCACGATGTGGATCGTGGACCTGGCCACCGGCGAGGGGCACGCCGCCGGCGGCGACCTGTGGCCGGCCGACATCATCTGGGCGCCGGACTCGCGCTCCCTGTACGTGGCCGCCGACCACCAGGGCCGCCGCCCGGTCTTCGAGGTCCCGGCCGACGGCTCCGAGCCGGTACGGCTCACGCCCGACGACGCCGCCTACCTGTCGCTCAACGTCGCGCCCGACGGCACGCTCTACGCGCTGCGCAGCGCCGTGGACCGCGCCGCGGGGCCGGTCCGGATCACCGCCGGTGGCACGGTCGAGGAGCTGGCTTCCCCGGCCCCCGCGCTGGAGCTGCCCGGCACCCTGACCGAGGTCACCGCGACCGCCGACGACGGCGCGACGGTCCGGGCCTGGCTGGTGCTGCCGGAGGGGGCCTCGGCGGAGAACCCGGCGCCGTTCCTGCTCTGGATCCACGGCGGCCCGCTGTCGAGCTGGAACGACTGGTCCTGGCGGTGGAACCCGTGGATCATGGCCCAGCACGGCTACGCCGTACTGCTGCCCGACCCGTGCCTGTCCACCGGCTACGGGCCCGAGATGATCCGGCGCGGATGGGCGGACTGGGGCCCGCGCACCCACGCCGACCTGATGGCGGTCACCGACGCCGCCCTGGAACTGCCGGAGGTCGACGCCACCCGGACCGCGGCCATGGGCGGCTCGTTCGGCGGCTACATGGCCAACTGGGTCGCCGGTCACACCGACCGGTTCAAGGCGATCGTCACCCACGCCTCGCTCTGGCACCTGGACCAGTTCTCCGGCACCACCGACGGGCCGATGTACTGGCAGCGCGAGTTCGGCGCCCTGGGCGGCGAGCTGTACGGCAAGCTCTCCCCGCACCTGTCGCTGGCGGAGATCTCCACGCCGATGCTGGTCATCCACGGCGACAAGGACTACCGGGTGCCGATCGGCGAGGGCCTGCGCCTGTGGTGGGACCTGCAGCGTTCGGGCGTGGAGTCGAAGTTCCTCTACTTCCCCGACGAGAACCACTGGGTGCTCAAGCCGGGCAACGCCGTGGTCTGGTACGAGACCGTGCTCGCCTTCCTGGCCCAGCACGTTCTCGGCCGGGAGTGGAAGCGGCCGGAGTCGCTCTCGTGACCCTGGCCGAGCCGACGAGGAGGGGGCGGAGACCGTGGAGAAGGTAGGGGTCTTCGCCCACCTGGCCGAGGAGATCGCCCGGGAGGCCGGGGAGATGCTCGTGGCCAAACGGCCGGCCCGGCCGGAGGTGCTGGCCACCAAGTCCAGCCCCACCGACGTGGTGACCGCGCTGGACAAGGCGTCGGAGGAGCTGATCCGCTCCAGGATCCGGGCGGTCAGGCCGGACGACGCGATCCTCGGCGAGGAGGGCGGCTCGACCGGCGGCGGCCGGGTCCGCTGGATCGTCGACCCGATCGACGGGACGGTCAACTTCCTGTACGGCCTGCCCGAGTGGGCGGTCAGCATCGCCGTCGAGGTCGACGGTGAGGTCGTCGCCGGGGTGGTCAACGTCGTGCCCCGGGGCGAGGTCTTCACCGCGGCCAAGGGCGAGGGCGCGTGGCTGGCGGGGCAGCGGCTGCGCTGCAACACCGGTGTGCCGCTGGAGCGGGCCCTGATCGCCACCGGGTTCGGCTACGAGGTCGGCCGGCGGACGGTCCAGGCGGAGGTGCTCGCCCAGGTGATGCCGCGGGTGCGCGACATCCGCCGGGGCGGTTCGGCGGCCGCGGACCTGTGCTCGGTGGCGGCCGGCCGGGTGGACGGCTACTACGAGCGCGGCCCGCAGGCGTGGGACTACGCGGCCGGCGGCCTCGTCGCCACCGAGGCCGGAGCCGTGATCGGCGGGCTGAACGGCAGGCCGGTCGGCCCGGACTTCACGCTCTGCGCGGCGCCGGGCCTGTTCGAGGAGCTGCACGGGCTGCTGGCGCCGCTGGACCCCGAGCGCGACACCTGACGCGAGGGAGCCCCCGGCCGGCGGCCGGGGGCTCCCTCGCGTCAGCGCTAGATGGAGACGCCGTTGTCCGTGGCCAGACGGTGGAGGTCCTCGATCTCGGCGGTGAAGGTGTCGGCGAGGTAGTCGTCGCCGGCGGATCTGGCCTCCTGCAGGTTCTTGTAAGCCTGGTTGAGGCGGTGTCCGATCGTGGTCGTGAACTCGCCCATTTCACCTTCTTTCAAAAAGGGGGCTGAAGGTAGGGCTGCTGGGGGCTGGCTCCGGCTCTACCCACTGTCGGGTATCGGCTAAACCTGTATGTGTCACACATCACGGACAGTGCCTATCCTGGCACCTGCCTTACCGTCGGCTTACGGCGGGTGTGGCGACAATGGGGAGCCGTTCCAGCGGCTGTTTCCATATCTCACGGGAGGTACCAGAGGCCGTGCGGGTGCTTGTGGTTGAGGACGAGCGGGTGCTCGCCGACGCGATCGCGACGGGGCTCCGGCGCGAGGCCATGGCTGTCGACGTCGCCTACGACGGCGCGGGCGCGCTGGAACGGACCGGCTACATCGACTATGACGTGATCGTCCTGGACCGGGACCTGCCCAAGGTCCACGGGGACGAGGTCTGCCGCCGCCTGGTGGCCGAGCGGACCGCCTCGCGGATCCTGATGCTGACCGCCTCGGGCGACGTGGACGACAAGGTGGAGGGGCTGGGGCTGGGCGCCGACGACTACCTGGCCAAGCCCTTCGTGTTCGTCGAGCTCGTGGCGCGGGTGCGGGCGCTCGGCCGGCGCTCCGCCCCGGCGCTGCCGCCGGTGCTGGAGCGGTCCGGGGTCCGCCTGGACCCGGGCAAGCGGCTGGTCACCAGGGACGGCGAGGAGATCTCGCTCACCAAGAAGGAGTTCGCGGTCCTCGAGGAGCTGATGCGCGCCGAGGGCGCCGTCGTCAGCCAGGAGGACCTGCTGGACAAGGCGTGGGACGAGAACATCGACCCGTTCACCAACGTGGTGCGCGTCACCATGATGACCCTGAGGAAGAAGCTGGGCGAGCCTCAGGTGATCGAGACGGTGCCCGGGGTCGGATACAAGTTGTGAGTGTTCCAGCAGGTGGGGGGGAGGACCGGCCCGACATCGTCCCGGCCGGTGAGGCGCGCGAGTCCGTGCCCACCCACCCGATGATCAGCCCGCACTCCGAGAGGGGGGCGGCCAGGGGAGCCCGGCCCGCCCCCGGCGCGCCGGGGCGCGCCCAGCCGCCACCGCCCTCCGGTCCGCCGGTGTGGGACGGCCCGCCCCCGGCGGGCGCCGTCCCGGTCAGCCCCACGCCCCTCGACCGGCTGAGGGTGGCCATCGACCGGCTCAGCATCCGCTGGCGGCTGACCATCACCTACGGCGTGCTGTTCTTCGTGGCCGGGATGCTCCTGCTGTTCGTGATCTACATGATGGTGGGCTGGGCCATCAACGGGGCCTGGCCGGATGTCAGCCTGCAGAACGCCTCGCCCGTGCTGGAACAGAAGTTCCAGCAGGAGTGGCTCGGGTGGAAGCACGCCGCGATCGACGAGGCGCGCAACGCCCTGCTCAGCCGCTCGCTGCTGGCCCTGGCGGGCGTGGGCATCCTGGCGATCATCATCGGCTACCTCGTCGCCGACCGGGCGCTCAAGCCGATCCAGCAGATGACCGCCACGGCCCGCAAGCTCTCCGGCACCACGCTCGCCCATGAGCGGATCGGCCTCAAGGGGCCCGACGACGAGCTCAAGGAGCTGGCCGACACCTTCGACGCCATGTTGACCAGGCTCAATGTGGCGTTCGACACACAACGGAGGTTCGTGGCCAACGCCTCGCACGAGCTCCGCACCCCGTTGACGATCAACCGGACGGTCCTGGAGATCGCGCTGGGCGACCCCGAGGCGTCGGGGGACCTCAAGGCGCTGGGCCGTACGCTCCTGGAGGTCAACGCCCGCAACGAGCAGCTCATCGAGGGCCTGCTGCTGCTGGCCCGCAGCGAGCGGGAGCTGAGCGTGCGCAAGCCGGTGGACGTCAAGGACGTCGCCGAGACCGCCGTCGAGCAGCTCGCCTCGCGTGCCGAGGAGGCGGGGGTCACCATGACCACCGAGCTCCAGAGCGCCGAGACGGAAGGCGATCCGGTCCTGCTGGAGCGCTGCGTGGCCAATCTGGTGGAGAACGCGATAAAGCACAACCTCCCCGAATCCGGGCGCCTGTGGGTGCGCACGGGAATGGTGGAGGGGGCCTTGGTTGTTCAGGTGGCCAACACGGGGCCGCATGTGCCCGCATACGAGGTGAACAGCCTGTTCGAGCCGTTCCGGCGGCTCAACGCCGACCGGGTCGAATCGGCCCGCGGGGCGGGTCTCGGGCTGTCCATCGTCCGTGCGGTCGTGCGCGCTCACGGGGGTAATGTGACCGCCGTCCCCAGGGATGGCGGGGGTCTCGTGGTGACCGTGAGACTCCAATCACGTTGATCCGGCGGGGGGCGTCTCGTTCACGCCGTACATGTGGTTGGATGTGCCGTCGAACACGGTGGTTCATGTCGCCAATGCTGTGGTTTACGCCATATTTGGCTAACCGCGCCTATTGGCGGTAGGTCCCTCACGTGTAGGGAGGTTCAGCGACCATTCCAGCAGGGTACCGAGCAGGAATCTCTCTGTCGGATTGGGCACAAGTTGGGCCTCTCGGACGTTACACACGCGCGAGCCGGCGCAGACAGATAGATGAGGGGGATGGAGCAGACCAATGGCTACCGATTACGACAGCCCACGCAAGACCGATGACGACCTCAATGAGGACAGTCTTCAGGAACTGCAGGCGCGCCGTACCGACAAGTCCTCGGGCAGTATCGACATCGACGAGACGGACCTCGCCGAGTCGCTCGAACTGCCGGGTGCGGACCTGTCCAACGAGGAGCTCTCGCTCCGGGTGATCCCTCGTCAGGCCGACGAGTTCACCTGCGCACGCTGCTTCTTGGTGCACCACCGCAGTCAGCTCGCCGTTGAGAGGAACGGCCAGCAGATCTGCCGGGAGTGCGCGGCCTGACGATGGTTTCCGATGGCCTGTCCGATGTGTGCCCTCAGGTGCAAGGGTAGAGGGCCCCAGGACAAGCCTTGAGGAGGTTCCGAGACATGACGTCAGAGAACAAACAGACCGGTGCCGAGCCGGGCGACTCCACGGCCGCGGAGTCGGCCGGCACACCGGAGAACGAGGTGGCCGAGATCGTCGGCAGGCTCGCCGAGCCTGGCGACCTGGATGGCGCCGAGCGGCGACGGCTGCTCGGCCGCCTGACCGCCACGCTGGCCGACGGGGCGAAGAAGGCCAGGTCCTCCGGGGTCGGCCGGGGCCGGTGGCTGGCCGACGTGTTCATGGCCGTGGCCCCTCGCATCCCCATCCGCGACCTCGCCACCCTCTCCGAGCACCACCACGGGCTCACCTCCGAGGCGCTGGCCGACGACCTGGCGCGCACCGCCTCCAAGGCCACCATGACGGTCGGCGCGATCGGCGGCGCCCTCGCCGCGGCCGAGTTCGCCGCCCCGCCCCTGCTGCTGTCGGCCCCCGCCCAGCTCGTGGCCGAGACCCTCGTGGTCGCCGCGATCGAGGTCAAGCTCATCGCCGAGCTCCACGAGGTCTACGGCGTACCGGTGCAGGGCACCGGATCCCAGCGGGCCGTGGCCTTCGTGACCGCCTGGTCCAAGCAGCGCGGGGTCGACCCCATGTCCCCCGGTTCGGTCACCGTCGCCCTGGGCGCCGCCACCAAGACCGCGCTGCGCAACCGGCTGATGCGCACCCTCGGGCGCCACCTGACCACCCTCGGCCCCTTCCTCACCGGCGCCGTGGCCGGAGGCGCGCTCAACCGCGCCGCCACCCGGAAGCTCGCCGACGTCGTCCGGGCCGATCTGAGGGTCCATCGGGCACTTCCACCTGGAAAGTCATAGAAACGCCCGAATTGGGTAGTCGTTATGGGTAGGACGACTATCTGGAGGAATCTGTGCAGGGCCGCAGCTCGTTTCTGATCGTGGCTAACCGCCTTCCCGTGGACCGGGTGGGTGAGGACATGTGGCGGCGCAGCCCCGGCGGCCTCGTCACCGCGATCGCCCCCGTCCTCCAGCGCCGGGAGGGCGCCTGGATCGGATGGCACGGCGCCCCCGGCGAGCGGCTCGAACCCTTCGACCACGACGGCATGCACCTCATCCCCGTGCCGTTGTCGGAGTCGGAGGTTGAGCTCTACTACGAAGGCTTCTCCAACACCACGCTCTGGCCGCTCTACCACGACGTGGTCGCCCCCCCGGTCTACTCGCGCGCCATGTGGGAGGCGTACCGCACGATCAACGAGCGCTTCGCCCAGGCCGCCGCGGAGCAGGCCGCGCAGAACGCGGTCGTGTGGATCCAGGACTACCAGCTCCAGCTCGTCCCCGCCATGCTGCGCGAACTCCGCCCCGACCTGCGCATCGGCTTCTTCCTGCACATCCCCTTCCCGCCGGTGGAGCTGTTCTCGCAGCTGCCCTGGCGGCGGGAGATCGTCGAGGGTCTCCTCGGCGCCGACCTCGTCGGGTTCCAGCGCCCCGGCGGCGCCTCCAACTTCATCCGGCTCTGCCGCCGTCTGCTCGGCCTCCAGCACCACAAGCACGAGATATACGTGGAGGACCGGGTCGTGCGGGCCGGGGCCTTCCCCATCTCGGTGGACTTCGGCGAGCTGGACTCCCTGGTCCGGGAGCCGCACATCATCGAACGGGCCAAGGAGATCCGCGCGGAGCTGGGCGACCCCGAGTGCATGCTGCTCGGCGTGGACCGGCTCGACTACACCAAGGGCATCGGCCAGCGGCTGAAGGCGTTCGAGGAGCTGTTGTGCGAGGGCTCGGTCAAGCCCGGGGAGGCGGCGTTCGTGCAGATCGCCACGCCGAGCCGGGAACGGGTCGAGGAATACATGCGGCTGCGCGACTCGATCGAGCTGCAGGTCGGCCGGATCAACGGCGAGCAGGGGGAGCTGGGCCTGCAGCCGGTGCAGTACATGCACCAGTCCTACGGCCGTGACGAGCTGGCCTCGCTCTACCTGGCGGCGGACGTGATGGTGGTGACGCCGCTGCGCGACGGGATGAACCTCGTCGCCAAGGAGTACATCGCCTGCCACAACGACCTGCGCGGCGCCCTGGTGCTCAGCGAGTTCGCCGGGGCGGCCGACGAGCTGCGGCAGGCGTTCATGGTCAACCCCTACGACATCGACGGGCTCAAGCGGATGATGCTGACCGCGATGCGGGCCACGCCGCACGACCTGTCGCGCCGGATGCGCTCGCTGCGCAGACGGGTGGCGACCTACGACGTGGACCGCTGGGCGAAGGAGTTTCTCGCCGCCCTCGAATCCTGAGAGCCCGCACGGGCGGCCTCCGGACCCCGGGCCTGCGCGCTCCGCCGCCTCCCGCTCCCGAGAGCCCGCGCGGCGGCCGCCTCCGGGTCCCGGACGCCCCCGTGGTCCTGTCGCGGCCTCTGACGGCGGCTCACGGCCTCTGACGGCGGCGGGGCGCACCCCGCCGCCGGGTCAGGAGGCGACCTCCTTGGCCGTCTCCTTGACGGCCTTCCAGGCGTTGTAGCGCTTCTTGGCGGTGCGGCCGACCACGATCTGGGCGACCTGCATGCCCACCCCCATCACCACGGCGTAGCCGATCGCCTCACCGAGGCTGATGTCCAGCGACTCGCTGTCGGCCGGCGGCTTCTTGCCGGTGGCCTTCTCCCAGGCGAACCCGATGACCTTCTTGGCGGCCCAGGCCGTGGCCAGCCCCACCAGGCCGCCGATGGCCCGCCACGCCATGTCCTGCTTCTCGGTCTTGTCGGCCATATGGGTCCCTCCCTTTTCTCCGCTTCCGCTCCGCACAGGAACACTAGTCTCCTCCAGCGTCGCATCGCGTGAAGCCATACCATAGGGAGGCATGACACAACAGCGACTGCGCCATGCGCCCATGCCCGAGAAACCGACTCTCGACGGGCTGGAAGCCGTATGGGTGGACCGCTGGGAGACCGAGGGCACCTACCGCTTCGACAGGACGCGCACCCGGGAGCAGATCTACTCGATCGACACCCCGCCGCCGACCGTCTCCGGGTCCCTGCACGTCGGCCATGTCTTCTCCTACACCCACACCGACACCGTCGCCCGCTTCCAGCGCATGCGCGGCCGCGAGGTCTTCTACCCCATGGGCTGGGACGACAACGGCCTGCCCACAGAGCGCCGGGTGCAGAACCACTTCGGCGTGCGCTGCGACCCCTCCATCCCCTACGACCCGGGCTTCGAGCCGCCCGAGCAGCGTCCCCGCGGCCGCGGGGACGCTGCTCGGCAGGTCCCGATCTCGCGCCGCAACTTCATCGAGCTGTGCGAGCGGCTCACCCTCGAGGACGAGAAGGCCTTCGAGGAGCTGTGGCGCCGCCTGGGCCTGTCGGTGGACTGGTCGCTGACCTACGCCACCATCGACGGCGGCGCGCGGGCCGCCTCCCAGCGCGCTTTCCTGCGCAACCTGGCCCGTGGCGAGGCATACCTCTCGGAGGCGCCCACGCTGTGGGACGTCACCTTCCGCACGGCCGTCGCCCAGGCCGAGCTGGAGGACCGGGAGTGGCCCGGCGCCTTCCACCGGCTGGGCTTCACGCTGTCACCGGAGCAGCGGGCCGCGGGGTTCGGCGACCGCGTCTGGGTCGAGACGACACGCCCCGAGCTGATGCCCGCCTGCGTGGCGCTGGTCGCCCACCCCGACGACGAGCGCTACCGGCCGCTGTTCGGCACCACGGTCAGGACGCCGCTGTTCGGTGTCGAGGTGCCGGTGCTGGCCCATCACCTGGCCGAGCCCGACAAGGGGTCCGGCATCGCGATGATCTGCACCTTCGGCGACATCACCGACGTCACCTGGTGGCGCGAGCTGAACCTGCCCACCAGGGCGGTCATCGGCTGGGACGGCCGGATGCTCCCCGAGGCGCCCGAGGGCGTCCCCGCCGAGCCGTACGCCGAGCTGGCGGGCCGGACCGTGCACGGCGCCCGCGAGCGGATCGTGGAGCTGCTGCGCGGGTCCGGCGACATGGAGGGCGAGCCGCGGCAGGTCAGGCGGGCGGTGAAGTTCTACGAGAAGGGCGACCGGCCCCTGGAGATCGTCACCACCCGCCAGTGGTACATCCGCAACGGCGGGCGCGACCGCGGGCTCAGGGAGGCCCTCCTGGCGCGCGGCGAGGAGCTGTCCTGGCATCCGCCCCACATGAAGGTCCGCTACGACAACTGGGTGGAGGGCCTGGCGGGCGACTGGCTGATCTCCCGGCAGCGGTTCTTCGGCGTGCCGATCCCGGTGTGGTACCCGCTGGACGGCGCGGGCGAGCCCGACCGCTCCTCGCCGATCCTGGCGGAGGAGTCCATGCTGCCCATGGACCCCTCCACGGACGTGCCGCCCGGCTACACCGAGGACCAGCGCGGCAAGCCGGGAGGCTTCGCCGGCGACCCGGACGTCATGGACACCTGGGCCACCTCCTCGCTGAGCCCGCAGATCGCGGGCGGCTGGGAGCGGGACGAGGACCTGTTCGAACGGGTCTTCCCGATGGACCTGCGCCCGCAGGCCCACGAGATCATCCGCACCTGGCTGTTCTCGACGGTGGTCCGGGCCCACCTGGAGCGGGGCGTGCTGCCCTGGCGCAACGCCGCCATCTCCGGGTGGATCCTCGACCCGGACCGCAAGAAGATGTCCAAGTCCGTGGGGAACGTCGTCACCCCGCTCGGCCTGCTGGAGCAGTACGGCTCCGACGCCGTCCGCTACTGGGCGGCGCACGGCCGCCCGGGCACCGACACGGCCTTCGACACCGGCCAGATCAAGATCGGCCGCCGTCTGGCGATCAAGATCCTGAACGCCTCCAAGTTCGTGCTGGGCATGGGGGAGGACGGCGGCGAGGTCACCGAGCCGATCGACCTGTCGATGCTGGCCCGGCTGTCGCAGGTGGTCGGCGAGGCCACCGAGGCGTTCGAGGACTACGACTACACCCGCGCGCTGGAGCGGACCGAGCGGTTCTTCTGGGAGTTCTGCGACGACTACCTGGAGCTGGTCAAGGCCAGGGCCTACGGCGAGGGCGTTGCCGCGCGCTCGGCCCACGCTGCGCTGCGTGAGGCGCTCGACGTCATGCTCCGGCTGTTCGCCCCCTTCCTGCCGTTCGTCACCGAGGAGGTCTGGTCCTGGTGGCGTGCGGGGTCGGTGCACCGGGCGCCCTGGCCCACGGCATCCGCGCGGGGCGGCGAGGCGGAGCTGCTCCCGGTGGTGGCGGTGGTCCTCGGCCGGGTGCGCAAGGCCAAGTCCGACGCCAAGCTGTCGATGCGCGGCGAGGTCTCCCGGCTGACCGTCACCGGCGCCCAGGCCGATCTCGTACGGCAGGCGCAGGACGACCTGTGCGGCGCGGGCGTCATCGAGGAGTTCGTGCTGCAGGACGGCGAGGGTGACCTGCGGGTGGAGGTCACCCTCGCCTGACCCCACACAAGTCTGTCCTTCCGGTCGGACGGTCCTGCCGTACGGTCGAGACACGACAGGCGAGGGGAGGACAGGGCATGACTCCAGGCTGCGGCAGCTGTAGCTGCTACCTCGACGACAGGGTGCTCTCCCGGCCACCGGGAGAGCGCTGACCCGGACCGGGCGACCACGCGCCGGAGAGGGGCCGGCCGCCCGGCCGGCCCCTCCTTTCCCGTCCCCGATCCCGTGTCCGGCCGATAACCGCGCGCGTTGTCGGCCGCGGCGTGACACTCTGGAGAGGTGCTCTCCGATCGGGAACGTCTGACACAGCTGGTGCCGCGCACTCTGCTCCGCCTGGCCACATGGTGCCTGTGCCTGATCATCATCGGCTGGGCCGTCTTCTACTTCGCGCAGTTCATCGCGACGCTGCGCATCGTGGTCCTGCCGGTGGCCGTCGCGCTCCTGCTCACCGCGCTGCTGTTCCCGATCACCCGCAGGCTCCGCACGATGGGCATGCGGCCGATCTACGCCACGTGGCTCACCATGCTCGTCGCGCTCGCGGTGCTGGGCGGCACCGGCTGGTTCATCGGGCTGCGGGCCAACGACGAGTTCCCGCGCCTGGTCGAGCAGGTGCGGGTGACGGCCAAGACCGTGGAGCAGTGGCTCTACACCGGGCCGCTGCACCTGCAACGGAACCAGATCACCACGTGGATCGACGAGATCACCAAGCAGGTCACCGCGCAGCGCAACCAGATCACCCAGACGGTGCTCACCGGCGCCACGGTGGCGATGGAGGTGCTGGCCTCCATCGTGCTGCTGCTGTTCGTCATGTTCTTCCTGCTCAAAGACGGCGACCGGATCTGGTCGTGGTTCCTGCGGGGCTTCGGCGGGGCCGCGCCCCGCGTCGACCGGGCCGGGCGGGCCGCCTGGGTGACGCTCTCCCACTACGTGCAGGGCACGGTGGCGGTGGCCGCCGTGCACGGTGTGATCATGGGCATCGTGCTCGCCGGGATGGGCGTGCCGCTCTGGGCGCCGCTGGCAGTGTTGATCTTCCTGGCCAGCTTCATCCCCATCGTCGGCATCTTCTTCGCCGGCGCGATCGCCACCCTGGTCACGCTCGGCGCCAAGGGCCCGATCTACGCCCTGATCTTCCTCGGCATCCTGGTGGTGGAGCAGCAGCTGGAGAACCACGTGCTCCAGCCGCTGATCGTCGGCCGGGCGCTGAGCTTCCACCCGCTGGCGATCATTCTGGTGCTGGCCGTGGGCGGCATCCTGGCCGGCATCGCCGGGGCCGCGGTGGCGGTGCCGGTCGCCGCCGTGATCTACCGGGCGCTGCCCGAGCTCAGAAGCGACCCACCGGCCGCGCTGCCCGCCGGGACGGCCTCTCCCGAGCCGGCGGAGCCGGCAGGGCCCTCCGGGGCGCTCGGCCCGTCCGAGGGGCCGGAGCCGGCCGGGCCGCTCCGTCCGGTCCCCCTGGTCCGTCCGGCGGATGAGGGATCACCGCAGCCCAAGGGGTAACGTTCTGCTCCGTGACCCGTTCCACCGTGACAACCCCTCCCCCGGGAGCGGTCCGGCCGCAGGCGCTCCCGGGCGCCCCCGCCCCCGGCACCCCGCTCGGCCCGCACTACAGCCGCTGCTTCGGCTGCGGCGACCAGCACCCGACCGGCCTGCATCTGAACGCCACCTCGCCTGACGGGATCACGGTGACCGCCGAGTTCACCGTGGGGGAGGCGCACCAGGGCGCGCCGGGCCTCGCGCACGGCGGCGTGCTGGCCGCGGCGATGGACGAGGTCATCGGCATGTCCATCTGGCTCCTCCAGCGCCCCTACGTCACCGGGCGGCTGGAGACCGACTACCTCGCGCCGGTCCCGGTCGGCACCACGCTGCACCTGCGCGCCTGGTGCACCGGCGTGTCCGGCCGGAAGGCGTACCTTGAGGCTGAGGGGCGGACCGGCTCCCCGGACGGCCCGGTCGCCGTGCGGGCCGCCGCGCTCTTCGTCGAGGTGGGCATGGAACACTTCGCCAAACACGGTGACGCCCAGGCCCTCATCGACGAACATCACGAGTACGAGGTGAATCCGTGACCGACAACGTCGAGGTGCTGATCCACCGGCTCGACGCCGGGCTGCCGCTGCCGTCCTACGCCCATCCGGGCGACGCGGGCGCCGATCTCTACGCCGCCGCGGACGTCGAGCTGCTCCCCGGGGAGCGGGTCATGGTAGGCACCGGGGTGGCGATCGCCCTGCCCGATGGGTATGCCGCGTTCGTCCATCCGCGTTCCGGTCTGGCGGCCAAATACGGTGTGACGCTCGTGAACGCCCCCGGCACCGTGGACGCGGGCTACCGGGGCGAGATCAAAGTGACGCTGCTCAACACCGACGCCAAGGACTCGCTACGGCTGCGCAGGGGAGACCGCATCGCGCAGCTGGTGATCCAGCGGGTGGAGAGGGCCGCGTTCTACGAGGTGGACCGGTTGCCCGGATCGGCGCGGGGCGCCGACGGGTTCGGGTCCACCGGTCGTTGACAGAGAGCGAACCCGACAAGGAGCGTGAGAGAAGTGTTCGGACGTCGCCGTCGCGAAGAGTCCCCGGCCGTGGCCGGGGAGGCCGGGCAGGACGAGCGGGTCGAGCGGGAGCCGGCACGCGAGTCCGGCCCGTGGGACTCCGGTGAGCCGTATCCCGAGCGGGAACGGGTCGACCTCGGCGGCATGCGCCTGCCGGTCGACCCGGGATTCGAGGTCCAGCTGAACCTGGCCGGTGACCACATCGTCGGTGCGGTCGTCATGGTCGGCGAGAGCGCCCTCCAGGTGCACGCGTTCGCGGCGCCCAAGCGCAACGGCATCTGGGACGAGGTGCGGGACGAGCTCGCCGAGGGCGTCAAGGGCGCCGGTGGCACGGCCGAGGAGCGGCAGGGGCCGTTCGGGGTCGAGCTGGCCGCGCAGGTCCCGGCCGACGGGGTCGCCCAGCCGGTCCGCTACATCGGCGTCGACGGCCCGCGCTGGTTCCTCCGCGCGGTGATCAGTGGGCGCGCCGCGCTGGACGCCGAGGCGGCCGCACCCCTGGAGGGGGTCGTCCGCGACATCGTGGTGGTCCGCGGGGACGAGCCGATGGCGCCCAAGGAGGCGATCGAGCTGCGGCTCCCGCCGGAGGCCAGGCAGGCGGTGGAGCAGCAGGCCGCCGAGGGCGAGGTGCCCGACCTCAACCCGTTCAAGCGAGGCCCGGAGATAGCCGAGCTCCGCTGACGTGAGGATCGCGTACGCTGATTCAACACGTATGTGAAGGAGAGGTCGTGGGTTCTCAGGAACCGCATAAACAGGGCGGGTTTCGGGGTTTTTTCCGGCGGCTGACGACAAGTCAGGCAGAGCTGGAGGCCACCGAACTCCAGCAGGACCTCGATCGTCATGGCGCCACGCCCATCGTCTCGTGCGGCGCCCGCCGCCGGTTCTGCGTTACCGGTACGCTACGGACCGTGACGCTGAGGCCCCGCGGTGGCGCGCCCGCGCTCGAAGCGGAGCTTTACGATGGTTCGGATGTGATCGACCTGATCTGGCTGGGCCGCCGGAAGATCGCTGGGATAGAGCCCGGCCGGATGGTCCTGGCCGAGGGGCTCGTCAGCGTGCAGGACGGGCGCAAGGTGATGTTCAACCCCCGATACGAGCTACGTCCGGCGGGCGGTGCGTGAGCGATCGACGACCACGGAGCGGTGAGCGAGAAGATGACCACCAGCGATGAGACCACCGCGCACGACACGGTGGAGGCCGCGATGCGCGTCCAGCTCGCCAAGGCCTTCGGCGGGGTGCGCGGCATCATCGAGGCCGCCGTGCCCACGATCACCTTCACCGGGATGTGGATCGCCACCTCGGAGCTGAAGACGTCCCTGATCGTCAGCATCTCGGCCGCGGTGGTGCTGCTGGTCGTGCGGGTGCTGCAGCGCTCGACGCCGCAGTTCGTCCTCAACAGCCTCGTCGGCATCGGCATCGGCGCGTTCTTCGCCTCCCGCACCGGCGACGCCCGTGACGTCTACCTGCCCGGCATCCTCTACAACGCCGCCTACTCGGTGGCGATGCTGATATCGGTCGTCACCCGGTGGCCGGTGGTGGGCTTCATGATCGGCTCTGTCACCGGCGACCCGACGGGCTGGCGCAAGGATCCGGCCGTGGTACGGCTCTGCTCCAAGCTCACCTGGATGCTGATGGTCCCGTGCGTGGTCCGGGTGGCGGTGCAGCTGCCCGTCTACCTGATCGGCGGGGACGACGCGGTCGCCGAGCTGGGCATCCTCAAGATCGTGATGGGCTGGCCGCTGCAGGTCGCGGCCCTGGCCGCCATGGTGTGGCTGCTGGCCAGGGGCCGGACCCCGGTCCGGCCGCCCGCCCTGCCCTGAGGCCGCCCGCCCTGCCCTGAGGCCGCCCGTCCTGCCCTGGAGGTCCGAGGCGGCCCGTCCCCGGCTCCGGGAGGGCGTCCGGCCCTGCTGACGGGTCCCGGTCCCGTACGGCGACGCCGTACGGGACCGGCGCGGTCAGTGGATGGAGCGGTGTGCCGACAGGAGCCGGGCCAGCTCCTCCTCGACCTCCTGGCTGGCCACGAACATCAGCTCGTCGCCGGCCTCCAGCGGGTCGTCGGCGGTGGGCACCAGCACCCGCCCCTCGCGCAGGATCGCGACCAGGGCGGTGTCGGTCGGCCACGGCACCGAACCGGCGCGCTGGCCGACGACCGGCGCGTCCTCGGGCAGGGTGAGCTCCACCAGATTGGCCTGGCCCTGGCGGAAGGTCATCAGCCGGACCAGGTCGCCGACGCTCACCGCCTCCTCGACCAGGGCGCTCAGCAGGCGCGGGGTCGAGACGGCCACGTCCACGCCCCACGACTCGTTGAACAGCCACTCGTTCTTGGGATGGTTGATCCTGGCGACCACGCGCGGCACGCCGTACTCCGTCTTGGCCAGCAGCGACACGACGAGGTTGACCTTGTCGTCGCCGCTGGCGGCGACGACCACGTGGCAGTCGGCCAGGCCCGCCTCGTCCAGCGAGGAGATCTCGCAGGCGTCGGCGAGCAGCCACTCCGCCCGCGGCACCGTGTCGATCTTGATGGCCTTGGGGTCGATGTCGATGAGCAGGACCTCGTGGCCGTTCTCCAGGAGCTCGGCGGCGATGGACCTGCCGACGGCTCCGGCACCCGCGATGGTGACGCGCATCAGTGACCCTCCTCCGGCGCACCGGACAGCACCTTGTTGATGCGGTCCATGTCACTCCCGACCGCCATGACGTGCAGGATGTCGCCTTCCTGCACCACGGAGTCGCTCCTGGGCAGCAGGGTCTCGCCCATCCGGTTGACGAACGCCATGCGCGTGCCCGCGGCCTCCTCCAGGTCCTTGGTCCTGGTGCCGATCCAGGCCGGGTGGTAGGCCACCTCGGCCAGCACGACGGACCCGGTCGGGTCGCGCCACAGCGGCTCGGCGCCCTCGGGCAGCACCCGCCGCAGGATCTGGTCGGCGGTCCAGCGGACCGTGGCGACGGTGGGGATGCCCAGCCGCTGGTAGACCTCGGCGCGCCGGGAGTCGTAGATGCGGGCCACCACGTTGTCCACGCCGAACGTCTCGCGTGCGACCCGGGCGGAGATGATGTTGGAGTTGTCGCCGCTGCTCACCGCCACGTAGGCGCCGGCCGACTCGATGCCGGCCTCTTCCAGGACGTCGCGGTCGAAGCCGATCCCGGTCACCCGGCGACCTCGGAAACCGGCCCGCAGGCGGCGGAACGCCTGCGGATCCCGGTCGATGATCGCGACCGAGTGGCCGCTGTCCTCCAGGATGTGCGCCAGGGTCGAACCCACTCGGCCACACCCCATGATCACGATATGCATGCTCCCCCGCCGGTCGCGTTGAGGCGGATCTTGTTCCGATGTACTTAGTCAGTATGGCCCGCTGGGGGAGTGCCGCGTCAGCGGGGCGGGTGGATGGGGACTAGCATCGGCAGACGTGTCAAAGGTGACGGACCTTGTCAAGCGCCTGTTCATCGGGCGTGCGCTGCGTAGCACGCAGTTGCATGAGCAACTGCTCCCGAAACGGATCGCACTGCCCGTCTTCGCGAGCGACGCGCTCTCCTCGGTGGCCTACGCGCCGCAGGAGATCCTTGTCATCCTCTCCATCGCCGGGGTCTCCTTCTACGGCTTCGCCCCGTGGGTCGCGGTCGCCGTCGTCCTGGTGATGCTCACGGTCGTGGCCTCCTACCGGCAGAACGTGCACGCCTATCCCAGCGGCGGCGGAGACTACGAGGTCGCCACCGTCAACCTTGGCCGCAACGCCGGCCTGACCGTGGCCAGCGCCCTCATGGTCGACTACGTCCTCACCGTCGCGGTGTCGGTGGCCAACGGCGTCGACTACGTGGGCGCCACGATCCCGTACGTCGCCCAGCACAAGCCGACGGTCGCGATCGCCATCGTCGTCGTGCTGACGGTGGTCAACCTCCGGGGCATCCGCGAGTCCGGCGCCGCCTTCGCCATCCCCACCTACGCCTTCATGTTCGCGGTCATCGGCCTGGTCGTGTGGGGCGGCTTCCGGCTGCTGGTGCTGGGCGACGAGCTGCGCGCGCCCACCGCCGACTACGAGATCGTCGCCGAACAGGCCAACCTGACGTCCTTCGCGGCGGCCTTCCTGATCCTGCGGGCGTTCTCCTCCGGCTGCGCGGCGCTCACCGGCGTCGAGGCGATCAGCAACGGCGTGCCCGCCTTCCGCAAGCCCAAGAGCAAGAACGCCGCCAACACGCTGCTGATGATGGGCCTGGTGTCGGTGACGATGTTCGTCGGCATCATCACGCTCGGCCTGGCCTCCGGCGTCAAACTCGCCGACCCCGCCGCCGCGGCCCACGACGTGCTCATCAACGGCCGGCCCGCCGGGCCCGGCTACTACCAGCCGCCGATCATCGCCCAGGTCTCCGAGGCGGTCTTCGGCACCGGGTCGCTGTTCTTCATCGTCATCGCCGCCGTCACCGCGCTGATCCTGTTCCTCGCCGCCAACACCGCCTTCAACGGCTTCCCGGTGCTCGGCTCCATCCTGGCCCAGGACCGTTTCCTCCCCCGCCAGCTGCACACCCGGGGCGACCGGCTGGCCTTCTCCAACGGCATCGTCATCCTGGCCGCCGGCGCCTGCCTGCTGCTGTGGGGATTCCAGGCCGACGTCAGCCGCCTGCTCAACCTCTACATCGTGGGCGTCTTCGTGTCGTTCACGCTGAGCCAGATCGGCATGGTCCGGCACTGGACCCGGCACCTGCGGACCGAGACCGACCGGAAGGTCCGCGCGCAGATGAGGCGCTCGCGGGTCATCAACTTCTTCGGCGGCGTCATGACCGGCGTGGTGCTGGTGGTCGTGCTGCTGACCAAGTTCACCCACGGCGCGTGGATCGTCTGCGTGGCCATGCCGGTGCTGTTCCTGATGATGAAGGCCATCCACCGCCACTACGACAACGTGGCCCACGAGCTCGCGGTGTCGGAGGACACCGAGGTGGACGAGACGATGCTGCCCGCGCGCAACCACGCCGTCGTCCTGGTCTCCAAGATTCACAAGCCGACCCTGCGCGCCCTCGCCTACGCCCGCGCCACCCGGCCCTCCACCCTGGAGGCGATCACCGTGGGAGTGGAGGGCGAGGAGGCCCGGGCGCTGCAGGAGGAGTGGGAGCGGCGGGGCATCCCGGTGCCGCTGAAGATGCTCGACTCGCCCTACCGGGAGATCACCCGGCCGATCCTGGAGTACGTCAAGTCGCTGCGCCGCCGCTCGCCCCGCGACGTGGTGACCGTCTACATCCCGGAGTACGTCGTCGGCCACTGGTGGGAGCACCTGCTGCACAACCAGAGCGCCCTGCGGCTCAAGGGCCGCCTGCTCTTCCAGCCCGGCGTGATGGTCACCAGCGTGCCCTGGCAGCTCCACTCCTCCGACCGCCTCAAGGGCCGCCCCGAGCGCTACGCCCCCAACGCCGTCCGGCGCCGGGAGCGCGAGGCGGCCGGCGACGAGGTGCGCCACGGCGAGGCGGCCCGGGGACAGGCGGCCGGTGACGGGGCCGCCGCGGAGGGGCCCAGCCCGCGGCGCGGGACCCCGTGAGGGGATGGCGCGGCACCCCGTGACGGGATGGCCCGGGGCGAGGACGGCAAGGCATAACCTTTCGTATGTACTCCTGGCCACAGGGAGGCTCGAACGACGACGGACTGCGAGGACATGGCATGGCGATCGAACTGACGGTGGGACCGGTCGCGCACGGCGGCTGGTGCGTCGCTCGCCATGACGGCCGGGTGGTCTTCGTGCGGCACGCCCTGCCCGGCGAGCGCGTCCTGGCGGAGATCACCGAGGAGACCAGCCGGTTCCTGCGGGCCGACGCGGTCGAGATCCTGGAGCCCTCCGCCGACCGGGTGACCCCGCCGTGCCCGTTCGCCGGCCCCGGCCGCTGCGGCGGCTGTGACTGGCAGCACGCCTCGCTCGACGCCCAGCGCCTGCTGAAGACCGACGTGGTCGCCGAGCAGTTGCGGCGGCTGGCCGGGATCGAGTGGAAGGGCATCGTGGAGGAGGTGCCCGGCGCCCCTGACGGCCTCGGCTGGCGCACCCGCGTCCAGTTCGCCGTCGACCGTGACGGCGTCCTCGGCCTGCGCCGCCACCGCTCCCACGACATCGAGCCGGTGGACGCCTGCCTGATCGCCCACCCCGAGGTGGAGAACGTCGGGGCCGAGGTCATGAACTGGCGCAACGCCTCCTCGGTCGAGGTCATCGCCTCCAGCACCGGGGAACAGGCCGTCGTGGTCGCCCCCAAGCCCCGCCGTACGGTGGCCGTGCCCGACCTCGACACCGGCGTGGCCGTCTTCGTGGACGAGGGCAAGGGCCGCACCCGCGTGGTCCACGGCCGCAACCATCTCACCGAGCGCGTCGGCGACCGCGACTTCCAGATCACCGGCAGCGGCTTCTGGCAGGTCCACCCCGGCGCCGCGGCCACGCTGCTGGCCACCGTCCTGGACCTCGCCGCCCCGCAGCCGGGGGAGTGGGCCCTGGACCTCTACTGCGGCGTGGGCCTGTTCGCCGCGGGGCTGGCCGAGGCCGTCGGCCCGGAGGGCGCCGTGTTCGGCGTCGAGTCCGAGGCCGTGGCCGTGCGCGACGCCGAACGCAACCTCCGGGACCTGCCGCAGGCGAGCTTCGCCCGGGGCCGTGTCGAGCACGCCCTCGACCGCTTCGACATCGAACGCGCCGACCTGGTCGTCGTCGACCCGCCCCGGGCCGGTCTGGGGCGCGACGTCGTCGACCGGATCGCCACCCTCCGGGCCACCCGGATCGTCTACGTCTCCTGCGACCCGGCCACCCTCGCCCGTGACCTCGCCTGGCTCGCCGAGCACGGCTACCGCCTCGCCGACCTGCGCGCCTTCGACGCCTTCCCGATGACCCACCACGTGGAGTGCGTGGCCCTGCTGGTCAGCGATTCGATCTAGGCGCTGACCGGCGAAAACGCAACACGTGATGTCTCGTCGAACCCCGGCGTCACCCACGGCAAACCAAGATCATGGCGCACGGAGAGCGCACGATCACGAAAACGCCCCGCGACCGATCCGGTCGCGGGGCGTCGTTCACAGAGCTGTGTGATCGGCCACCAGTCGGTCGGACGAGAAGCGGAACCCTCACTGTGGCCCGTCGAGCCTCTGGGCGCCCACAGGAGCCCTCTGAAGGTCTTGTGGGCCCTACGTGCGCCTAAGGGTGTCCGTGCCTCACTGAGGCATCTGGGGGCTGCTCCGGCTCCCGGAACGGACCTGTGAGCAATCGGGGCGCCCCGGACGTCATAGCCGTGAGCGACATACGGTGTCCGTCCACCTCATGATCTCCGGCCGCCGCGGATCCCCACTCCGTGGCGGTAGAAGGTGTCTCCGGGGAGGACCCGGTATCGCTGCCAGGGATCTTCTTGCCGGAGGTCATCGTCCAGGCCGAGATCATCGCCGCGCTCGCCGTGCTCGTCTCCACCGAGCACGACACGGGCGTGCATGAGGTTCCGGCCGATATCCGGCAGCCGATTGCCGCCCAGTGGCTCAGCTACTTCGATGGGGTGTCATGACAGTCTCTCGTGACGAGATCCGCGCCGTCCTGGACCGCTACCTCGCCGCCCACCCGGGCCGCGTCGAGGACGTCGCACCGCTGACCGACGCGCTGGCCGGTGAGCACGACCCCACCTCCCGCAAGGCTCTCCCCCTGCACGTCACCTGCACCGCCGTCGCGATCAACGACGCCGGGCAGGTGCTGATGATCCACCACCGGGCGCTGAACCGCTGGCTGCTGCCCGGCGGGCACGTCGAGCCGGAGGACCGCAGCCTGTACGGCGCCGCGCTGCGGGAGCTGGAGGAGGAGACCGGCATTCCCCGCCGGTCCACGACGTCGTGCCGCTCGACGTGGACATTCACGAGATCCCCGCCAACCCGGCCAAGGGAGAGCCCGCGCACTGGCACGCGGGCTTCCGGTTCGCCTTCTGGGTGAAGGCCGGCGAGGTGTCGATCCAGGAGGAGGAGGTGTCGGCCTTCGCCTGGCGTGACCGGCCCGACTCGGCCGCCCTCAGAGGACATCCGCGCCGTCCTGGCCGATCTCGGCTACTTAGCGCGCGCCTGGCTGTAGTGGCGGGCGGCGCGGGCGCGGTTGCCGCAGGCGGCGGAGCACCATTCGCGGCGATGGTGATCCTTGACGAAGAAGAGCACACAGCCGGGCGCGTGGCAGGCGCGCAGGTTGGCCAGTTCGGGTCCGGTGAACAGGTCGACGGCCTGCTGGGCGATGGCGGACAACGCAGCGGGCACGACCGGCGCTGAGCTGTGCGAGTGCGCGGTGGGTGCCGGGTCCCAGCTCAGTTCGCGCCAGTGGGGAGCGGCGCGGACGTGCTTGTTGACGGCCTCGACCGCGTCCGGTTCGGGCGGGGAGCCGGCGGTCGCGGCGGTGGCCAGGGCGCGGATGCCGTCGCGGAGCTCGCGCGCCCCGGCCAGGTCGGCGGTCGTGGGCTCGATGGAGTCGGGCAGCGGGAGCGCGAGCCGTCCGCGGACCGCCTCCAGCCAGGCGGCCAGCTCCACGACGGTCCGCAGGCCGTCCTGGAGCCGGCCGCGCACGGCGTAGGTGGCGTTGGCCAGTTCGATGGGCAGCGGTTCGCCCATCACCGGTGCGCTCATGACGAGGCTCCGCGCAGCCGGGCGTTCTCCCGTTCGAGCTCGGCTATCCGTTCCTGCAGGTGGCCGAGGGCGTGCTCGACGACGTCGCGAGAGAACAGCTGGGGGATGTGCTTGGGGCAGTTCCAGTCGGACCCCTCGACCTGGATGATGACGGCGCGCTCCACCTTGGCAGGGTAGTCCGCGACCACCAGCGAATGGTCATCCTCCACCACCCGGGCGCGGCCGAGCAGCTTGAGCCGTGCCTGGTTGGCGTAGTCCATGAGGAACAGCGAGACGCGGTCGTCGTGGTCGAGGTTGCCGCGAGTGATGTACTGCCGGTTGCCGCGGAAGTCCGCGAAGCCGAGCGTCTGGTCATCCAGCACCTTCAGGAACCCGCGCGGGCCGCCGCGGTGCTGAATGTACGGCCAGCCGGTCTCGCCGACGGTGGCCAGGTAGAAGCTGTCGCACTCGGCGATGAAGGCGCGCTCGTCGGGTCCCAGTCGGTCGGCCTCGACGGAGCCGTTGAGCATGCGGCGGTAGGCGCGTTCGCTGCCGTGCGCCTTCTGGTGGGCCAGGACGCCGTTGGTGAAGGCGAGCTGGGCGAACCTGCTCATGATCGTGGTCCGAAGATGACGCGGTCCTTCTCGTCGATGGGGACGTCGTTGACGCTGGCCTCGCGGCGGGCCATCAGCCCGTCGGGGGTGAACTCCCACAACTCGTTGCCATGCGAGCGCCACCATTGGCCGTTGTCGTCGTGCCACTCGTACTGGAAGCGGACGGCGATGCGGTTCTCAGTGAAGGCCCACAGTTGCTTGCGCAGGGCGTAGCCGTTCTCCTTGGCCCACTTGCGAGTCAGGAAGGTCCTGATCTCTTCACGACCGTTGAGGAATTCGTCACGGTTGCGCCAGACCGAGTCGGGGGTGTAAGCCAGGGCGACCCGCTCGGGGTTACGGGTGTTCCAAGCGTGCTCGGCCAGCTGGACTTTCTGCGCGGCCGTCTCGGCGGTGAAGGGGGGAAGCGGCGGACGGGACATGAGGATGCTCCTTGCGAAGAGGTGGTGCCGGTACGGCAGGCGACCGCGCTTGCCGTACCGGACTCCAAACGGGATCGGTGGCGGGCAACCGGCCGGTCAATCTCGGTGTCGGCGACCTTGCCAGTGGCGTCCTGCGACTGGATCGAGGAGAGACGAGACACGGGTGTTGCTTAGAGGTGGTCGGAAAGTGGGCCTCGACGTCCTTTCGTCCGAGGAAGTCGCGGATCAGGTCGGCGATCTCGGCGCCGTGGGTCTCCAGCGCGAAGTGGCCGGCGTCCAGCAGGTGGAGCTCGGCCTCGGGCAGGTCGCGCAGGTAAGCCTTGGCGCCGTCGGCGCCGAAGATCTCATCGTTCTGCCCCCAGGTGATCAGGGTCGGCGGCTGGTGGGCGCGGAAGTACTCCTGGAAGGCCGGGTAGCCGTCGAGGTTCGCCTTGTAGTCGTAGAAGAGCTGGAGCTGGATCTCCTTGTTGCCGGGCCGGTCCAGGTAGGCCTGGTCCAGGGTCCAGGTGTCCGGACTGATCAACTCCAGCCTGTCGGCCGGGACGCCATGGGTGTACCGCCAGCGGGTCGCGTCCGCTTCCAGCAGCGTCCTTACGGCGGGCTCGTGCGTGACGCGGTCGGAGGCGTGGGCGAACAGCACCTCCCAGCACGGGGTGAAGCCCTCCAGGTAGGCGTTGCCGCTCTGGGTGATGAGCGCGGTGATCCGTTCGGGGGTGCGGGAGGCGATGCGCAGGCCGATCGGGGCGCCGTAGTCCTGGATGTAGAGGGCGAACTGGTCGATGCCGAGGGTGTCGAGCAGCTCCAGGGTGATCTCGGTCAGCGTGTCGAAGATGTATCGAACTCCTCGACGGAGGGGGCGGCCGACTGGCCGAAGCCGAGGTGGTCGGGGGCGATGAGGTGGTAGGAGTCGGCCAGCGCGGGGATCAGGTTGCGGAACATGGCCGAGCTGGTCGGGAAGCCGTGCAGCCGGACCAGCCTCGGGTTCGCCGGATCGCCCGCCTCCCGGTAGAAGATCTTCTGGCCCTGGATCTCGACGGTGCGGTGCGTAACGGTCATGACTATTCCTTCCAAGGTGAGGTCTGGATGACCTCGACGAAGTCACCGCGGCGGAAGCCGGGGACGAAATGGGCGAGCACGTCGGCCTTGACGTTGCCGAACGTGGTGTCGGGACGGTCCTTGACGCCGTCGGTGAACGCGGCGAGGATCTGGCGCTTGAAGTCGGGGCGCGGGTGCTGCGCGACCACGGCGGCGCGCTGCTCCTCGGTGATCTCGTGGTAGCCGAGGCCGAGCACGTCCAGCTCGACACCCGTGGTCACCAACGCGATCTCGGGCGCCATGTGCAGGGGGACCTCGGGGGTGGTGTGCAGCGCGATCCCGGTCCAGGCCAGTCGCGCCACGTCTTCGGCGATGCCGTGCGAGAGCAGGAATCTGCGCGCCTCGTCGGCGCCGTCGATCTCGAAGCGCCGGGCCGTGCGAAACTCGGGCACCAGGCCGAGGTCGTGGAAGAGCGCGCCCACGTAGAGGATTTCCGGGTCGTACCGCAGGTTTTCGCGCTGGCCGCGTAGCGCTCCCCAGAAGTAGACGCGGCGGGAGTGGTGGTAGATCAGCGGCGAGGCGGCCTGCCGTACCAGGTCGGTGGCCTCGGCCACGAGCTTCGTGTCGGGAACGACGGGCAGCGTCATGAGACGGTCACCGGCTTTCTGGTCGGAGTGAGCAGTACGGCTGCTGCGACGCTGAAGGCCAGGCCCAGCGCGAAGTAGCCGCGGTAGCTGTCGGTCAGGGTGTGGACGATCGCCGCCACGCCCAGCCCGGCCGCGGCGGCCAGCTGGTGCGTGACCCAGGCGGGGGCCAGGGTCTGGCCGATCCTGGCGCGGTCGAGCCCGCGTGACAGGACCGCCATGGTCAGCGGGATCATCGGGAAGGAGGCGGCGCCGAACAGCACCGCGACCGCCACCAGCGCCTCCGGGCCGGGGACGAGGACGGCGAGCGCCAGGGACAGGGCGCGCACGCCGTACAGGAAACGCAGCAGCGTCTCTGGGCTGTGACGGCGCAGCAGGCGCGAGACCAGCGCCGAGGTGAGGCCCGCCGACACCGCGGCGAGCGCGACCAGCCGGCCGGTGCCGGCGACCGACCAGCCGGCCTCGACGGCGTGCTTGGGCAGCATGAGGACGACCACGTACATGGTCGCCGCGTGCAGGCCGAAGGAGGCCAGCACCTTGACCCGCCCGGCCAGCGACTCACCGCGCGCGGACCTCGGGGTCTCCACCCGGTCGTCGGGCAACTGCGTCCACAGGACGGCGGTGACGACCAGGCCCACCGTGCCCAGGAGCACGTAGGTGGCCCGGACACCGACCGGCTCGAACAGCGAGGTGGCCGCCCACGGAGCGAGCACCTGGCCCAGGTTGATGCCGATCGCCGCCCGGGCGAGCGCGGGCCCGGCCTCGCTGCCGTACGAACGGGAGATCAGGGTGGTGATGGTGAGGCTGGAGGAGGCGGCGAACCCGAGCCCGCCGAGCACCATGTAGGCGGCGACGAACTCCCACGTCTCGTGGACCACCGACAGGACGAGGTAGCTCCCCGAGGTCAGGATCAACCCCACCGCCAGCACCGCCCTGGCGCCGACCCGGTCGAGCAGGGCGCCGATGCGCCACTGCACCAGCCCGGTGAGCGCGGTGCTGAGCGCCGCGGCCAGGGCCAGCGCCGTGGCGCTGATCCCGTAGGCGGCAGCAGTCGGCGCGAAGAAGACACCCATGGAGAAGTTGAGCCCGAAGGACACCGTCATCGCGGCCAGAGCCGCGTTCGCCGTGCGGATCATCGGAGGATCTTCTCTTTGAGCGCGGTGAGCAGAGCCGCGACGAGGTCGGCCGTGGCATCGTCGAGCAGGTTGCCGTCCGCGTCGAACCGCTCACCGGAGCGGAAGGCGATCACCTCGGGCTTGACCACGACGTCGGAGTGGGTCCACAGGAACACCTGGCGCAGGGCCAGCTGGGCGCGCACCGACCCGAAGTTGGTGGGCGCGGCGCCCATGATGGCGATCGGCTTGTGCAGGAGCGGCAGGCCTTCGGTCTTGGTCCAGTCGGTGCTGACCCAGTCGATGGCGTTCTTCAACGTGCCGGGTATGGAGTAGTTGAACTCGGGCGTGGCGATCAGCAGCCCGTCGGCCTCGCTGATACGCCGCCGCAGATCCCGCACGATCGGGGGCCGGTCCTGCGGGGTGTCGAGATCCAGGTCATAGGGCGGAATGTCCCGCAGGCTGTCGTAGATCTCGATGTCCAGGCCGCCAAGGTTGACCTTCTGGGCAGCACGCAGGAGGAAGGTGTTGTGGGAGGCGGCACGGAGGCTGCCGGAGATCGCGAGAATCTTCAGGTTGGTCACGTGAAGAGCGTGGAAGGCGCGGTTGATGCATTCCCTATCCCATCGCTATGCACGACTGGATAGGGGCGAGCGCACTTCACCGTCCTCGGGCCGGTGACCCTTCCCGGAGCAGCTCCGCGGCACCGGGCGATCCTGGCCCACCTCCTGCCGCACGCGCGCACCGTCCTCAGCGCCGAGCAGCTCATCGACGCCCTGTGGGGGCTCACCCCGCCGGACAGCGCGCGGGCGCAGATCCACAGCTCGATCGCCGCCGTCCGCCGGGCCCTGCGGGCGGCGAGAGCCGGACAGACACTGGAGACCCACGCGGGCGGCTACCTGATCCGCCCGGAGCCGCACCAGTTCGACCCGGAGGAGTTCACCGCCCAGGTGGCGAAGTCGTAGCCCCAGGAATCCTCATCCGTAGGGTGAACGTTCAGGATCCGCAGGTTACGCGGGGAGGCGGCCTTAACAGCTTCTTCGGACGGTGTGCGGCGCGGGCACACGAACGCTCCCGGAACGCGGCCTGTCGGCGACGCTGCACTTGTGATCGCCACACCGGAGCCGGCCGCGGCCAGTGCGCGACCTCGGCCCTATGGGGCTGTCGATGGCGAATGCATGGGGGATCTATCAACCCGCTCTCGCATGATCTGGCTCAGTACCGAACCACTCGAAAAGAATGCGAGACGGGAACATGTCAGGACTTACCCTGATCCAGCCAGACTCCGCCACCGGCCAGGCCGCCGAGCTGCTGGCCGCCGTACAGAAGGCCCTTGGCCTCGTCCCGAACATGACCAAGGCGATGGTCAACAGTCCCGCCGTGCTCAAGGGCTACCTGGAGTTCTCCGGCGCCCTGGGCGGCGGCAGCCTGGGCGCAGCCGTCCGCGAGCGCATCGCGATCCTGGTCGCCCAGGAGAACGGGTGTGACTACTGCCTGTCGGCCCACACCTACATCGGCACCAAGCTGGCCGGGTTGAGCCAGGACCAGGCCGCCGCCGCCCGCAAAGGCCAGGCCGATGACGCCCAGGCCGCCGCGGCTCTCACCCTGGCCCTCGCGCTGGTCCGCGGCCAGGGCAGTGTCACCGATGCCGAACTGGCCGAGGCCGGCGAATACCTGTCCGAAGGTGAGATCGCCGAGGTCGTCGCGAATGTGGCGCTCAACGTCTTCACCAACTACCTCAACAAGGCCGGCCGCGTGACCGTCGACTGGCCGCTCGTTCGCCACACCGCCTGACAGAGGACCTGTACGGCTCGCGCCAGACGACGCGAGCCGTATCGCAAGAACGGAGCGCACATGCAATCCGGGAGCTTCAGCGCCCGCACGGTGACGGTCGATCCGAGCAGGGCAGGATCGGGCGATCTGCCGGGATGTGTTCACCCCCGGCGAGCACCACGAACGACCTCATGAAGATCGCCGACGACTACGCGCCACGACTCTCGTGATCGCGGACAGCCCGCAGCAGGCCATCGACAAAACAGTTCGACCCTTCTCTCCTACGACGTTCTGAGGCCGCCATGAGTGCACATCGCCGTTTCGTACTGATCGCGGTTCTAGGGGCTCTCGTCATCTCGACGTCGGCGCCTCTCGTCCGGCTCTCGGGGGTATCGCCCGCCACTTCTGCGTTGTTCCGCTGCTTGTACGCGGTGCCTCCGCTGCTGGCGCTGGCCTGGCTGGAGTGGCGCAAGCTGGGACCGATGCCGTCCAGAGCGCGCTACCTCGCCTGGGGCGCGGGTACGATGTTCGCGCTCGACCTGCTCTTCTGGCACCACGCCATCGCCTACGTGGGCGCCGGACTGGCCACGGTGCTGGGGAACCTCCAGGTGTTCCTGGTGGCGTTCGGCGCTTGGGTCGTCTTCAGCGAAAGGCCCCCGCGTCCACTGATGATGGCCACGCCGGTGGTCTTCGGCGGCGTCATGCTCATCTCAGGTGTCTTCGACAGCGCAGCCTACGGGGCCAACCCGCTGCTCGGCGTCGTGTTCGGGCTGGCGACCTCGATCGCCTACGCCGTCTACCTGCTGCTCATGCGCGCTGTCTCCGGCGAGCCACGCCGTACGGCCGGCCCGCTCGCGCACAGCACGCTCGTCGCCGTGGCCGCCATAGCGCTGCTCAGCCCGCTCTTCGGCGGCGCCGACCTGATGCCGAACTGGCAAGCACACGGCTGGTTGCTCCTACTCGCGCTCGGCCCGCAGGTGCTCGGCTGGATGCTGATCACCTACTCGCTGCCCAGGCAGCCCGCGGCTCTCACCGCGCTGCTGCTGCTCGTCCAGCCGATGGCGACTGTCAGCATCTCCGCGGTGTTCCTCGGTGAGCGCCCGTCAGGGCTCCAACTCGCCGGCTGCGCCGTGGTCGTGCTGGGCGTCCTGTACGGCTCGCGCCATCAGCGGGATGCCCCTTCGACCGATATGACCGCCCCGCAAATCGAGAACGCACGATGCCCGGGATGATGGTCCTGTTGGGCGTCCGGTACACCGAGGTCGGCGAACAGATCCAGGGCCCGCGCGGCATGCGTGCGCGCAAGATCGTCTTGGCCTAGGTCGCGATGCGCCCGCGCCAGGCCGTGGTGGGCCGCGGCCTGGCGGGGGCGGTTGGCGATCTCGTCGGCGATGGTCAGGGCTGCTTGGAGGTCGGTCGCGGCCTGGGCGGGGTCGCCCATGGTGCGAACGGTTTCGCCGAGTTGGCTGAGCACCTCGGACTCTCGGTAGCGGTTGCCGAGGTCGCGATAGACCTCGAGGGCCTGACCGTAGTGGTCG
Source organism: Streptosporangium sp. NPDC048886 (assembly GCF_055586905.1). Classification (NCBI taxonomy): domain Bacteria; kingdom Bacillati; phylum Actinomycetota; class Actinomycetes; order Streptosporangiales; family Streptosporangiaceae; genus Streptosporangium; species Streptosporangium sp. NPDC048886. Next base: position 91,887 of record NZ_JBVJHH010000008.1, read on the forward strand.
AGGGCCCGCCGGAAGTCCCCCATCCCCTGGTACGCACCCCCCAGGCAGGCCATGCAGTGGGCCTCCAGTGCCAGGTATCCCACGTTGCGGGCGATGGCCAAAGCCTCCTGAAGGTACTCAAGGGCCTGGTGGTAGTTGCCAAGCTCCACTTCCAGGAGGCCCAGGTTGCTCAGCGCGACGGCCTCGCCGACGCGCTCGCCGTACCGGTGGTAGACCTCCAGACACCGGGTGTAGGAGGAGCGGGCGCGCTCGTAGTCACCGAGCGACATGTGGATGCCGGCGAGGTTGTTCAGCGCATTGGCCTCGCCGCTCTGGTCGCCGGCCTCCCGGAAGCGTTCCACGGCCCGCGTGAAGCACTCATCGGCTTCGGCATAGTCTCCCTGCGGCCAGTGGACGTCCCCGAGGTAGCTGAACGCGAGACCTTCTGCGGATACGTCGCCGAGGCGACGGCTGGCCCGTGCCGCCGCCGCATTGATGGTCAAGGCATCCCCATAATGCGTGCGTTCGACCAGAAAGCGATGAAAGGTCTGAGCAATGCCCACCGCGTGCACGGGCCAGTCGGCGTCAGCGGCGTGGACACCGGCACGGATCAGATTGGCCCGCTCCGCGTCCAGCCAGGCCGTCGCTCCCGCCGGGTCGGCGAAGGGCAGCTCCTTCGGCTCAGCGAAACGCGGCCGATGGTGGCGCCCGTCCGGGTAGAGCAGATCCATGGCGGCGGCCGCAGTGTGCAGGTAGTGGTTGAGTAGCCGGATCAGGGCCGTGTTCCGCGTCTCGGTGCTCTCCTCATCGGCGACGGTCCTGCGGGCTTGCTCGCGAAGGAGATCGTGGAAGGTGTAGCGGCCGATCTCGTGTTGCATCAGCATGTGGGTGTCCAGCAGGTCTTCCAGGATCTCCTCGCCCCGCTCCGGTGGCAGGTCGGCGAGCAGCGCCGCGGCATGCACGTCGGCGTCGATGCCTGGGTGCAGGCCCAGCAGCCGGAACATGCGCTGCTGGTCTGGGTTCAGCTGCTGGTAGGACAGGGTGAACGCGGCTGCGACGCCTCGCTCGGCGGTGGACAGCTCGGCCAGCCGGCGGCGTTGGTCGCGGAGCCGATCGGCGAGGTAGGTCACCGTCCACCGCGGGCGGTGGCGCAGGCGGGCGGCGGCGATCCGTACGGCCAGTGGCAGGAACCCGCACAACTGCAGCACGTCCAGCACGCTGATGGGTTCGGCCAGCGCCCGCTCACCCACGATCGAGATGAACAGCGCGCTGGCGTCCTCGGCGGGCAGCACCTCCAGCGACAGCGTGTGGGCACCGTCCAGATCGACCATCCGCCGACGGCTGGTCACCAGGACCAGGCTGCGGGAGGCACCGGAGAGCAGCGGACGCACGTGATCGGCGTCGCCCGCGTTGTCGACCACGACGAGCAGGCGGCGATGGGTCAGCTCTGCCCGCCAGAGCGCGGACAGCTCCACGGTGCCCGCCGGTAGGCGCTCCGGGGGGATGCCGAGCTGGCGCAGCAAGGTCTCCAGCACAGCGTCCGGTTCGACTCGCGCCTGGCCGACGGTGTGGGCGTGCAGGTCGATGAAGAGTTGCCCGTCGGGGTAGTGCTCGGCGAGCCGGTGCGCGGCGCGGACGGCCAGGGTGGTCTTGCCGATCCCGGCCATGCCGTCGATCGTCACGATCCCGCCGTTCTCAGACAGCGAGTCGATGATCCAGTCGAGTTCACCGGGTCGCCCGGCGAAGTCCGGGATGTCCATGGGCAGGAACGAGGCCGGCCGCCGAGTCGCCGGCTCGGCCAAGGCGACCGGCTCCGGCGCTTGCCGGGCAGGTGGGCTCAGGCTCGGGTCGGCACGCAGAATCGACTGCTCCAGAGCCAGAAAGGACCGGCTGGGGTCGAGTCCCTGTTGATCGGCCAGCCGTTCCCGGAAGCTTCGGGCGACGTTCAGCGCGTCGGTTTGCAGGCCGCTCCGGTACAGCGCCAGCACGAGCTGGCCGCAGAGCCGTTCCCGCAGGGGGTGCTCGGCCAGTTCGGCGGTCAGCGTGTCGACAAGCTCCGCATGGCGGCCCATGGTCAGCTCCAGCTCGACCAGCCGTTCGACGACGGCCAGCCGCCGCTGTTGCAGTCGCGTCCTGGCCTGGTCGACGTAGTCGGCGGTCAAACCGGCCAGCGGTTCGCCCTGCCACAGTGCCAGCGCGGCGCGCAGCTGCTCCGCGTCGGCGTCGGGGGCGGCGACCTGGCGGGTGAACACCTCCAGGTCCACCTGGTCGGGCTCGGTGAGCAGGATGTATCCGGCTGTTCTGGTCTGCAGGATCTCCCCGGCGCCGGCCGTCCGCAGCACCTGGCGGATCGCCGCGATCGCGGACTGGAGCTGGGCGCGAGCCGTGTCGGGCGGAGTCATTCCCCACATGGCGCCGATGAGCCTGTCCGCGCTGATCACCGTCCTGGGGTGCAGCAGCAGGTAGGCCAGGACCGCCTGACGCCGCGGCGCGGCGGCCGGCACAGGGCGGCCGGCCGCCGACACCGTCACCGGGCCGAGCACCGCGAACCGCACGTTCATCATTCCTCCGCAGGGCGCCGACCTCATAGGACCTCCATGGGGCAATCCATGGCGATCGCGTGGGGAACCTATCAACGGCCACCCGCATGCTCGGACTCGGCTCCCTTCGACCGGAATATTTTCTAATGGTTAAAACATGCTACAACAATTAGACTGAGGAGAGATGACCATGTCCAGGCTTGACAACATGTAGATTGCCTACTTATATCCTTGCTCGACGAGGCGCGCCCGGGCAGGCGCTAAAGGGGACAGTCGGAATACGGGGATGAGGAACCGGCGGACAGCCGTTGGCGTTGAGAAGGATCTTGGTTGCGACGAGCGAGGTCGCTCTTGGTCAGGGGGCCCGGCATTGGGGCGCTGGGCCAGAGGACGCCGCGCGGAACGGTCAGTACACCGGGCTCGTCTACTGTCACTGGTTCCGCGGGGGTGGCCCTTGTCTGCCGGGCTTCTACTGCGAGGTGTACATCCCCTGAGCTTCGACAGGTGTGATGGGCGAGCCCCAGCCACCGGTGCGGCGAGGCGCGCCGCACACTGAAACCGCGTGGATGCCGGTCGCGGCGCAGAACGAAGTTATCCATGCCGAGGTGACGATGCCGATGAAGGAGGCATGGTTAAAGATCAACGCGCACCAGGAGCGCACAGAGAGCGATCGTGAGCCGGTTACCTCACTCCGACCTGTGGCGACGTGAATTCGACGTGGTCCCGATGACCAATCACGTGGAGTGCGTGGCCCTGCTGGTCAACGGCGCCGACTGGGGCCGGCTCACTCCTCGCCCAGTCGCGCCTCCAGCCGGTCCAGCCGCTGGAGGACCGGCCCCAGTTCCTGGCGGATGGCGGCGGACAGGGCCGCGGCCGAGTCGGCCGGGGCGCCGGCGGCCTGTGTCTGCGCCCGGAGGTGGACGTAACCGGCCAGGGCGGCGGCGACGGTGCGGCGGGTCAGCCGAGGTTCGGCGCCCAGGCTCCGCAGGATCCGGCCGCCGGCCCCCTCGGGCTCGGCGATCAGCCCGAGGAGCAGGTGCTCGCAGCCGACGTAGTTGTGCCCCATGCCGGTCGCGTCGACGACGGCCAGTTCCAGGGCCCCCGCCGCGGACCTGCTGAACTGGAGCGGGGAGTCGCCCGGCGCGGCGGAGGGCGCGCCGGTGGCCGGCCGCTCCAGCTCGCGCCGTACGTGGTCGGGGTCGATCTCCATGGCGCGCAGGATGTGCAGGGCCAGGTTGCTCCCCTCGGCCAGCATGCCGCCCAGCAGATGCTCGGTGCCGACCTCGGCCGTCCCCTCGGCGCGCGCCCGCTCCACCGCGAGCTTGACCGCGGTGCGGGCCCGCTCGGTGAAGTGGGTCAGGCGGGCCGCCGGGTCGTCGAGGTCGGGGCTGCCCAGCGCCGTCTCCCGGATGGCGGTGACCCGCCGTACGGCCTGCTCCAGGGCGCGCTGGCAGATGGCCGAGACCGGCACGCCCGCCTCTCTCACCGCCTCGGCCAGGTCGTCGGGCAGATAGACGTTGATCTTCGGCATCACGCCCCCTTGTAGGGTTAGTAAAGGGTTATAACCCAGTTATAACCCCGCTGGGGGTAGCTGTCTAGGGAGAGGTGGCCGCGAGGAGCCGGGCGACCTCGGAGGTGGGGGCGGCGCCCCGGGTGGAGAGCCAGGCCAGGCCGTTGCGGGCGGTGAAGGCGGTCAGCTTGCGGGCGTCGGCCGCGGTGAGGTCCTGGGAGCCGGTCAGGACCGGGGTGAGGGCGATCCTGTGCCAGGCGGTGGGCTCGGCGAGGGAGCCGGCGACCTGGGGGTGGGCGGCGCGGACGGCCGCGGCGACGGCGCGCAGGTCCGACCGGCCGCCGGAGGCGGCCTGGAGCGGGGCGAGGAGGTTGACGGCGGAGATCTCGGCGCCGGCCTCCCGGGTGGAGCGGAGCATCGTCTGGTCGCCTGGCGTCAGGCCCGTCCCGGACACCGGCAGGGTGAAGCTCACGGTGAGCGGGCGGCCCCGCGCGGCGGCCTCCCGCTGGAGGGCCGCGATCGCGCCCGCGCGGCGCAGCACGCTCTCGCCGTCACCCGGGTCCCGGACCTCGAAGTCGACGTAGGTGGCCCCGAAGGCGGCGACCGCCCGGCGGTAGGCGGCGACGAGGCGGCCGGGGTCGGTGCAGGCGGCGGCCAGCTCGCGGCCGGCCGGGCCGCCGAAGGCCAGACCCGCGTCGCCGCCGGCCGCGCGCAGGCGGCCCAGGCGGCCGGCGACCGGGCTGCCGGGCCGCTGCCGGCCGCCGGCCCACTCGGCCGTGCAGCCGTCCGGTCCGGCGGTGAGGTGGCCGAGGGTGAACCAGCGGACGCCGCCCTGCCGGGCGGTCCTGGTCAGGTTGGAGAGCGGCCCGTCGCCGGTGTCGACGAACGGCACGTAGCCCGACGGGCGGACGGAGGCGCGCGGGGAGAGGGGCGCTCCGGGGGCCTGGTCGGCCGCGGGCAGGGTGGTCAGCCGGGGAGGGCCGACCTTGGGGTGGGGGGCCTGCCCGGCCGTCGGCGGCCCATCGCTCCCGGCCGGCAGGAGCCAGACGGCGAAGCCGGTCCCGGTGACGAGCGCGGCCGCCGCGAGCGCGACCAGCGATCGGGGAGGGGTGCCCGGCTCGCGGGTCCGGCGAGCGGTGGAGCGGTCTGTCGCCACCGGCATGGGTTCCACCTTCTCCACGGCGTCGATCCGTCGCTTTGGGTGCATGAGCCGCTACAGAGCGGACCGGAAGTCTGAACGCTAGCAAGCGCCCCGCCGCCGCGCGGGCTTTCTGCGGATGCCGTCCGGAGTGCCCGGATAATGGGGTTCATGAAGTTGAGGATCTTCACTGAACCGCAGCAGGGCGCCACCTACGACGAGCTGCTCACGGTCGCGCGGACCGCCGAGCGTCTGGGGTTCGACGCCTTCTTCCGTTCCGACCACTACATGCGGATCGGGCCGGGCGACCCCGGTCCCGGCTCCAGTGACGCCTGGGTGACCCTCGCCGGCCTGGCCAGGGAGACCACCACGATCAGGCTCGGCACCCTGGTCACCCCGGTCACCTTCCGGCTGCCCGGCCCGCTGGCGATCAGCGTGGCCCAGGTGGACCGGATGAGCGGGGGCCGGGTCGAGCTGGGCCTGGGCACCGGCTGGTTCGACGCCGAGCACACCGCGTACGGGATCCCGTTCCCGCCGACGGGCGAGCGCTTCGGCCGCTTCGAGGAGCAGTTGGAGATCCTCACCGGCCTGTGGACCACGCCCGCGGGGGAGAAGTTCTCCTTCGAGGGCGCCCATTACCGGCTGGCGGACTCGCCGGCGCTGCCCAAGCCCGTGCAGAGCCCCAGGCCGCCGATCATCATCGGCGGATTCGGCGCCAAGCGCACCCCGCGGCTGGCCGCGCGCTTCGCCGACGAGTACAACCTGCCCTTCCACACCCTGGACGACACCGAGCTGGCCTTCGGCCGGGTCCGGGAGGCGTGCGAGGCGGAGGGGCGCTCGAAGATCGTGTGCTCGGCCGCCCAGACCGTCGCCGTCGGCTCCGACGAGGCCGAGGTGGCGCGTCGGGCCGAGGCCGCCGGACAGGACCTCGCCGCACTGCGCGCGAGCGGCCTGGCGGGCACCCCGGCGGAGGTGGTCGACAAGCTCGGCAGGTTCGCCGAGCTGGGCGCCGAGCGGGTCTACCTCCAGGTGATGGACCTGTCGGACCTGGACCACCTGGAGCTCATCGCCGCCGAGGTCCTGCCCCACGTGTAGGAGGTCCTGCCCCACGTGTGGGCCGTGGACCTCCGCCGCACCCCTCACGGGCGCGGCGGCCCGGCCGGGCGGATCACCGCCGGACCGGCGGGGCGGCCGGCGCCGGGCGGTGCGGCCGGGGGGCGCGCCGCCGCGCGCCCGGGAGCCCTCCGGGCGGCCCCGGCCCGTCCGGCGTGACCGTGGGCGCCGGGGGTTCCGCGATCACATCCGGCCCGTTAACCCATGGCCCGTCCGGCCGGATGTCGGGCAGACTGAGCCGGGTGTTGCTCACGATCTCCACGACCGTACGGCCCGCCACCGACCTCGGTTTCCTGCTGCACAAGCATCCGGACCGGGTTCAGGAGTTCGGCCAGTCGTACGGCGTGGCCCGCGTCTTCTATCCGGAGGCCGACGAGGAGCGTTGCACGGCGGCGCTGATGCTCGAGGTCGACCCGGTCCGCCTGGTCCGCTCGCGCGGCCGCTCCACCCCCGACTACGCGCTGGGCCAGTACGTCAACGACCGGCCCTACGCCGCGTCGTCGCTGCTGGCCGTGGCGCTGGCGGAGGTGTTCCGCACGGCCCGCGCCGGCCGCTGCGACAGCCGTCCCGAGCTGGCCGCCGGCCCCATCCCGCTGGAGATCGCGCTGCCCGTGCTGCCCTGCCGGGGCGGCCCCGGGATGGCCCACCGGCTGTTCGAACCGCTGGGCTGGGAGGTCGAGGCGCTGCCCGTGCCGCTGGACGCGGAGTTCCCCGAGTGGGGCGACTCCCGCTACGTCCGGCTGTCGCTGCGCGGCGAGGTGCGGCTGGCCGACGCGCTCAACCAGCTCTACGTGCTGCTGCCGGTGCTCGACGACGCCAAGCACTACTGGGTCGCCTCCGACGAGGTGGACAAGCTGATCCGGGCGGGCGAGTCCTGGCTGGCCGCCCATCCCGAGAGGAGCCTGATCACCCGCCGCTACCTCGGCCGCAGCCAGACCCTGACCCGCACCGCCTTCGCCCGCCTGGCCGAGCTCGGTGACGACGTGGAGGAGGACCTCGAACCTCCCGTGGAGGAGGAGACCGCCGTCGGCGCCCTCCCGGAGGAGACCGCCGGCCCCCGCGCCGAGGAGGCCGCGGCCGGGCTCCCGCCGGTGGAGGCCCCCTCCGCGACGGCGGGACAGGTCCCCGCGCCCGAGGAGGAGCCGGGCGGCGCGCCCAGGCGGCCCCTGAACGTCCTGCGCCGCGAGGCCGTGGTCGAGGCGCTGGGGGAGCTCGGCGCGCACCGCGTCATCGACCTGGGCTGCGGTTCCGGGCAGCTGGTCGGGGCGCTGCTGGGCAGGCCGGAGTTCACGAAGGTGACCGGGGTGGACGTGTCGGCGCAGGCGCTGGCGCTCGCGGCCCGGCGGCTGAAGCCCGACCGGATGCCCGACCGGCAGCGGGAGCGGCTGGAGCTGTTCCAGGGGGCGCTGACCTACACCGACGCCCGGTTCGCCGGATACGACGCCGCCGTCCTCATGGAGGTCGTCGAGCATGTCGACCCGCCGCGGCTGGACGCGCTGGAGCGGGTGGTCTTCGGCACCGCCCGGCCCGGGCACGTGATCGTGACGACGCCCAACGCCGAGTACAACGTGCGCTACGACTTCGTGGAGGGCATGCGCCACCCCGACCACCGCTTCGAGTGGACCCGGGCCGAGTTCCGGGCGTGGGCGGCGAAGGTCTGCGACGACTACGGCTACCACGTCGCCTTCCGGCCGGTCGGCGACGACGACCCCGAGGTGGGCCCGCCCACCCAGATGGCCCTGTTCGGTCTCGGAGACGGTGTGAACGCGGGAGGCGGAGATGACTGAGATCACCGTGCCGGAGATGTCGCTCGTCGTGCTCGTCGGGGTCTCCGGCAGCGGGAAGTCGACCTTCGCCCGCCGGCACTTCAGGCCGACCCAGGTGGTCTCCTCCGACTTCTGCCGCGGCCTGGTGTCGGACGACGAGAACGACCAGAGCGCCACCTCCGACGCCTTCGACGTGCTGCACTACATCGTCGGCACCCGGCTCAGGCGGGGCCTGCTGACGGTCGTGGACGCCACCAACGTCCAGTGGGAGGCGCGCAAGAAGCTGGTCGAGCTGGCCAAGTCCCACAACGTGCTCGTCGACGCGATCGTCATGGACGTGCCGGAGGAGGTGGCGATCGAGCGCAACGCCGCCAGGCCCGACCGGGACTTCGGCCCCCACGTGATCCGGCGGCAGCGCAAGGACCTGCGTCGGTCCATGGCGAAGATCTCCCGCGACGGCTTCCGCCGGGTCCACGTGCTGCGCGGGACCGACGAGATCGAGGCCGCCACCGTCGTCACCGAGAAGGCGTGGACCGACAGGCGCGAGCTGACCGGGCCGTTCGACATCATCGGCGACGTGCACGGGTGCCGGTCGGAGCTGGAGACGCTGCTGCGCGCCCTGGGGTGGGAGATCGATCCCGGCGGCACCGGCGCGACCCACCCCGAGGGCCGGACGGCGGTGTTCGTCGGCGACCTGGTCGACCGGGGGCCCGACTCGCCGGGCGTGCTCCGGCTGGTCATGGGCATGGTCGCGGCCGGGACCGCGCTGTGCGTGTCGGGCAACCACGAGCAGAAGCTGGCCCGCGCGCTCAACGGCCGCAAGGTCAGGGTCGCCCACGGGCTGCAGGAGTCGCTGGACCAGCTCGCCGCCGAGCCCGAGGAGTTCCGCGCGGCCGCGCTGGCCTTCATGGACGGGCTGATCAGCCACTACCAGCTCGACGGCGGCAGGCTCGTCGTCGCGCACGCCGGGCTGAAGGAGGACTACCACGGCCGCGCCTCGGGCCGGGTGCGCGCCTTCGCGCTGTACGGCGACACCACCGGCGAGACCGACGAGTACGGGCTGCCGGTGCGCTACCCGTGGGCGCGGGAGTACCGGGGCCGGGCCATGGTCGTCTACGGCCACACCCCGGTCCCCGAGACCGAGTGGATCAACAACACGATCTGCCTGGACACCGGCGCCGTGTTCGGCGGGAGGCTGACCGCGCTGCGCTACCCGTCCAAGGAGATCGTCTCGGTGCCCGCCGAGAAGGTCTGGTACGAGTCGGTCAGGCCGTTCGGGGCCCCGGGCCGGCGCGACCCCGAGGCGCTCGCCATCGGCGACGTCCAGGGCACCAAGCACATCGAGGTGCGTCACGGCGGCGGCCGCGTCAAGGTCCGGGAGGAGAACTCGGCCGCGGCACTGGAGATCATGAGCCGGTTCGCGGTCGACCCGCGCTGGCTGGTCTACCTTCCCCCCACGATGGCGCCGCCGGAGACCTCCGGGCTCGACGGCTACCTGGAGCACCCGGCCGAGGCGTTCGCCGAGTTCGCGGCCGCGGGGATCACCCATGTCGTGTGCGAGGAGAAGCACATGGGCTCGCGGGCGGTGGCCGTACTGGCCAGGGACCCGGAGACGGCGGCGGCGCGGTTCGGGGTCACGGACGGGACCACCGGGGCCGTCTACACCCGGACCGGCAGGCCGTTCTTCCCCGACACCACCGGACTGGTGGACCGGCTCAGGCGGGCGTGCATGCCGCTCATGGACGAGCTGGGCACCGGCTGGCTCGCCCTCGACTGCGAGCTGCTGCCCTGGTCGGCGAAGGCGGAGGGGCTGATCCGCAGCCAGTACGCCTCGGTGGGGGCCGCGGCCCGCACGGCGCTGCCCGAGGCGATCGCCGTCCTGGAGGCGGCGGCCGGGCGCGGATTGGATGTGGGCGATCTACTGGGCCGCACCCGTCGCCGCCACGCCAACGCTGCCCGGTTCCGGGACGCGTATGCGCGTTACTGCTGGCCGGTCTCGGGTCTGGACGGGATACGGCTGGCGCCCTTCCAGATCCTCGCCTGCGAGGGCCGGGCGACCGCCGCCGAGGAGACGCACTCCTGGCACCTGGACATGCTCTCCCGGCTCACCGATCCGCTGATCGCACCCACCCGGCACGTCTCCGTCGACCTGGCCTCGCAGGAGTCCAGGGACGCGGCGACCGACTGGTGGTCCGCGCTGACCGCCGACGGCGGGGAGGGCATGGTGGTCAAGCCGCTGCGGTGGCCACGGGAGGCCGATGGCGAGCAGGCAGGCGGAGCGGGCGCGGCCGTGCCCGGGGGCCGGGTGCAGCCGGGGATCAAGGTGCGCGGGCGGGAATACCTGCGGATCATCTACGGCCCCGACTACACCGAGAGCCTGGAGGTCCTGCGCCGCCGCTTCCTGGGGCGCAAGCGCTCCCTCGCCCTGCGCGAGCACGCCCTCGGGCTGGAGGCGCTGTCCAGGCTGGCCGAGGGCGAGCCGCTGTGGCGCGTGCACGAGCCGGTCTTCGCCGTCCTGGCGCTGGAGTCCGAGCCGGTGGACCCGCGTCTGTGATCTCCAGGTAAAGACAGATGAAGCAGGAAGGCATTTTCCCGATTGGGACGATCGTTCCCCCCATGCAGGTCCATATCGTTGGAGGCCGGACCACCAGGGAGGCGTCGTGAGATTCGATCGTGCGGCTCTGCGGGACGTCGTCGCCATCCACGACGACCAGGGAGTGCTGTCGTTCTACGTGACCGCCGACCCCCGGGAGGAGGCGGCGGTCCGGCCCGCGTGGCGGATCCGCTTCGGCAACCAGCTCACCGAACTGCGGGAGCAGGTCTCGGCCGACGGGGACCGGGCGCGGCGGATGGCCGTCCTCAAACGGCTGGAGGGGCTGGACCAGGAGCTCGGGCTGCTGCTCAACCCGACCGAGTCGGGGCTGGGGCGGGTGCTGTTCGCGCCGATCAGCAGTGACGAGGTGTGGACCTTCTCCTTCCAGCTGCCGGTCGCCGACCAGATCGTGCTGGAGTCGACGGCCTACGTGCGCCCGCTGGTCAACACGGTCGAGGCCGCGCCGCCGGCCGGCCTCGTGCTCGTCTCCCGGGACGGGCTGCGCATGATCGACTACCGGTACGGCACGGCCGAGGACGCCGAGCGGGCGTACTTCGAGGTCTCCGCCGAGGACTGGCGGCAGATGCGCGGCCCCGCCGCCTCGGAGCTCGCCCGGCAGGGCGCGGCGCACCGGGACAGGTTCGAGCGCCGGGTCGAGGACAACCTCACCAGGCTGGTGCGCGCCGCCGCGCCGGACGTCGCCCAGCAGGCCGAGAGCCGGGGCTGGACCACGATCGTGCTGGTCGGCGACGTCCAGCTGACCGAGGTCGTGGCGGCGGAGCTGACCGGAGACGTCATCCAGATCGACGCGGTGGTCGACTCGCTGCCCCCGGCGAAGATCGCCGAGTACGCGGAACCGCAGCTGCTGGCCGCCCGGACCCGGCGTGCCACCGAGCTGGCGGAGCGGGCCAAGGACGCCGCCCTGTCCGGGGGGCGCGGGGCCCTCGGCACGGGAGAAACGCTCAACGCGCTGAACGAAAGCCGGGTGGCGCAGCTGCTGCTGGCCGAGTCCCGCGAGTGGAGCGGCAGCCGTACGGCCGACGGGCGGCTCTGGCCGCCCGACCAGGTCCCGCAGGGGGAGTCGGAGCAGACGCTCGTCCAGGAGCCCAGGATGGGCGAGCGCATGATCGAACGGGCCCTGGACATCGACGCCGAGGTGATCGTGCTGGACCAGCAGGCGTCCGAGGCCCTGGCCGAGTTCGACGGGCTCGCCGCGATCCTGCGCTGGTAGTCGCCGATCCCACGGGGCTCGCCGCGATCCCGCGCTGGTAGCCGCCGATCCCACGGGGCCGCCGTGACCTCGCGGGCTCGCCGCGATCCCGCGCCGACCGGTGCCGGGTGGCCCGGTGGGCGGACCGGCGGGCGGCCGCACGGCGGATGCCCGCTCCCGTCCCCGAGGGCGGGCATCCGCCGTGCGCGGGCTCCGACGGCGGGCGTCTGCGGTGTGCGGGCACCGACTGCGCGGGCCGGGAACCCGAGAGCCGCGCTGATCCACAGCGGGACGCTGTGAGACACTCTCCATTAAGTCGAATTACGTTTTCGCAGCTCATGTCGTGAACAAGCCCCCCGGACCGGATCGGGTGCGATCTCTCGCGGTCGATCCAGGGATACCTGCGTTCTTCGGGGGAAAGGACCGTCATGGTCGGCACCGCCTCTTCGGGCACATCCAGCGAGCACCTCGGACACGTCGTCTTCATCACCGCCGCAGCGGCGCTGGGCGGGTTCCTGTTCGGCTACGACAGCGCCGTCATCAACGGCGCCGTCACCGGGATCCAGAAGCACTTCGGGGTCGGTCCGGTCCAGATCGGCGTCGTGGTGGCGATCGCGTTGCTGGGATCGGCGGTGGGCGCGTGGATCGCCGGAGGCATAGCCGACCACTGGGGGCGCACCAGGACCATGCAGGTGGCGGCGCTCCTGTTCGCGGTCAGCTCCGTCGGCCAGGCGCTGCCGTTCGCGATCTGGGACCTGGCCTTCTGGCGGGTGCTCGCCGGCGTCGGGATCGGCATGGCCTCGGTGATCGGCCCCGCCTACATCGCCGAGGTCGCGCCACCCGCCTACCGGGGTCGCCTGGGGTCCTTCCAGCAGCTCGCGATCGTGCTGGGCATCGCGGTCTCCCAGCTCGTCAACTACGCGATCGCGCAGACGGCCGGGGGCAACGTCAACAACGAGCTGTTCGGCCTGCAGGCGTGGCAGTGGATGCTCGGCGCCTGCCTGGTCCCCGCCCTGCTCTACCTGCTGTTCTCGACCATCATCCCCGAGTCGCCGCGCTATCTCATCGCGGTGGGCAAGACGGAGCAGGCCCGCCGGGTGCTCCGGGAGGTCGAGGGCGACGACGTCGACCTGGACACCCGGGTGACGGAGATCTACAACCTGCTGCGCAGCGAGCACCGGCCCCGGATGCGTGACCTGCGCGGCCCGGCGCTGGGGCTGCTGCCGATCGTCTGGATCGGCATCCTGCTCTCGGTCTTCCAGCAGTTCGTCGGCATCAACGTGATCTTCTACTACTCGGCGTCCCTGTGGCAGTCGGTGGGGATCAACCAGAGCGACTCGCTGCTGATCAGCTTCTCCACCTCGATCATCAACATCGTCGGCACGTTCATCGCCATCGCGCTGGTCGACCGGATCGGCCGCAAGCCTCTGCTGCTGATCGGTTCGGCGGGCATGGCGGTCTCGCTCGCCGTGGCCGCGTGGGCCTTCAGCGCGGGAGTCCGCACCGGGGAGGCCGTCAAGCTGCCGGAGACGCAGGGCACCGTCGCGCTGGTCGCCGCGCACGTCTTCGTGCTGTTCTTCGCGCTGTCCTGGGGTGTCGTGGTCTGGGTGCTGCTCGGCGAGATGTTCCCCAACAGGATCAGGGCCGCCGCGCTGTCGGTGGCCGCCTCCGCCCAGTGGGTGGCCAACTGGCTGATCACCGTCTCCTTCCCGTCCCTGGCGGCGTGGAGCCTGGCCGGGGCCTACGTGGGTTATGCCTTCTTCGCCGCGCTGTCCTTCGTCTTCGTGCTGTTCATGGTGCGGGAGACCAAGGGGCGCAGGCTGGAGGAGATGGGCTAGGGTCCGTACCCGTGCCCGAGGTGAACCCCGTGCCCCCGGCGGAACCCTCCGCCGCCGAGCCCCCGGCCGCCCCCGCCGTCAGGGCCGGGCCGCCGACGCGGGCCGAGCTCGACGCGGCCAGGGACCGGACGGTCGACGACGTGCTGGGGCCGTCGCTGGAGGTGCTGTTCTGCGGCATCAACCCGGGGCTCTACTCGGCGGCCACCGGCTGCCATTTCGCCCGGCCGGGCAACCGCTTCTGGCCCGCGCTGCACCGCTCCGGCTTCACTCCCCGGCTGCTGTCCCCGGCCGAGCAGGATCTGCTCCCCTCCTTCGGGCTGGGCATCACCAACGTGGTGGCGCGGGCCACCGCGCAGGCGGCCGAGCTGTCGGCGCGGGAGCTCCGCGAGGGCGGCGAGCGGCTGGCGGAGCTGGTCGCCGAGGTCGGGCCCCAGGTGGTGGCGGTGGCCGGGGTGACCGCCTACCGGATGGCGTTCGCCCGGCCGAAGGCGGCGATCGGACCGCTGGAGGACAGGATCGGTGGCGCGCGGGTGTGGGTGCTGCCCAACCCGAGCGGCCTGAACGCCCACTGGACGCTGGAGCGGATCGCGGGGGAGATGCGACGGCTCCGGGAGTCCCTGCGCTGACCGGGCCGGGGCGCCCGGCGGCCGGAGGTGTTCAGTGGCCGGGGCCGCCGGTCCGGGGGTGGTGCCACCGCCTGCGGCGGAGCAGGCCCAGCACGGCCACCGTCAGCCAGGCGGCGAGGACGAACTTGAGCGTCCAGAACCCGGCGGTCGCCACCCCGACGACCAGCATCAGCATCAGGAAGGGGGCGATCGGCGGCCCGCCCCGGCGGCCCGTCCGGTGGTGCCAGGCCGCGTGGTGGTGCCAGGCGGCGGGGTGGCGGCCCGCCCGGCGGGGACCGCGTCCGTGGTGGCCGCGGCCCCCGTGCCACGGCCCGGGCCGGCCGGGTCCCCGATCCTCCCATCCGTGCTCGGCGGCGTCCGGATCTCCGTGGCGGGAGCCGGGCAGGTCAGGCAGGTCCGCCGAGACCAGGGCCAGCTCCCCGCCGGTGCGCGCGGCCAGGGTCCGTTCGATGCGTTCGTCGAGCTCCTCGTGGGTCAGGCGGCCCTGCGCGTAGTGCTCGCGCAGGGCCGTCATGGCCGTGTCACGCTCGGCGTCTCCGATGCGGAGGTCGTCCCGGGACGTCATCGAGTGCTCACTCCTCGCCGGAGTCGCCGTCGGCCAGGATCTGGTACAGCTTGCGGCGCGTCTCGGTCAGGATCTGCTGGGCCTGGCGGATCTGCGCGTCGCTGCCGGTCTGCAGGATCTGGAACATGGCGAATCCCGACTGGCGGGCCAGGTTCATCAGCTCCCAGGTGCTGTCGTCGACGTCGGGTGTCATCTCCTCCCAGGGCGCGCGCACCTCGTCGGCGTGCTCGGCCACGTAGGTCCGGCCCGCCTCGGTGAGCCGGAAGGACTTGCGGCCGTCGCTCTCCTCCGCCAGGACCAGGCCCTCGTCGGTGAGCTGCTGCAGCGCCGGATAGACCGCGCCGGGGCTGGGCTTCCAGCCTCCCTGGCTGCGCCGGTCGATCTCCTGGATGATCTGGTAGCCGTTGCGCGGCTCCTCCGACAGCAGGGCGAGGATCGCGGCGCGGACGTCGCCCCGCTTCGCCTTGCGCCCCCGGCCGAACGGCGAGCGTCCGCCGAACGGGCCGCCGCGCCCCGAGCCACCCCTGCCGAAGTCCCACGGGAAGGGGCCGCCGGGGAAGGGGCCGCCGCCGCGGCGGCCCCGGTGCCGGTGCTCGTGGGGGCCCCAGCCGTGCGGGCCGGGCCCGCCGTGGTGGGACTCGTCCTGCTGCCAGCCGGCGGCCATGTTCCGCCAGGCCTCCCTGGCGGCGTGCCTCATCTGGCGGCGCACCTCGTGCGGGATGGCGCCGGCCCAGTGACCGCCCATCGTGTGTGCGGAAGTCATGGTTCCTCCTCCTGTCGCGACCGTCTTTAGATCGCTCTCGATGCTTCAAAGATATATCGAGACCGTTCTAAGAACAAGCTATTGAGGTGATATGGGGGTTTTGGCTGGTCGGGGCCCGTGGGCCCCTGTGACTTCCACCCGGCCGGCCGAACGGATAAGGTGTGACCACCTAAAGGCTTTAGATGGTTACTTGCGATCTTCTGGGTGGGACGGTGACGTGACGGTGCGGCGTAATGAGAGGGTGCTCGTCGGGTTCACCGTGGCGACCAACCTGGCCGACGGGGTGGCGAAGGTCGTGCTCCCGCTGCTGGCGGTCGGTCTCACCGACTCGCCGGGCCTGGTCGCCGGGGTGGGGCTCGCCCTGACGCTGCCGTGGCTGCTGGCCTCGCTCCATGTCGGGGTGTTCGTCGACCGCGGCGACCGCAGGCGGCTGGCGGCCGCGGCCAACCTGGTCAGGCTCATGGCCGTGCTGGGCCTGCTGGCGGCCGTCGCCGCCGGCGCGCTGTCGCTGCCGGTGCTCTACCTGGCGGGCCTGTCCATCGGCCTGGCCGAGGTGGTGGCGGACTCCGCCGTCGGCGCCCTGGTCCCGGCGGCCGTGCCGCGGGAGCGGCTCGGTCCGGTCAACGCCTGGATCGCCGGTGCCGAGACCGTCGCCAACGAGTTCGCCGGGCCGGCCGTCGGTGGCCTGCTGGTCGGCGCCGGCGCCGCGCTGGCCCTGGGCTCGTCGGCCGCGGCCTTCGCCCTGGGAGCGGTGCTGCTCGCGCTGCTGGCCGGCCGGTTCCGCGTGAGCGTCCCCGGGGAGGGGGGCTCCGGGCAGCCCCTCCGGCCGGGGAGGGTCCGGGCGGAGATGGTCGAGGGGCTGGCCTTCCTCTGGCGCCACCGCCTGCTCCGCACGATGTCGCTGACCATCGCGGCGCTGGTGGCCTGCTGGAGCGCCTGGCTGGCGCTGCTGCCCTCCTACGCCGTCCGGGTGCTCGACCTCGACCCGGCCGGGTACGGCCTGCTGCTCGGCTCGATCGGGGTGGGGGGGCTGCTCGGCGCGGTGCTCGTCACCGCGGTCAACCGCCTGCTGGGCGTGCGCTGGGCGCTCTTCGCCGACCTCGTCGGCACCGTCGTCATGATGACCGTCCCGGCGGTGTTCCCCGAGGCCTGGGCGGTCGCCGCCGCCGCGCTCCTGGGCGGCATGGGCGGCACGCTCTGGACGGTCAACAGCCGCACCATGGCCCAGATGATCGTCCCGGACCGGCTGCTCGGCCGGTACGGCGCGGCGGCCCGCCTGCTGACCTGGGGGACACTCCCCATCGGCGCCGGCCTGGCCGGCCTGCTGGCCGAGATCATGGGCCTGACCGGGGCTTTCGCGGTCTTCGCCGGGGTGGCCGCGCTGCCTGTCGTACCCTTCCTGATGACCGTCACCGACAGTGAGATCGCCATCACTCAGCGAAGAAGTGAGCTAGATCACGCAATTCTCGGCTGATTTCGGAACAAGCATCGAGACCTGCACGTTACAAAGGACATAGACGGGATTCGTTCCGTGCCGGAAGGGCTGGGGGGTGCTTTCGGTGCGGAACGGTCCCGTCTGTCGTTTCCGGGATGTGCGGGCGGCCGGGCGGAGATTCTCCGCCCGGCCGCCCGTCTCTCAGTAGATGTCCGCGGTCAGGAATTTCCACGGGTCGGGCGCCCGGCCCGCACCGGTGCTCCACCGCTGCCCCGCGGCCCGCTGGAGCACGACCGCCGAGCCGTCCGAGGTCCCGGCCGCCGCGATCGCCCATCCGGTGTCCTTACGCGACAGGAACGTCCCGCCGGTCAGGTCCCACCGCATCGACGCCGAATACTGGCCGACCGCCGAGGAGCAGTGCGCCACCTGGATCGGCTGCCCGGCCGTGACCGTGCCCCCCTCCAGGTCCACGCAGAGGCCCGGGTCGGCCAGGTTGTGCAGCTGCCCGGAGACCGGGTTGTGGGCCCAGAACTGGTCGGCTCCGCCGTCGCAGGTGTACAGCAACAGGTTCGCGCCGCTCGCCGGGGCGCCGCCGGGCACGTCCAGGCACTTGCCGCCCGACTTGAGCTCGGTGTAGGCCAGTGCCTTCTTCGTCTCCCAGGTGAACACCTGCCGGGAGTCGCCGGAGTCGCAGGGGGCCAGCGTCAGCCGGTCGCCGTGGGCGCCGCCGGGGAGCGTGGCGCACAGCGTGGGCGCGTCGGCGGCGTGCAGGCGCGCGCCGTCATGGGTCCAGCGCTGGGCGGGGCCGCCGTGGCAGTCCCACACCTGGATCGCGGTGCCCGCGGCCAGCCGGCCGCCGTCGACGTCCGCGCAGCGGTCGTGCGAGAGCTCGGTGTGCAGGGTCCTGCGCGCCGGGTCGTACCAGAACGCCTGGTTGCGCGTGCCCTCGCAGGCCCAGCCGATCAGCTTGCGGCCGTTGCGCGTGGAGTTGCCGTCCACGTCCAGGCAGTCGCCGGTCGCGCCGTTCCTGAGCTGCCTGAACTCGGGCAGGCCGGGGTAGAGCGCCGGGGTGAGCGTGCCGGCGGGGAGCATGCAGGTGGCCTGGGTGGCGTCGGCGGCGTAGAAGCGCCCCAGGCAGGCGCCGAACGCGGCGTGCCCGGCGGAGTTCGGGTGGAAGGACTGCTGGGTCGCCCGGGGGTTGAACAGGTCGCCGTTCACCGCGTGCAGCCCGGTCACCCAGGGGCCGTCCATGCAGACCTCGCGGCCGTGGAAGAGTCGGCTCGCGTCCAGGTAGCGCGCGCCGGCCAGGCTCGCGGCCCTGCGGATGCCCTGCTCGAAGATCGGCACCGCCTTGTTGCGGGCGAAGGCCAGGTCGGAGAGGTAGCCGAGACAGCCGCCGTTGTACCAGCCGGGGAAGTTCGGGTTGTCCTCCACGTCCGGGCTGGCGGGGCCGGGGTAGCTCATGGCGACGAGCTGGTAGTCCGCGGCCGTGTAGCCCGCCTCCGTCATGATCTGCCGGACGTCGCGCAGGGCCTTCTCCACCCGGGGCACGATGAAGTCGATCCGGCCGGCCCAGGTCGGGGAGTGCTCGGGCCAGCAGTTCCCCCTGAACAGGACCCGTCTCTCCACGCACCCGGTCATGGTCGGCCCGAACTCGGGACCTCCGGTGTCGTTGGCCCCGGCCACCACGGTGATCATCTTGATCCGGGTGTTGCGGGCCTTGATCGCCAGGTTGTCGCCCTGGTTGAGCTCGTCGTACTGGTGGGTCCCGCCGATGGTGATGTCGTTGGTCTGCGCGCCGGAGCAGGCGAGGTTGAAGGTCACGTCGGCCGGGATGCCGGTGACGTGGATGGCGGCCTTCTTCGACCGGTGGCACCAGTTGTCGGGCCCGTCCGTCCCCGGCTCGTAGAGGGAGCGGTCGAAGGCGCCCTCGCCGGAGATCTCGCTGTCACCCAGCGAGACGAGCCCGGTCTTGCGCTGGTCCATGGGGCGGACGGCCTCGTCGCCGTAGAGCTTGACGGCCTCGGCCCTGCGGACGGTCTCCAACTGCGGAGGGAGCGGACTGACCTCGTTCTGTGCGGCGTGCGCCGCGGGGGCGGTGAGGACGGCGCCGATGACCGCGACGAGCGCGGCCATGACGGGTCCGGGCAGGCGGAGGGGCATGGGGGGTCACCTCTCGCGTAGGGATGGGAGGTCGGGACAAGCGCTTGTTACGCCCAGGTAACCCCAGAATCCAGAAAAGATGAACAGAGCTCATGTATCGGATTGGTCTCGCCCTCCCGACGCGCCGATGATGCAAAATGGCACGGTCCCTTGCTTGACGCGGGCTTTGCCGTACAGTCGCTTAGCGTGATCTTGATAGGAGTGTTCGGCCGATGATGGGACACACGCACGCGCTGACGGGGGCCATCGCCTGGCTGGGGGTGGCGCCGACGCTCGCGGCCCTGCCGCTGCTCACCGAGTCCTCCCGGTTCATCGAGACCGGCGTCATGGCGGACGCGCTCACCCCGGCCGAGTTCATCGCCGGGGCGCTGGTCTGTTCCGGGGCCGCGATGCTGCCGGACCTGGACCACCCCAGCGCCACGATCGCCCAGACCTTCGGCCCGGTGACCTGGGGGCTGAGCAAGGCCGTCGCCTGGCTGAGCGGCGGTCACCGCAACGCCACCCACTCGCTGCTGTTCGCCGTCGCCGCCGGATTCGGCGCCCACTACCTCGCCAACACCTATCCGATCGGCCGCGACATCCTGGTCGTGCTGCTCATCGGCCTCGCGCTGCGGTCGATCGGGATCGGCGTCCCGGGCAAGAAGTTCGCCTCCGCGATGGTCAACATCGCCCTGACGGTCGGGCTGTTCGCGGTGTTCCGCAGCGACAACGTGGGCTATGCCTGGCTGGGGCTGGCGGTCGCGGTCGGGTGCCTGACCCACGTCGTCGGCGACTGCTGCACCGAGAAGGGCTGTCCGGTGCTGTGGCCGATGAAGCAGCGCTGGCTGCTGCCGTGGAAGATCGGGATCAAGACCGGCCGTGCCTTCGAGCAGAAGTTTCTCGCCCCGGTACTTTCGGTGGTCGTTCTCGGGCTGCTGTACTTCCGCCTCGCCCCGCTCTGAGCATACTGGGAGGTAACTTGATGTCGAGATATCTCTGGGGATATCTTGATGTCGAGACATCCGCTGCAACCTGTGGCTACGGGTTAGGCATACCTAACTGACGTGGGCACTCCGACGGTGCGGCAGGATTCAATTGCGCCTTTACAGTGGCGCGCCGGACAACTGGGTGATGAGGGAGGCGAACCGTGTCCGCGAACAGCTTCGGCAGCCGTGACACGCTCCGCGTCGGTGACGCGGGATATGAGATCTACCGGCTGGACGCCGTCGAGGGGTCGGGGCGCCTCCCGTACAGCCTGAAGATCCTTCTGGAGAACCTGCTCCGCACCGAGGACGGCGCGAACATCACCGCCGACCACATCCGTGCCCTCGGCCAGTGGGACCCCGCGGCCGCGCCGAGCGTGGAGATCCAGTTCACCCCGGCCCGTGTGATCATGCAGGACTTCACCGGCGTCCCCTGCGTCGTGGACCTGGCCACCATGCGCGAGGCCGTCCGCGACCTCGGCGGCGACCCGGCCAGGATCAACCCGCTCGCCCCGGCCGAGATGGTCATCGACCACTCCGTCATCGTCGACTTCTTCGGCGGCCCCGACTCCTTCCAGCGCAACGTCGACCGGGAGTACGAGCGCAACCGCGAGCGCTACCAGTTCCTGCGCTGGGGCCAGACCGCCTTCGACGAGTTCAAGGTCGTCCCGCCGGGCACCGGCATCGTGCACCAGGTGAACATCGAGCACCTGGCCCGCGTGGTGATGGTCCGCGACGGCAAGGCCTACCCCGACACCTGCGTCGGCACCGACTCCCACACCACCATGGAGAACGGCATCGGCGTCCTCGGCTGGGGCGTCGGCGGCATCGAGGCCGAGGCCGCGATGCTCGGCCAGCCGATCTCCATGCTGATCCCGCGCGTGGTCGGCTTCAAGCTGACCGGCAAGCTCCCCGCCGGGGCCACCGCCACCGACCTGGTGCTCACGATCACCGAGATGCTGCGCAAGCACGGCGTCGTCGGCAAGTTCGTGGAGTTCTACGGCGAGGGCGTCTCCAGCGTGCCGCTGGCCAACCGCGCCACCATCGGCAACATGAGCCCCGAGTTCGGCTCCACCTGCGCGATCTTCCCGATCGACGGCGAGACGATCAACTACCTGCGCCTCACCGGCCGCTCCGAGGAGCAGGTCGCGCTGGCCGAGGCCTACGCCAGGGCCCAGGGCCTGTGGCTGGACCCGGAGGCCGAGGAGCCCGTCTTCTCCGAGTACATCGAGCTGGACCTGGCCACGGTCGTGCCGTCCATCGCCGGTCCCAAGCGCCCGCAGGACCGCATCGCGCTGTCGGAGGCCAAGAGCGCCTGGCGCGCGGCCGTCAAGGACTACGCCCCGACCGACCTCAGTCCGGCCGACGAGGCGTCCGACGAGTCGTTCCCCGCCTCCGACTCCCCGGCGATCTCCCATGACAGCAACGGCGGCAAGCCGCATGCGCCCGGTCTCAACGGTGACCGCCCCCGCAAGCCGGTCCAGGTCACGCTGGCCGACGGCACGAGCTTCGAGATCGACCACGGCGTGGTGACGATCGCGGCCATCACGAGCTGCACGAACACCTCCAACCCGTTCGTCATGATGGGTGCCGCGCTGCTGGCCAAGAACGCGGTCGAGAAGGGCCTGACCCGCAAGCCGTGGGTCAAGACCTCCCTGGCCCCGGGCTCTCAGGTCGTCACCGGCTACTTCGAGCGCTCCGGCCTCCAGCCGTATCTCGACAAGGTCGGCTTCAACCTGGTCGGCTACGGCTGCACCACCTGCATCGGCAACTCCGGCCCGCTGCAGGAGGAGATCTCCGCCGCCATCCAGGACAACGACCTCGCGGTCACCGCGGTGCTGTCCGGCAACCGCAACTTCGAGGGCCGGATCAACCCCGACGTCAAGATGAACTACCTGGCCTCGCCGCCGCTGGTCGTCGCCTACGCCCTCGCCGGCACCATGGACCTCGACCTGAACACCGAGCCGCTGGGCATCGGGACCGACGGCGAGCCGGTGTTCCTGGCCGACATCTGGCCCTCGCCGGAGGAGGTCTCGGCGGTCGTCGCGTCCTCCATCGACCAGGAGATGTTCCTGCGCGACTACGCCGACGTGTTCAAGGGCGACGAGGCCTGGCAGTCGCTGCCGGTGCCGACCGGCGACACCTTCGAGTGGGACCCGGCCTCGACCTACGTCCGCAAGGCCCCCTACTTCGACGGCATGCCGGCCTCCCCGGAGCCGGTGACGGACATCGCCGGCGCCCGGGTGCTGGCCAAGCTGGGCGACTCGGTCACCACCGACCACATCTCCCCGGCCGGCTCCATCAAGCCCGGCACCCCGGCGGCGGAATACCTCCGCGAGAACGGCGTGGCGGTCAAGGACTTCAACTCCTACGGCTCCCGCCGCGGCAACCACGAGGTGATGATCCGCGGCACCTTCGCCAACATCCGGCTGAAGAACCTGCTGCTCAACGGCGTGGAGGGCGGCTACACCCGCGACTTCACCCTTGAGGGCGGCCCGCAGTCGTTCATCTACGACGCTTCGGCCAACTACCAGGCCGCGGGCATCCCGCTCGTCGTCCTGGCGGGCAAGGAGTACGGCTCCGGCTCCTCGCGCGACTGGGCGGCCAAGGGCACCGCGCTGCTCGGCGTCCGCGCCGTGATCGCCGAGTCCTACGAGCGCATCCACCGCTCCAACCTGATCGGCATGGGTGTGCTGCCGCTGCAGTTCCCCGAGGGCGAGACGGCCGAGTCGCTGGGGCTGACCGGCGAGGAGAGCTTCGACATCGTCGGCGTCGAGGAGCTCAACAAGGGCGGCATCCCGCAGACCGTGACGGTCAGGGCCGGTGACAAGCAGTTCCAGGCGGTCGTGCGCATCGACACCCCCGGAGAGGCGGACTACTACCGCCACGGCGGCATCATGCAGTACGTCCTGCGCTCCCTGCTCGCCAAGAGCTGACGCAGGGGGGCGGGGCCGCACGTAAGCTCCGCCCACGACAGGGGGAACACCCCGGACGTGAGCCGCCCGGCGGGACATCATCCCGCCGGGCGGTTCCGCGTCCCGGACCCCCGAGGTCCGGGTGCGGCCGTGTCCGTATCGGCGCCCATGCCGGGCAGGGCGACCGCGGCCCCCGAGATCGACACGGGGATGACGAGGAAGCCGGGCGGCACGACCGCCGGCGGCAACGGACGTGATCTCAAGGGATCCTCCTGGCGGCCACCGGGAGGTGAATGCCACTAGATGGCAAAAGAATTCAAAGGGCAACCGCCTCTGAGAGGTAAGATGGCGTCATGGCCATGCCGCTCCGTGAACGCAAGAAGCTCCGCACCCGTAAGGCGCTGACGGACACGGCTCTGCGGCTGTTCATGGAGAAGGGCTACGACGCCACGACGCTCGACGAGCTGGTCGACGCGGTGGATGTGTCCAAGCGCACGTTCTTCCGCAACTTCCCCTCCAAGGAGGATGTGGCGCTGGCCGCCGACACCGAGCTGTGGTCGACGTGGCTGCGGGAGGTGGACGCGCGTGAGCTCCAGGGGCCGCTGCTGGCCTACCTGCGGCAGACGCTCGACGTGAGTCTCGGCGAGATGGACGACGACTGGGAGCGGCGCTTCCTGGCCGCCCGCGCGCTCTGCGCGAAGGTGCCGTCGGTGCAGGCCCACAGCCTGCGATACTGCAACGACACCACCGGGGCCGCCGTGGAGCGGGTCGGCGCGCGCGCCGGGCTCGCGGGAGACGTACGGCTCCGCCTCGCGGTGGAGATCATGATCGCGGCCTGGCGGTGCGCGGCGCTCGAATGGACCGAGACGGGCGGCGCGGGCGGGCGTCAGGGGCTCGGCCGCCTGCTCGACGAGACCTTCGCCGCCGTGCCCGACAGCATCGTCCTGTCGATCTGACCCCGGCCGCCCCGAGCCTGGGCCGCCGGAACTCACGGCGCCGGACCGCGCCCGGGCCGGTCCTGCGGCGCTCGACCACGCCGACCTGGTCCGGCCGGGCCCGTGGCCTGGACCGTTCTGGGTTGAGCCATGCCGGGCTGGACCCGGTCCGGTCGTGCCGGGTTGAGCCGTGCCGGGCTGGACCCGGTCCGGTCGTTCCGGGTTGAGCCGTGCCGGGCTGGACCGTGCTGAACCGGGCGGCGCTGGGCTGGACCGTGCCGGATTGGGTAGTACTCAGTTGAGGCCTGCCGGGCCGGATCCTGCCGGACCGGGTAACGCGGGCCTGTGACCAGGTGGACCAGGTCGGATGACCTGAGTCCGCCGCGTCGGTCCTGCCGCTCCGGGAGCGCGCCGGCTCCGCCGTCTCCTGGGTGGCGGGGTGCGATCCCCGGCCGGGCCGCGGCATCGGCCGTCTCGCTGATCCTCCAGAGCGCGCCTGGTTAAGTCCGCGTTTCTGGATTGTTACCGGCCACAACAAACTTTACCCATCGGGGGGCTGGCGTTCCTGGCCAATGGCGGAATACGTTGCCGCAAACAACATTCAACGGAACGGCTAGCCGAGATCCGGGGGCCGCGCCGGCGAATTCACCGTGCCCCACCCAGACCCCCCAACTTTTCGAAGAAAGGACCCGTGCACCATGCGCAAGGGGATCCTCAGCCTGACCGCCGCCGCTGCGGCGATGACCCTCGGTCTCACCGCCTGCGGGGGCGAGAGCGGCGACACCACCACTGCCCAGAACAGCGCCGCCCCCGCCGAGAACAAGGCGGCCGGCAAGATCGGCGTCATCCTGCCGGACAGCAAGTCCTCCGCCCGCTGGGAGACCGCGGACCGCAAGTATCTGGAGGAGGCGTTCAAGGCCGCGGGCGTCGCCTACGACATCCAGAACGCCCAGGGTGACAAGACCCAGTTCCAGACCATCGCCGACCAGATGATCACCAACGGCGCGACCGTGCTGATGATCGTCAACCTGGACAGCGGCACCGGCAAGGCCGTCCTCGACAAGGCCAAGTCCCAGGGCGTGGCCACGATCGACTACGACCGGCTGACCCTGAACGGCGGCGCCTCCTACTACGTCAGCTTCGACAACACCAAGGTCGGCACCCTGCAGGGCGAGGGCCTGGTGAAGTGCCTGACCGAGAAGAAGGCCGACAAGCCGATCGTGGCCGAGCTCAACGGCTCGCCCACCGACAACAACGCCACGCTGTTCAAGAACGGCTACGACGGCGTGCTCAAGCCCAAGTACGACGCCAAGGAGTACATCAAGGGCCCGGACCAGTCCGTGCCGGACTGGGACAACGCCCAGGCGGGCACGATCTTCGAGCAGATGCTCACCGAGCAGCCGAAGATCGCCGGTGTGCTGGCCGCCAACGACGGCCTCGGCAACGCCGCCATCACGGTGCTGAAGAAGAACAACCTCAACGGCAAGGTCCCGGTCACCGGCCAGGACGCCACCGTGCAGGGCCTGCAGAACATCCTCGCCGGCGACCAGTGCATGACGGTCTACAAGGCGATCAAGAAGGAGGCCGACGCGGGCTCCAAGCTCGCCATCGCGCTGGCCAAGGGCGAGAAGCCCACGGTGAGCGGTTCGGTGAAGGACACCGAGAGCGGCGCGGACGTGCCCGCCGTCCTGCTCGACCCGCAGGCCATCTTCCTCGACAACGTCAAGGACGTCGTCACCGACGGATACGTGACCAAGGACGAGCTGTGCACCGGCGAGTACGCCGCCAAGTGCACCGAGGCCGGAATCCAGTAACGCGCCGGGGGCGCGGCCGGCGGCACTCCGCCGGCCGTGCCCCTGCATCCGAGGAGCAACACATGACCCCCGTTCTGGAACTCCGCGGGATCGACAAGAGCTTCGGTCCCGTACAGGTCCTGCACGACGTCGCCTTCTCCGTCCACCCCGGGGAGGTGACCGCCCTGGTCGGCGACAACGGCGCGGGCAAGTCCACCCTCGTCAAGTGCGTCGGCGGCATCCACCCGATCGACTCGGGCGAGTATCTCTTCGACGGCAGACCCGTCCAGATCCACAGCCCGCGCGACGCCGCGGACCTGGGCATCGAGATCGTCTACCAGGACCTCGCGCTCTGCGACAACCTCGACATCGTCCAGAACATGTTCCTCGGCCGCGAGCACAGGCGCGGCATCGTCCTCGACGAGGACACGATGGAGGAGATGGCGGCCAGGACCCTGGAGAGCCTGTCGGTCAGGACCGTCAAGTCCATCCGCCAGCACGTCGCCAGCCTCTCCGGCGGCCAGCGGCAGACCGTCGCCATCGCCAAGGCCGTGCTCTGGAACAGCAAGGTCGTCATCCTCGACGAGCCCACCGCCGCTCTCGGCGTGGCCCAGACGGCACAGGTGCTGGAGCTGGTCCGCCGCCTCGCCGACCAGGGCCTGGCCGTCGTGCTCATCTCGCACAACATGAACGACGTGTTCGCCGTGTCCGACCGGATCGCGGCCCTCTACCTCGGCCGGATGGCGGCCCAGGTGAAGACCGCCGACGTCACCCACGCGCAGGTCGTCGAACTGATCACCTCTGGCCGGAGCGGGGACCTCGGCCTCACCAACGGAGTCACGGTATGAGCGCCACGATTTCCCCCGAGCGCAGGGCCGAGGCACCCTCGATCAGCGCCAACGTCCGCGGCTACGCCGAGCGGGTGCGCGGCGGCGACATGGGCGCGCTGCCCGCGGTGTTCGGCCTGGTGGTGCTCTGCACGGTCTTCGCCCTCCTGCGCCCCTCCTTCCTCACCGCGGGCAACTTCGCCAACCTGCTGACCCAGGGCGCCGCGGTCACCGTGATCGCCATGGGCCTGGTCTTCGTGCTGCTCCTCGGCGAGATCGACCTGTCGGCGGGCTTCGCCAGCGGTGTCTGCGCCTCGATCCTGGCGATCCTGCTGACCAACCAGGGGCTGCCCTGGTACGTGGCGGTGGCCGCGGCCATCCTGGCCGGCGTGGTGATCGGCGCCACGCTCGGCTCCATCGTCACCAAACTCGGGATCCCCTCGTTCGTGGTGACCCTCGCCGCCTTCCTGGCCTTCCAGGGGCTCGTCCTGCTGCTGATCAAGGGCGGCACCATCATCGCCATCCGCGACGAGACGATCCTCGCGGTCGCCAACAAGAACCTCCCGCCCGCGCTGGGCTGGGCGCTGCTGGCCGCCGGAGTCGTCGCCTACGCCGGGCTGCAGCTGCTGCGGGCGCGCAAGCGGATCGGCCGGGGCCTGACATCCGACCCGATCTCGCTGATCGCGGTCCGGGTGGGCGCCCTCGCCCTGCTCGGCGGGGTCGCGGTCTACTTCCTCAACGTGGAGCGCAGCCGTAACGCGGCCGTCGTCTCGCTCGCGGGCATGCCGATCGTGGTCCCGGTCATCCTGGTGCTCCTGCTGATCTGGACGTTCGTGCTCCGCCGTACCGCGTTCGGCCGTCACCTCTACGCGGTCGGCGGCAACGCCGAGGCCGCGCGCCGGGCGGGCATCAACGTCGACCGGATGAAGATCAGCGCGTTCGTGATCTGCTCGTCGATGGCCGCCGTCGGCGGCATCATCGCCGCCTCCCGGGCCAGCTCGGTCGACCCCAACACCGGCGGCAGCAACGTGCTGCTGTACGCGGTGGGCGCCGCCGTCATCGGCGGGACCAGCCTGTTCGGCGGCAAGGGACGGGTGCTGGACGCGATCCTCGGCGGCACCGTGGTCGCGGTCATCGAGAACGGCATGGGCCTGATGGGCTACAGCTCCGGCGTGAAGTTCATGGTCACCGGCTCGGTCCTGCTGCTGGCCGCCGGGGTGGACGCACTGTCCCGCAAGCGGGCGGCAGCCACTGGTCTAAGGTGATCAGCGACCCCGACCCCCCGAAGGAAACCCAAACGATGCGGGCTGGCCCCTCCCAGGAGGAGATCCGGCGCCACAACCTCGGCGCCCTCCTCCGCCACGTGCACCTCGGCGGCCCGACCTCGCGTGCGGAGCTCACCAGCCGGATGGGGCTCAACCGCAGCACCATCATGGCCCTCACCGCCGACCTGACCGCCGCCGGCCTGGTCAGGGAGGAGCTCCCCAGGGAGACCGGCAGGGCCGGGCGCCCGTCCCTCGTGGTGCGCCCGGAGTCGGCCCGGGTCTACGTCTTCGCCCTCGACGTGGGCGTCGACCGGCTGGTCGCGGCCCGCGTCGGCCTGGGGGGCACGATCCTGGACCGCCGCGAGGCGGTACGGCGGCGCGGGCCGTTCTCACTGGAGGAGATCGTCGGCCCGCTGGCCGGGTTCGCCCGGCAGATGCACCGCAAGACCCGGCCGGACACGGTGTGCGTCGGGGTGGCGGCGGCCTTCTCCGGCGGGGTGGGCCGCGCCGACGGGGTCATCAGATTCGGGCCGAACATGCACTCGGTGGACGTGCCGCTGGCCGAGGAGATGGCCCGCAAGCTGGCCCTCGGCCTGCCGGTGTCCGTCGGCAACGACGCCAACCTCGCCGCCCTCGCCGAGCACACCCGGGGGGTCGGCGTCGGCTGCCGTGATCTCATCTACCTCCACGGGGACGTGGGCATCGGCGGCGGAGTGATCGTCAACGGCCAGCTCCTGGGCGGCCACGCCGGCTTCGGGGGGGAGGTCGGGCACATGATCGTCAACCCCAAGGGCCGTCTGTGCGGCTGCGGCTCGCTCGGCTGCCTGGAGGCCGAGGCGGGGGAGCGGGCCGTGCTGGAGGCCGCCGGCCGCTCCGGCACGCACCAGCTGGGCAGGGACGCCGTCCGTGACGTGGTCGACGCCGCCGACCGCGGCGACATCGTCGCGCAGGCGGCGCTCAGCCGCGTCGGCGACTGGCTCGGCCTGGGCGTCGCCAACCTCGTCAACGTGTTCAACCCCGAGATGGTCATCTTCGGCGGCATGCTCCGGGAGGTCTACCTCGGCTCCGCCGCGCAGGTCCGCAGCCGCCTGGCCGTCGACGCCCTGCCTCCCTCGCGCGACGGCCTCCGCCTGCGCACCTCGGCACTCGGCGATGACGCCACCCTCGTCGGCGCCGCCGAGCTCGCCTTCGCCCGGGTCCTCGCCGACCCCCTCGAAGTCCTGGCCCGCGCGGGCTCCTGATGCCCCGTACGGCGGCGGAGCAGACCGGGGACGGACAACCGCCGGCACCCCTCGTCCGAGGAGTGCCGGCGGCCGCCGCGTGTCACTTGATCAGGCCGGCTACCAGGTTGCGCAGCTCGACGTGACCGGCCTTGAGCTCGGCCACGTCGTCCTCGACCCGCCGCGTCGAGGTCTCCAGGCTCCCGACGGACCGCTTGACGGAGACCATGTCCGAGCGGAGCTCGTTCTGCCCGCTCTGCAGGTCGGTGGTGGCGATCCGGAGTCCGGCGACGCTCGCCCGGAGCTCGTTCTGGCCCCTGCGGAGCTCGTCCTGGCCCCTGCGGAGGTCGTCGGTGACGGCCTTGAGTCCGGTCACGTCCGTCCTGAGCTCGGTCACGTCCGTCCTGAGCTCGGTCACGTCCGTCCTGAGCTCGGTCACGTCCGTCCTGAGTCCGGTCACGTCCGTCCTGAGTCCCGTCACCTCCGTCCGCAGCTCCGTGGTGACCGTGCGCAGGTCGTTGAGCACCTCGAACATCGCCGAAGTCATCGTCCTGTTCTCCTCCGTCCGCAGGTGGAGCACGGCCACGTCGGTCTCCAGGGCCTGCAAGCGTGCGTCTGTCGCGTTCAACGCGTTCTTCTCCTCGCCATCGAGCGATCGGGGGGCCGACCCTGGTGTTGCCGTGGCGCGGAGGCGTTCAGGTCGGTAAGGGCACGATACTCCGAGTCGGCGGACGGTCGCCGTCCGTGTCCGGCGCCGGGGTGGCGCACGCCGTACCCGGGTAGAAGAAAGCCACCCGGCGCGCGGCTGTGGGACGGCGGCGGGTGGCTCTCGGTGCGGGTGCG
Organism: Streptosporangium sp. NPDC048886; assembly: GCF_055586905.1. Classification (NCBI taxonomy): domain Bacteria; kingdom Bacillati; phylum Actinomycetota; class Actinomycetes; order Streptosporangiales; family Streptosporangiaceae; genus Streptosporangium; species Streptosporangium sp. NPDC048886. Next base: position 121,886 of record NZ_JBVJHH010000008.1, read on the forward strand.
GTGGGGGTCAGGCGACCTTGGACTTGGGGGCGGAGAAGGTGTTGCAGGCGCCGGGGCCCTCCTGGTCGAAGCCGCGCTTCAGCCAGTAGGCGATGTTGGCGGCCTTGCCGTGGGTGGCGGTGTCGTAGGCGGCGCGCAGGACGTAGGTGAAGTCGGACTCACGGCGGTTCAGGGACTGCCAGACGCTGCCGATGAAGGCGCCGCTGAGGCACTCGGCCTGGAGCTCGACCTTGCGGAGCTCGGGGAGGAAGGCCTTGTCGTTCTTGTAGTGACGGCTCGCGACGGCACCCATGATCCCGGACAGCTGCTGCACGTGGTGGCCGTACTCGTGGGCCATCACCTGGAACAGGAACAGCTCGGTCGACTGGGAGAGGATCCCCGGGTCCAGGAAGAAGGTGATCTTCTTGTTGGCCGGGCAGTAGACCGCCTGGGCGCCCTCGGGGAACGCGCCGCAGCCGGTGGCGCGGCCGATGCGCGAGATCGTCTCCAGCCTGGGCTTGGAGAAGGGCAGCTTCGCCTTGGCGAACTGGTACTCCCAGCTCTCGTTGAGGCAGTCCATCAGGAACTCGAGGTAGACCCGTGAGGAGTCGAGGTCGTTGGGGATGACGGGCTGTTCCTCGCACTGCTTGAGTTCGAGCTTCCCGGTCCTGTAGATCGGGTTGGCGGTCAGGGCCGTCTTGCCCGTGGGCGCCGGTCCGGACCGCTCCGCGACGCCTGCGCCGGCCGTACCGGTCAACAGCAGGCTTGCGAGCACGCCGGACAGCATGGCGATGAGGGGGGTACGCATGATCCCGAACCCTAGTAGAGGCGCAGGTGGGGGTAAAGCGGAATGCGGCCGTGCGGGGAGCGCACGGCCGCATGATCGGCGGGAGAGGGGTCAGGCGACGCTACGGGAGGAGGCGGTCCAGGTGTTGCACGCCGACGGGGAGCCGGCGTTGAAACCGCGCTCCATCCAGTAGGCCTGGCTGCGGCCCCTGCCGTGGTCGTTGGACGCCCAGGTCTTGTGGCCGTTCTCGGAGACCCAGCGGACCATCGAGTCCCACTGCTCCTGCTCGACCGGCAGGTCGTCGGCGATCTGCCGCAGGAAGGCGGAGCCCAGGCAGTCGGCCTGCAGTTCGAGGCGGCGGGAGAAGGCGAGCTTGGTGGAGGTCCTGGCCCGCCAGACGCTCTGGCCGTAGTAGTTCATGATGCCGGACAGCTGCTGCACGTGGTGGGCGTACTCGTGCGCCATGAACTGGGCGTGGTTGGGGGCGTAGGGGTTCTTCAGGACGTCGCGGAAGACGCCGATGTAGATGGTGCGGTTGCTTGAGCAGTAGTAGCCGCCCGCGCCGCCGGGCCAGCGGCCGCAGGGGCTGCCCACCTTGGTGGTGGTGAAGCGGAGCCTGGGCTGGGCGAAGGGCAGCCTCGCCTTCTTGAACTGGGTCTTCCACGCCAGGTTCAGACAGCGGTTGACGCGGGTCATGAAGACCTTGTAGGAGGCCGCGCTCCCCGCGCGGATCTGTCCGGTCGTGCAGCTCACGGCGGGCAGCGTGCCCGTCCGGTAGATGGGGTTGGCCGTGGCGGCGGTACGGCCGCGCGGTACGGCCTGCTCCTTCGCGACGGAGGCCTTGGCGGTCGACGGAGTGGCGGCGTTCGCGGCACCGACGCCCGTGACCAGGGTAAAAGCCAAGGAAGCGACGATGAGTGACGATAGTTGCCTAAAGGGGAGAGTGCTCATGGTGAGGCAAAGGGTATTGCAAGTGTGAATAAAACGTGCAGAATCCTCGTCCCTGGGAGGAGCGCCCACCGCGCGAACTAGACTCGGTCTGATGCTGACTGGACAGAGGGGATGATTCCGTGAGTGAGCGGACCGGACGGCCTGGCAGTCTTCTGGAATCGGTCAAGGGGCCACGGGACCTGAAGCTGCTGGGAGCCGAGGAGCTGCCCCGGCTCGCCGCCGAGATCCGCGATCTGCTGGTCAGCTCCACGGCCCGCATCGGAGGCCACCTGGGGCCCAACCTCGGCGTGGTCGAGCTCACGATCGCCCTGCACCGGGTCTTCGACTCGCCGCGCGACCGCATCCTCTGGGACACCGGCCACCAGGCGTACGTCCACAAGATGCTCACCGGCCGCGCCGGGCGGTTCGAGACGCTCCGCCAGGAGGGCGGCCTGTCGGGCTACCCGAGCCAGGCGGAGTCCGAGCACGACATCATCGAGAACTCCCACGCCTCGACCGCGCTGTCGTACGCCGACGGCCTGGCCAAGGCCTACAAGCTGCGCCGTGAGGCCGACCGCACGGTCGTGGCGGTGATCGGCGACGGGGCGCTCACCGGGGGCATGGCCTGGGAGGCGCTCAACAACATCGCCGCGCACAAGGACCTGCCGCTGATCATCGTGGTCAATGACAACGGCCGCTCCTACTCGCCGACCATCGGCGGCCTCGCCTCGCACCTGGCCTCGCTGCGCGCCACCCAGCGCTACGAGGACGTGCTGGAGTTCGTCAAGGACAACCTGACGAAGGTCCCGGTGGTGGGGCCCCCGGTCTACGACGCGCTGCACGGCGTGAAGAAGGGCATCAAGGATGTCCTGGCCCCGCAGGTCATGTTCGAGGACCTCGGCCTGAAATACATCGGGCTGGTCGACGGTCACGACGAGCAGGCCGTGGAGACCGCGCTGCGCAAGGCCCGCGGCTTCCGCCGCCCGGTCATCGTCCACGTGCTCACCAAGAAGGGCTTCGGCTACTCCTTCGCCGAGAACCACGACGAGGACTGCTTCCACTCGCCGGGCGTCTTCGACCCGCTGACCGGTGAGGAGAAGCCCAAGCCGCACGGCTGGACCAACGTCTTCAGCCAGGAGATCGTACGGCTGGGCGCCGAGCGGCAGGACATCGTGGCGATCACCGCCGCGATGCTCGGCCCGACCGGCCTGATCCCGTTCTCCGAGGCCTACCCCGACCGCCTCTACGACGTCGGCATCGCCGAGCAGCACGCCCTGACCAGCGCCGCCGGCCTGGCGCTCGGCGGGCTCCACCCGGTGGTGGCGGTCTACGCGACCTTCCTCAACCGGGCCTTCGACCAGCTCCTCATGGACGTCGCCCTGCACCGGCTGCCGGTCACGGTCGTGCTCGACCGGGCGGGCGTCACCGGCGACGACGGCGCCAGCCACAACGGCATGTGGGACCTGTCGATCCTCCAGGTCGTCCCGGGCCTGTCCGTCGCGGTCCCGCGTGACGAGCCGCGCCTGCGCGAGCTGCTGGCCGAGGCGGTGGCCGTCGACGACGGCCCCACCGTCGTCCGCTACCCCAAGGGGCCGGTGGCCACCGAGATCGAGGCGGTCGGGCAGCTCGGCGGGATGGACGTGCTGCGCGCCGGCGACGCCGACGTGCTGATCGTCTCCGTCGGCCCGATGGCCGAGCTGTGCCTGGAGGCCGCCGCCCTGCTCGACGCGCAGGGGATCTCGGCCACCGTGGTGGACCCGCGCTGGGTCAAGCCGCTGGACGAGGCGCTGGTGCTGGCCGCCGGCGCGCACAAGCTGGTCGTGGTGGTCGAGGACAACGGCCGGGTGGGCGGCGTCGGCGACGCGGTCGCCCGCATGCTGCGCGACGCCGACGTGGACGTCCCGGTCCGCACCTACGGCATCCCGCAGCGCTTCCTCGACCACGCCAAGCGGGCGAAGATCCTCAACGAGATCGGCCTGAACTCGCAGGACATCGCCCGCGAGATCACCGAGGCGGTGGCGAAGCGGTCCGCGGTGCTGGAGAACCATCCGGCTCGCTGACCTCGCTGACCTCGCTGACCTCGACGGCCCTGGCCGCCCGGACCCGCCGGCCGATCACCATGAGGCCGGCGGCCAGGATGGCGAGGCATCCGGCGATCGGCACCGTCAGGTGCTCGTTGTGCCGGACGAAGTCGCCCGCGAGGGAGCCGAGCACCAGATAGGTGCTCACCCAGACCGTGCCGCCGGCCAGCGCCCAGCGGATGAACCGGCGGTAGGGCATGCCGAGGGTCCCGGCGAGGATGGGGGTCAGCGAGTTGACCACGGGCAGGAAGTAGGCGGCGGCGAGGGCGGGGCCGCCGCCCTCGCCGGTGGCCATCCGCTCGGCCCGGGCCCAGCGGTGCTCGCCGATCCAGCGCCCGGCCCTGCTGTGGCGCACCCGCGAGCCGTACCGGCGGCCGATCAGCCAGCCGCCGGTGGCACCCAGATAGCATCCGGCCACCCCGGCGACCGCCGCCACCACGACTTCGGCGGGACCCGTCAGCGCCGTCCCCGCCACGACGATCGCCGCGTCCCCGGGGAGCACGGCCCCGATCAGCAGGGAACCGTCCAGCGCCAGCACCACCAGCAGCACCGCGCCGACCAGATATGGGTCTAACTGTCCCAGCATGTCCAAGAGCATGACCTGATGTTGCCGCGCCGGAGGGGCCCAGGGCATCGGGACTTTCCCCGAAAGAACCCCTAGTCCACCGTTCAGCCGTTGATCAGATGGGCATGACTTGATCTGTGGATGACAACGACTCCAGATGGTCAAGGGGGATCCCATGGAGGTTTTCCGCGTCAAGTCGATAGAACAGTCGATCCGCGACACCGAAGAGCCCGAGCATCGGCTGCGCAAGGACCTCTCCGCCATCGACCTGACCGTCTTCGGCATCGGCGTCATCGTGGGCACCGGCATCTTCGTCCTCACCGGCCGGGTGGCCAGGGACCTGGCCGGTCCCGCGGTCGCCCTGTCGTTCGTGGCCGCCGGGATCGTCTGCGCGCTGGCCGCGCTCTGCTACGCGGAGTTCGCCTCCACCGTGCCGGTGGCGGGCTCGGCCTACACCTTCTCCTTCGCCACGCTCGGTGAGTTCCCCGCCTGGATCATCGGCTGGGACCTGACACTGGAGATGGCGCTGGGCGCCGCGGTCGTGGCGGTCGGCTGGTCGGGCTACCTGACCTCGCTGCTGTCGTCCCTGGGGATAACGCTGCCCAGTGCGATCGCCGGGGAGGGGGCGACCTTCAACCTGCCGGCGGCGCTGGTCGTGCTGGCGCTCACCGCGATCCTGGTCGCCGGGATCAAGCTCTCCTCACGGTTCAACCTGATCGTCGTCACGATCAAGATCGCGGTGGTGCTGCTCGTCATCGTGGCGGGGCTGTTCTTCATCAACGGGGCCAACTACAGCCCGTTCATCCCGCCGGCCAAGCCCACCCCCGCCGTGGGGGGCCTGGCGGCGCCGCTGATCCAGGTGCTGTTCGGGATCACCCCCGTCGCCTTCGGCGTGCTGGGCATCTTCAGCGCCGCGGCGATCGTGTTCTTCGCCTACATCGGCTTCGACGTGGTGGCCACCGCGGCGGAGGAGACCCGCAACCCCCAGCGCGACCTGCCGATCGGCATCATCGCCTCGCTCGTCATCTGCACCGTGCTGTACGTCGCCGTCTCCCTGGTCGTCGTCGGCATGCAGCCCTACTCGCAGCTCAGCGAGGCCGCGCCGCTGGCGGACGCGTTCAAGGCGGTCGGCCAGACCTGGGCGGCGACGCTCATCAGCATCGGCGCCCTGGCTGGCCTGACCACCGTCGTGATGATCCTCATGCTGGGCCAGTCGCGGGTGCTGTTCGCGATGTCCCGTGACAACCTGCTGCCGCGCGGGCTGTCCAAGGTGCACCCGAGGTTCGGCACGCCGTACCGGATCACCATCCTGATGGGCGTCATCGTGGCGGTCCTGGCGGGGCTGGTGCCGCTGTCGACGATCGCCGAACTGGTCAACATCGGCACGCTCTTCGCGTTCGTGATCGTCTCGATCGCGGTGGTCATCCTGCGGCGCACCCGCCCCGACCTCCCGCGCTCCTTCCGCACCCCGCTGGTCCCGCTGGTGCCGATCCTGTCGGTGCTGGCCTGCCTCTACCTCATGCTCAACCTGCCGGTGGAGACCTGGCTCAGGTTCGTCATCTGGATGATCATCGGCGTCGTCGTCTACGTCACCTACGGCTACCGCCACAGCCGGGTGGCGCGGCAGCCGCTGACGGGCCGGTAGCCGCCGCGGCCGGGTCCGCCCGCGGACGGCACGGAGTGCGGCCCGGCCGGGCGGCGGCCCCGGCGCGGGCCGGCGCCCGGAGCTCCCTCCCGGCCGGTGAGCGGGTCACCGGCCGGGAGGGATCCGGCCCGTCGGGGTGGGCGGCCCGGCCCGGGCAGGCCGCTCCAGGAGCGGCTAGGCGGGGACGGAGGCCACGCCCGGCGGCAGGAAACGCGGCTCGGCGATCCCGGCCCGGTCCAGATAGGGGGTGATGCCGCCCAGGTGGAACGGCCAGCCCGCGCCGAGGATCATGCACAGGTCGATGTCCTGGGCGGCCGCGACCACGCCCTCGTCGAGCATGATGCGGATCTCCTCGGCGAGCGCCCGCAGCGCGCGCAGCCGTACCTCCTCGGCGCTCGACGGGGAGGTCCCGCCGGAGAAGAGGGCCACCGCCTCGGCGTCCAGCGAGAAGTCCGGCGCGTAGACGCCGGGCTTGCCCGCCGCGACCAGCCTGGCGAGGTTGTCCGACACCCCGTAGCGGGAGGGGAAGGCCGCGTGCATGGTCTCGGCGACGTGCAGCGCGACGGCCGGGCCGACGAGCTGCAGCAGCGCGAACGGGGTCATCGGCAGGCCGAGCCCGTCCAGCGCGTGGTCGGCGACCTCCAGCGGGGTGCCCTCGTCGACCGCGCCGATGACCTCGCCCATGAAGCGGGTCAGCAGCCGGTTGACCACGAACGCGGGCGCGTCCTTGACCAGCACCGACGACTTCTTCAGCGACCTGCCGACGGCGAAGGCCGTGGCCAGCGTCGCGTCGTCGGTCTCGGCGCCCCGGATGATCTCCAGCAGCGGCATCACGGCCACCGGGTTGAAGAAGTGGAAGCCCACGACCCGCTCGGGGTGCCGCAGCGCGGCGGCCATCTCGGTCAGCGACAGCGAGGAGGTGTTGGTGGCCAGCACGCACTCGGCCGAGACGACCTCCTCCACCTCGGCGAACACCTTCTGCTTGACCTTCAGGTCCTCGAAGACGGCTTCGATGACGAAGTCGGCGTCGGCGAAGGCGTCCTTGGTCAGCGAGCCGGTCACCAGGGCCTTGAGCCGGTTGGCCTGGTCGCCGGAGATCCGGCCCTTGCCCAGCAGCTTGTCGATCTCGGCGTGGACGTAGCCGACGCCCTTGTCCAGCCGGGCCTGGTCCAGGTCGGTCAGCACGACCGGGACCTCCAGGCGGCGGGCGAACAGCAGCGCCATCTGCGAGGCCATCAGGCCCGCGCCGACGACGCCCACCTTGGTGACCTTGCGGGCCAGGGCCTTGTCGGGGGCTCCGGCGGGCTTCTTGGCCCGGCGCTGCACCAGGTCGAAGGAGTAGAGGCCGGCGCGGAGCTCGTCGCCCATGAGGAGGTCGGCCAGCGCCCGGTCCTCGGCGGCGAAGCCCTCCTCACGCGAGGCGGTGCGGGCCAGCTCGATCAGCTCCAGCGCCCGGTAGGGGGCGGGGGAGGCGCCGTGCAGCTTCATGTCGACCAGGAAGCGGGCGTCGGCGACGGTCTTGGACCAGTCGTCGGCGGTGTGGTCGGCGCGGGAGACGGTCACCTCGCCGCGCAGCACCCGGGCCGCCCAGCGCAGGGACTCCTCCAGGAAGTCGGCGGGCTCGAACATCGCGTCGGCGACACCGGCCGCGAAGGCGTCCCGGCCCTTGATCATGCGGTTCTGCGAGAGCGGGTTCTCGATGATCAGTTTGATGGCCGCGGCCGGGCCGATCAGACGGGGCAGCAGCTGGGTGCCGCCCCAGCCGGGCACCAGGCCGAGGAAGCACTCGGGCAGGGCCACCGCGGGCACGCCGGAGGAGATCGTCCGGTAGGTGCAGTGGAGGGCGACCTCCAGGCCGCCGCCCATCGCCGCGCCGTTGACGAACGCGAACGACGGCACCTCCAGCTCGCCGAGGCGGCGGAACACCTCGTGGCCCAGCCTGCCGATCGCGAGCGCCTGCTCCCGCTCGGCGACCGTGGCGGCGCCCTTGAGGTCGGCGCCCACCGCGAAGATGAACGGCTTGCCGACGACGCCCACGGCCGCCAGGTCCCCGCGGCCGACGATCGAGTCGAGGGCCTCGTTCAGGGAGGTGAGCCCCCCGGGACCGAACGTGGACGGCTTGGTGTGGTCGAAGCCGTTGTCCAGCGTGATCAGCGCCATGGTGCCCGCGCCGTAGGGCAGTTCCACGTCGCGGACGATCGCCTTGGTGACGACCTCGTCGGCGAACAGTTCCTTGATGTCCGTCACTTGTTACCTTCCCAGCCCAGGTTCTCCCAGATGACCGTCCCGCCCATGCCCATGCCGACGCACATCGTGGTCACGCCGTACCGGACGTCGGGGCGCTCGCCGAACTCGCGCGCCAGCTGCGTCATCAGCCGCACGCCCGAGGAGGCCAGCGGGTGACCGAAGGCGATCGCGCCGCCGTAGGGGTTGACGCGGGCGTCGTCGTCGGCGATGCCGAAGTGCTCCAGGAACGCCAGCACCTGCACGGCGAAGGCCTCGTTGATCTCGAACAGGCCGATGTCGGAGATGGAGAGCCCGGCCAGGCGGAGCGCCCGCTCGGTGGACGGGATCGGGCCGACCCCCATGACCTCGGGGTCCACGCCGGCGAAGGCGTAGGAGACCAGGCGCATCTTGGGCGCCAGGCCGAGCTCCTCGGCGACGTCGGAGGCGGCCACGATGCAGCCGGTCGCGCCGTCGTTGATGCCGGAGGCGTTGCCAGCGGTGACCCGGCCGTGCGGGCGGAAGGGGGTCTTCAGCGCGGCGAGCCCCTCCAGGGTGGTGCCGGGGCGGGGGGCCTCGTCGGCGGTGGCCAGGCCCCAGCCCTGCTCCGCCGACCGGGTGGCCATCGGGACCAGGTCGGGCTGGATCCTGCCGTCGGCGTAGGCCTTGGCGACCTTCTCCTGCGAGGCGAGGGCGAAGGCGTCCGCGCGCTGCTTGGTGATGGTGGGGTAGCGGTCGTGCAGGTTCTCCGCGGTCATGCCCATGACCAGGGCGGAGCCGTCCACGAGCTGCTCGGCCAGGAACCGGGGGTTGGGGTCGACGCCCTCGCCCATCGGGTGGCGGCCCATGTGCTCGACGCCGCCGGCGATGGCGACGTCGTAGGCGCCGAAGGCGATGCCTCCGGCGACCGAGGTCACGGCGGTCATGGCGCCGGCGCACATGCGGTCGATGGAGTAGCCGGGCACGCTCTTGGGCAGTCCGGCCAGCACCGCGGCGGAGCGGCCGATGGTCAGGCCCTGGTCGCCGATCTGCGTGGTGGCCGCGATGGCCACCTCGTCGACGCGCTCCGGCGGCAGGTTCGGATTACGCCGGATCAGCTCGCGGATGACGCGGATCACCAGATCGTCGGCGCGCGTCTCGGCATACAGCCCCTTGGGGCCCGACCTGCCGAACGGCGTGCGCACACCGTCGACGAATACGACGTCACGAGAGGAAGGCACGGGGTTCGCTCCTCGTTGCTGGGTAGCTTCCCCCCTATGCTACTGGTCAGTAACAATACTCCGCGCGGCCAGGGTGTCCGGCGGGTCCGGGATGCGGGAGGGGGGCGACTCTGGCAGACTGGGAAAACGCTTTCCCTGGAGGTTGCCGATGATCACGCTCGAAGATGTCGCCCGGCAGGCAGGCGTCTCGCTCGCCACGGCGTCGAGGGTGCTGAACGGGAGCACCCGTCAGGTGGGGGCGTCCCTGCGGGCCAGGGTGGAACTGGCCGCCGCCCAGCTCGGCTACCGGACCAACGTGGCCGCCCAGACGCTGGCCCGGGGGGCCAGCAACGTGATCGGGCTGGTGGTCCACGATCTTACCGACCCCTACTTCGCCGCGCTCGCGGACGGGGCCATGCGGGTGGCCGAGAGCCAGGAGCTCGTGGTCATGGTCGGCACCACGCACCGTGACCCCGAACGGGAGATCGCCTACGTCTCGACCCTGAACGCGCAGCGGGTCTGCGCGGTGCTGCTCGCCGGCTCCCGGGTCGCCGACCCCCAGGTGACCCGCCGGCTCCGGGAGGAGCTCGACCACTACCGGGAGACCGGCGGCCGGGTGGCCTGCGTCGGCCAGGACCTGCTCGGCGCCGACACGGTGGTGCCGGGCAACCACGAGGGCGCCGCCGCGCTGGCCCGGTCCCTGGCCGGGCTGGGCCACCGGCGCTTCGCCGTGCTCGCGGGCCCCGCCGGGCTGATCACGGCCCGTGACCGGGTGGCGGGATTCGCCGGGGCGCTCGCCGGGCTCGGCCTGCCCGCGCCGCAGATCGTGCACGGCTCCTTCGACCGGGACGGCGGCTACGCGGCGGCGGCCGAGGTCTCCGGCGCCACGTGCGTGTTCGCCGTCAACGACGTGATGGCCGTGGGCGCGCTGGCCTCCTTCCGGGATCGGGGCGTGCGGGTGCCGGACGACATCTCCGTGGCGGGCTTCGACGACATCGCCACCCTGCGCGACCTGGTCCCGGCGCTGTCCACGGTACGGCTGCCGCTGGCCGACATGGGCGCCCGCGCGCTGGAGTTGGCCCTCGACGCGGCTCCGGAGGTCCGGGTCGAGCCCGTGGCCGGAGAGGTGGTCCTGCGGGAGAGCACCCGCGGGCCGGCCTGAGGCCGCCCGCGGCACGTGGGAGCCCTTCCGGTCCCGGTGAGGGGCCGCCCCGCGCGGTCCGGGTCGCCGCCCCGGACCGCCCGGACGGCCCGTCGGTCCTGACCCGGCGGAGGTTGCCCCGCGCGGTCCGGGTCGCCGCTCCGGCCCACCCGGACGGCCCGTCGGTCCCGCTCCGGCCCGCTCGGACGGCCCGTCGGCCCGGGCCCGGTGACCGGCCCGTGACGGGGACCCGGACCGGACATCCGCGGAGGTCCGGTCCGGTGGCGCCGTGGGGGACGGTCAGCGGCTGCCGGAGGCCGGCCTTCCCTGCTCGTTCACGGGCGGGACGGTGAGCTGCCCCCGCAGCCAGCGGATCGTGCGGACGACCCCGTCGCCGTAGCCGGGAGGGTGCTGGCGGCCCCGGCCGAGCTGCCGGGAGACGTCCTCGGCCGCGCTCTCCTCCATCCCGAGGTTGAGCCCGGTCGGTCCGTGAATGGGCCGCGGCGTGTTCCGGACGGGTGACTTCCGGCGGGTGCCGAGCACCCATTCGCACACGGCGGCCGTCCCGGAGCACCACGCCCTGTCCGGCTCGCCGGAGGTGCCCGCCTGGCCCGCCCGGGCCAGCTCGGCGATCCGGCCGATCTCCGTTTCGGTGCGCACGATCACCCCGCGGCCGCCGACCAGATGTCCCCATCCCTCGGAGGAGCGGCGGCCGGGCATCGGCACCGTGTCCCTGACCCCGATCAGCCAGTGCAGGATGCTGATGACCCCGTCGGCCGGGACCACCCGGCCCTCGCGCGGGACCCGTTCGGCGGCGTCGATCTCCGCGCGCGCCTCGGCGAGGGTCGGCGGGGCTCCCGACGTCGGGCGGCCGCTGACGGGCGCCTGCTCACGCTTGCCCAGAGCCCACAGGATCGCCTGTCCCTGTCCGGACGGGGACGACCCCGGATTGGCGGCCTCCCACTCCTGGATCGCTTCGAATACAGCCATTACATGTTCCGCTGGCCGCTGTACGGCGGGGCTGGCTTCGCTGTCTGCGATCGTCATGTCCTCACCGTACGTTTATCTGCCTCATGACTCCAACGTGGAGCGGTCGTCCGGAGCGGGCGGACATGTCCGCCCGGGTCTCAGCCACCGATCAGCTCGCCGTACCTGGCCATGATCCGCGACAGCACCTCGTCGGGGTCGGCGGCCCACACGTCGGCGTTGAAGATCTCCACCTCGATGTCCCCGGTGTAGCCCGCCTCGGTCACCGCCCTGGTCAGGGGCGCGAAGTCGATCACGCCGTCGCCCATCACGCCCCGGCCGAGCAGGACGTCGGCCGGCAGGGGCGACAGGAAGTCGCACACCTGGTAGCCGGCGATCCGCTCCCCGGCCCTGGCGATCTGCTGGAAGACCTGCGGGTCCCACCAGACGTGGAAGGTGTCGACGATGACGCCGACCTGCTCGGCCGGGTACGGCTCGGCCAGGTCCAGGGCCTGGCCGAGGGTGGACAGCACGGCCCGGTCGGCGCAGTACATCGGGTGCAGCGGCTCCAGGGCCAGCCTGACGCCGCGCTCGCCGGCGTAGGGGGCCAGGACGGCCAGCGCCTCGGCGACCCGTTCCCGGGCGCCCGCCAGGTCACGGGAGATCGTGCCCAGGGGCTCGCCGGGGACCACCCCCGGCAGGCCGCCGACCACCATGACCAGGCACGCGGCCCGCAGCGCGGCGGCCTCGTCGATCGCCCTGCGGTTGTCGTCGAGAGCGTCCCCCGAGGTCAGGAAGCCGCCCCGGCACAGGGACGACACCCGGAGCCCGGCGTCCGCGACGAGCTTGACGGTCTCCTCCAGCCCCTGCTCGGCGACGTTCTGCCGCCACAGACCGATCGCCTCGACGCCGTGCCGCACGCACCCGTCGACGGCCTCGGCCACCGACCACCGCCGGGTGGTCCACTGGTTCAGCGCGAAACGGCTCATGTCCCGTCCGCTCTCCGCTCCCGCGCTCACAGTCCGTGCACCGCCAGCAGGGACCTCATCCGGGAGACCGCCAGCTCGGGGTCGGCCAGCAGCCCGGCCCGGTCGGCCAGGCGGAACACCTCGGCCAGGTGGGGGAGCGAGCGGGCCGCCTGGGCGCCGTTGACCATGGCGAAGGCGTCCTGATGACCGTTGAGCCAGGCCAGGAAGACGATGCCGGTCTTGTAGTTGTAGGTCGGCGTCTCGAAGATCTTCCGGGAGAGGGCGACCGTCGGGTCCATGATCTCGTCGTAGCGCGCGAGGTCGCCCGCGTCGAGCGCCTGCAGGGCCGCCGCCGCGGCCGGGGCGATCGCGTCGAAGACGCCCAGCAGCGCGTGGCTGCCCGACTTGATCAGCGAGGGGTAGTTGAAGTCGTCGCCGGTGTACAGCCTGACGCCCTCGGGCAGCGCCGCGCGCAGCCCGATCTCGTGGTCGGCGTCCAGCAGCGAGACCTTGACGCCCTCCACCCTCGGCGCGTGCTCGGCGATCAGCGCCAGGAACGACGCGGTGGCCTCGGCCACGTCCGCCGAGCCCCAGTAGCCCGCGAGCTGGGGGTCGAACATCTCGCCGAGCCAGTGCAGGATCACCGGGCGGTCCACCTGGGAGAGCAGCCTGCCGTAGACCGCGTGGTAGTCCTCGGGCCCCCGCGCGATCCGGGCGAGCTGGCGGCTGGCCATGACGATGACGCCGGCGTCCGCCTCCCGCACGGTCTCGATCTGCTCGGTGTAGGCGGCCACGACCTCCTCCAGCGTCGCCGCCCCCGGCGCGTGGTCGGTGCCCGCGCCGCAGGCCACCAGCGTGGCGGCCGGGCCGAAGGAGGCCGCCTCGGCGGCGCTGCGCCGGATCAGCTCGCGGGTGGCCGCCCAGTCCAGGCCCATGTTGCGCTGGGCGGTGTCCATGGCGTCGGCGACCCGCAGGCCGTGTGACCACAGGTGGCGGCGGAAGCGCAGCGTGGCGTCCCAGTCGACGGCGGCGGGGGAGCCGGGGGTGTTGTCGCCGAGCGGATCGGCGACGACGTGGGCGGCGGCGTAGACGACGCGGCTCCTGGCCGGACCGGCGGGCACCGCCCAGGTCACCGGCTCGCGCAGGGTGTGCTCCCCGCCGGGCAGCGCGATCCTCATCACGGCTCCACCGGCAGGCGGCGGCCCTCGGCGGAGGAGCGCAGGCCCAGTTCGGCGAGGCGGACGCCCCGTGCGCCGGAGGCGAAGTCGTGGGGGAAGGGCGCGTCCTCGATCACGTGGCGGACGAACATCTCCCACTGGATCTTGAATCCGTTGTCGAACTCGGCGTTGTCGGGCACCTCCTGCCAGTCGTCGCGGAAGCGCGCGGTGACGGGCAGGTCGGGGTTCCAGACCGGCTTGGGGGTGGTGGCGCGGTGCTGGACGCGGCAGTTGCGCAGGCCCGCGACCGCGCTGCCGTGCGTGCCGTCCACCTGGAACTCCACCAGCTCGTCCCGGTTCACCCTGACGTTCCAGGAGGAGTTGATCTGGGCCACGATGCCGTTGTCGAGCTCGAAGACGCCGTAGGCGGCGTCGTCGGCGGTGGCCGGGTAGGTCCTGCCCTGCTCGTCCACACGCTCGGGGATGTGGGTGACGGCCTGGGCGTAGACCGACCGCACCTGGCCGAAGAGGTTCTCCAGCACGTAGGCCCAGTGCGGGAACATGTCGAGGACGATGCCGCCGCCGTCCTCGGCGCGGTAGTTCCACGACGGGCGCTGCGCGGCCTGCCAGTCTCCCTCGAAGACCCAGTAGCCGAACTCGCCGCGCACCGACAGGATCCGGCCGAAGAAGCCGCCGTCGATCAGGCGCTTGAGCTTGAGCAGGCCCGGCAGGAAGAGCTTGTCCTGCACGACGCCGTTCTTCACGCCCCTGGCGGTCGCGGCGTCGGCCAGCGCCAGCGCGTCCTCGAAGGTCTCGGCGGTCGGCTTCTCGGCGTAGACGTGCTTGCCCGCCTCTATCGCCTTCAGCACCGACTTCACCCGGGCCTGGGTGACCTGGGCGTCGAAGTAGACGAGGTTGCCGTCGTCGGCCAGCGCGGCGTCCAGGTCGGTGGTCCAGTCGGCGATGCCGTGGTCGCCGGCCAGCTTCTCCAGCTTCTCGGCGCTCCGGCCGACCAGCACCGGCTTGAGCGTCACCCGGCTGCCGTCGGACAGCGCCACGCCGCCCTGCTCGTTGATCGCCAGGACCGATCGGACCAGGTGCTGGCGGTAGCCCATACGGCCGGTGACGCCGTTCATCACGACGCCGATGCTTCGCGGGGACATCTTCTTGAGCCTCCTATGGAAAGCGCTTTCCAAGCTACCGTACGGCAGCCGCCATCTCCTCGGCAAGCGCTTACCAGGGAGATGACGGCAGGAGCGGGCCGGCCCGGGGCGGGGGCGGCTCCTGGGACCGCCGGGTCAGATCTCGCCCTTGGTCTCCAGCCGGATCAGCGCCTTGGCCATCGGGTGGGCGGTCAGGCCGATCTGCCATTCCCGGGCGCCCAGCTCGCGCAGCCGGGCCACGACGCTCTCCTCGTCGACGACCGCGGGCGGCTCCCAGGTCAGCCGGCGCACCGCGTCGGGCTGGAGCAGGTTCTCCGTGGGCATGTGGTGCTCGTCGGCGAGCGCGGCCACCACGGCCCGGGCGGCGGCCAGCCGCCGGGCGGCGACCGGGTCGCGGTCCATCCACCGGTTGGCGGGCGGCGGCCCGTCACCCGGGGTGCTGGGCTGCGGGAGCTCCGACTCCGGCAGCGTCCGTCCCCGGCCGATCGCGGCCAGCCAGTCGCGCAGGTGCCGGCGGGCGCTGCGGCCGGTGAAGGGGGGGATCTCGGTGAGCGCCTTGGTGGTGCGGGGCAGCTCCAGGGCGGCGGTGACGATCGCCGCGTCGGGCAGGACCCGGCCCGGCGCGAGGTCCGACTCGCGGGCGAACTCGTCGCGGAGCGTCCACAGCTCCCGGACCACGGCCAGGCCGCGCAGCGAGCGGACCTTGTGGATCCCGGAGGTGCGCCGCCACGGATCCGAGCGCGGCGCGGGGGACCTGTGCGCCAGCACCGAGGCGAACTCCTCCTGCGCCCAGGCCAGCTTCCCGCTGGACTCCAGCTCCTCGTGGAGGACGTCGCGCAGCTCGACCAGGACCTCGACGTCGAGCGCCGCGTAGCGCAGCCAGTCTTCCGGCAGCGGGCGGGTGGACCAGTCGGCGGCGGAGTAGCCCTTCTCCAGCTTCAGCCCCAGGACGTTCTCCACCATCATGCCGAGCCCGACCCGCTCGTAGCCCAGCAGCCGCCCGGCCAGCTCGGTGTCGAACAGCTCCCGGGGATGAAAGCCCAGCTCCGCCAGGCATGGCAGGTCCTGTGAGGCCGCGTGGAGCACCACTTCCGCGCCGGCCAGCGCCGCGTCGAGCTCCGACAGGTCCGGGCAGTGGACCGGGTCGATCAGGGCGCTGCCCGCACCCGCACGGCGTAGCTGCACCAGATAGGCGCGGCCGCTGTAGCGGTAGCCGGAGGCCCGCTCGGCGTCCACGGCGACCGGGCCGGTGCCCTCGGCGAAGGCGCGCACGGCGCGTGCGAGGCCGGCGGGATCCTCGATGACGGGTGGGATCCCCTCACGCGGCTCCAGCAGCGGAACGATGGTTGTCTCGTCGGTCACGTTCGGAAGGGCTCCGGATCTTCGCGACGGCGTGGCGGCAGGGTCGCCACGTCGGGTGGCAGGGGGGGTATACCCGCCGCGAGGCACATCAGATCGCACCAGGCGGCGACATGGCCGGAGAGATCCTCCTCCAGCGGAGACCAGGAGGCGCGCAGCTCCAGCTCCGTGGTCACCGGGTCGTCGGCCTTGTTGCCGAAGCCCTCGGAGACCGCCCGGGTGACGGTCCCCCCGGCGGCGGCGTAGCCGGCGCCGTGCGCGTCGAGTGACTCGGTGAGCCAGCTCCACGCGACGGGACCGAGCAGCGGATCTTCGGTGATCTCCAGCTCCATGTCCGCCCGGACGTAGGCGACCAGGCGGAACGGCCCGTCCCAGCCGCGCTGGCCGTCCGGGTCGAAGAGCATGATGAGGCGGCCGACCGCCAGCTCGTCGTCGTCGCGATAGACCGACGCGCCGATGGCGGCCGAATAGGGGGCCAGGCGCTGCGGCGCCGGGATGTCCTCCAGCTCGATCTCCGGTCTGACCTCGGCCGGGCGCAGGGTGGCCGCCGCACGCCGGAAGGCGGCGGGAGCGGGCGGTGCGTCACCGAGGGTCATATCGGAAGCGTAGGTCGGAACTGAGCGCATTGGGACCACTGGGGTGTGTGTAGGAGCCATTGGAGCCAATCAAGCCACTGCCATCGACCGGCGGAGAGCGGGCGCGCCCTCGCCGTCGGGGACCCCCAGGAACAGGGCATGGCCGCACTCGACGCAGGCCCACTCGGGGCACCGGCCCGGTCCGTGGCCGTCGGAACAGGGGGGCTGCTCGAAAACCCGCTCGGCGGCACAGGAAGCACAGTGCTCACCGCGGCGTTCGGTTGAACTCCACATCGTGGACATCGCACGGGCCTTTCGTCGGGTCGTGGTCCGACGTTGGCACGTCGCGCCGACAATTCCGCGCAACGTGCTCGGCGTGTCCCGAAAGTGGTGCCGGAATCGATGCCGCGCGGTGACTTGACAGACATTTGGACCAGCCATGGGCCGTGCCAAGTTCATCAATGGGAGAAACTGTACCCGGAAACATGATCGCTCCGTGCCTTCCGCCGCCGCCGGATGCCTGCCGACATCGCTTTCTAGCGGACGAAGCACTCGAAACCGGCAGAACCCGATCGTCATCATGACTTGAAACTGTCTGGGCGTTGTTCGCCGTGATCTCATTGAATAACCGGTGATTTCGTACCGAGAACCTCGGTCAATGGCCTTGGTGAGCGGACCGCGCCCCCGGCATGGCACCCTGGGAGGGTGACTCCCGAGCTTGCCGACTCCCCGTTCGTCCGCGCCTGCCGCCGCCTGCCCGTCTCCCGCACGCCCGTGTGGTTCATGCGCCAGGCCGGCCGCTCGCTGCCCGAATACCGGGCCGTGCGGGGCGGGGTGCCGATGCTCACCGCGTGCGCCACCCCCGACCTGATCGTGGAGATCACGCTGCAGCCGGTCCGCCGCTACGGCGTGGACGCGGCCATCTTCTTCAGCGACATCGTGGTGCCGCTCAAGGCGATCGGGATCGACCTGGACATCAAGCCCGGCGTCGGGCCGGTGGTGGCCGAGCCGATCAGGGACGCCGACGCGATCAGGACGCTGCGCCCGATCGAGCCCGACGACGTCTCCTACGTCACCGAGGCCGTCCGGACGCTGACCGGCGAGCTGGGCCCGACCCCGCTCATCGGCTTCGCGGGCGCGCCGTTCACCCTGGCCTCCTACCTCATCGAGGGCGGCCCCTCCAAGAGCCACGACCGCACCAAGGCGATGATGTACGGCCGGCCGCAGCTGTGGCACGCCCTGATGGAGCGGCTGACCGGGATCACCCTCGACTTCCTGCGCATCCAGATCGCCGCCGGGGCCTCGGCGGTCCAGCTCTTCGACTCCTGGGTCGGCGCCGTCGCCCCCGAGGACTACCGCGAGTTCGTCCTGCCCTACACCAGCCGCATCTTCGCCGGGCTGACCGACCTGGACGTCCCGCGCATCCACTTCGGCGTCGGCACCGGCGAGCTGCTCGCCCTGCTCGGCGAGGCCGGGGCCGACGTGGTCGGCGTCGACTGGCGGGTCCCGCTCGACGAGGCCGCCCGGCGGGTCGGCCCGGGCAGGGCGCTGCAGGGCAACCTCGACCCGGCGACGCTGTTCGCCCCCTGGGAGGTCGTCGAGCGCCGCGCGGGCGACATCCTCGTCCGCGGCGCCAAGGCCGAGGGCCACATCTTCAACCTCGGCCACGGCGTGCCCCCCGGCGCCGACCCCGACCAGCTCGCCCGCCTCACGGACTTCGTGCACGAGGCCTCCACCCGCTGACCTCCCGCCACGGGGCTACGGACGCCCGGGCGGAGCCGGCTCCTCCGGCTGCCCGGGCCCCTCGGGGGCCCGCGCGGCTGCCTCGCCGTCCGGGGCCCGTCCGGGCCCGTCGCCGGCGAGGATCGGTCCGAGGCCGCTCCCGGGGAAGGCCCCCTGCGCCCCGCCCGGGCCGCCCCGGCGGGACGGTGCCGTCCGGACGGCGCGCTCGCGGCTACGGCGGAGCAGGAAGGCCAGCAGCAGCCAGAGCGGCACGATCAGGATCAGCCAGGGCAGCAGCACGCCCAGGACCGTCAGCCCGACCTTGAGGGCCGTGACGAAGCTCTTCCAGCCGGTCTGCAGCCCCCCGAGGAAACCGGACGGCTCATCCTCCTTCTCGGGCACCACGGTCGCCGGGCCCACCAGGTTCAGCGTCAGCGTCGCCATGCTCGTCTGTGAGGCGAGCGTCTTCTGCCTGGCCTGCAGCGCCTCCAGGTCGGACTCGCGGCCGGAGATCTCCCGCTCCACGTCCAGCACCTCGCCGATCGTGTCGGCCTTCTTCAGCAGCGCGCGCAGCGAGTCGAGCGCCGACCGCGCCGACCTCAGCCGGCTCTCCACGTCGGCCACCTGCTCGGTGACGTCCTCGGTGTTCTGCTGGAGCGACTCGCGTGTGCCGAGATCCTTGCCCAGGCGCTCCAGCACGCCGGGATAGCCCCCGGGCGGGACCTTGAAGACCAACTGCGCGGAGCCCTCGCCGCCGGTGTAGGCGTCCGACTTCTCCATGGACAGGTAGCCGCCGGCGGTGGTGACGATCTGCCGGGCCCTGTCGGCCGCCGCGGTGATGTCCTTGGCCCGGACCGTCATCTCCGCGGTGTAGATGATCGCCCGATCCTGCGGGACCAGCTTCACCTGCCCGTTCTGCCCGGGTTTCTGCTCCGCCTGGCGGGGCTCGGCGGCGCGCGCGCTCCCGCCCGCGCCGGACTCCGCCTCCTTGGCCGCGGTGTTCATGTCGGCGGCGGGGGCCGGAGCGCTGAGGGTGGAATCGCTGGTCGCCTGTCCGCCCGCGCAGGCGGACAGCGACAGCGCCACCCCCGCCAACGCGACCGCCGGGCCCATGCCGTACCGGAGTCTGCTCATGCCTTCCTTGACGGCCGCCGCGCCGGTGGGGTTTGGCGGAGGGAATCACGATGGAGTCACGTTCTCCATACCCGCCGATCACGGGGTGGCGGGAGCAGGGGCGGCTGCCGGGGACGGTACGGTCAGGAGTCATGGAAGGCAACCGGTGCCATGTGGTGGTCGTCGGCGGCGGGATCGCGGGGCTGGCCGCCGCGTGGTACCTGCGGCAGGGCGGCGAAGACGTCCGGGTGACCGTGCTCGACGGCGCCCGGCGGATCGGCGGCAAGCTCCTCGCCACCGAGGTCGCGGGGATCCCGGCGGACGCCGGGGCGGAGGCCATGCTCGCGCGGCGGCCCGAGGGCAGAGAGCTGGCCCGGATGGTCGGCCTCGGCGACGAGTTACGGCATCCCGGCACCACCCAGGCGGCCGTCCTGACCCGGGGCGCGCTGCGGCCCATGCCCAAGGGGCACGTCATGGGGGTCCCCTCCGACCTGACGTCGCTGGCCAGATCCGGCATCCTCAGCCCCGGCGGCCTCGCCCGGGTGCCCCTGGACCAGATCCTCCCGGCCACGCTCGTCGACACCGACGTGTCGGTGGCCGCCTACATCCGCGCCCGGATGGGCGGGGAGGTGGTCGAGCGCCTGATCGAGCCGCTGCTCGGCGGCGTCTACGCGGGCCAGGCCGACAGGCTCTCGCTGGAGGCGACGATGCCCAGGATCGCCATCGCCGCCCGTTCGGAGCGGTCGCTGCTCGCGGCCGCCCGGGAGATCACCGCCGAGGCGCCCAAGGACGCCGGGCCCGTCTTCACCACCCTGCGGCAGGGGATGGGCACGCTGCCCGAGGCGGTGGCCGCGGCCTCCGGCGCGGAGATCAGGACCGGCGTCATGGTGCGGGAGATGCACCGGACCGAGCGCGGCTGGCGGCTGGTGGCCGGGCCGGTGCCCGAGCCCGAGGTCATCGAGGCCGACGCGGTGATCGTCGCGGTCCCGGGGCCGTCGGCGAGCCGTCTGCTCGCCGCCGAGGTGCCCCAGGCCGCCGCCGAGCTGGCCCGGATCGACTACGCCAGCATGGCCATCGTCACCCTCGCCTACCCCCGGGAGGCGTTCCCGGAGCCGCCGGCCGGCAGCGGCTATCTGGTCCCGCCCGTCGACGGGCGCCCGATCAAGGCGGCCACGTTCAGCTCGGTCAAGTGGCCGCACCTGACCGAGGCCGACCCCAACCTGATCCTGCTGCGCTGCTCGATCGGCCGTCTCGGCGAGGAGGCGGTGCTCCAGCGCGACGACGCCGAGCTGGTCGCCCTGGCGATGGCCGAGATGGTCGAGGTCATGGGTGTGCGCGGGCTGCCGCGCGACTCCAGGGTGACCCGCTGGGGCGGCTCCCTGCCGCAGTACGACGTGGGCCACCTCGACCGGGTCGCCCGCATCCGCGCCGCCGTCGCCTCCCAGCCGGGGCTGGCGCTGTGCGGCGCCGCCTACGACGGCATCGGCATCCCGGCCTGCGTCTCCACCGCCCGGACAGCGGCGGCCCGGATTCTGGGCCACCTGGACCCCACGGAAGAATGGCAGAAGAGAGCCGATTCGCTGACGAGCTGACACGCCGGCGGAGCTGACGAAAGGGTGAGGACGACGGACGGGAACCCGCGGCCCAAGGCACGCGACCTGAACCAGGTGATCCGCTACACGATGTGGTCGGTCTTCAAGCTGACCGAACGCTGTCCGGGCAACCGCGAGGGCATGGCCGAGGAGGTCGAGGACCTGCTGGCCCAGATGGCGGAGAAGGACGTGGTCACCCGCGGCCTCTACGACGTGACCGGGTTCCGCGCCGACGCCGACTTCATGTTCTGGTGGCACGCGCCGACCGCCGAGGACCTGCAGGAGACCTACGCCCGCTTCCGCCGCACCGACCTCGGGCTGCTGACCGAGCCGGTCTGGTCGGCGATGGCGCTGCACCGCCCGGCCGAGTTCAACAAGTCGCACATCCCGGCCTTCCTGGCCGAGGAGGAGGCGCGCCGCTACGTCAGCGTCTACCCGTTCGTCCGTTCCCTGGAGTGGTACCTCCTGGACGACGCCGACCGCCGCCGGATGCTCGCCGAGCACGGCAAGATGGCCCGCGACTACCCGGACGTCCGGGCCAACACCGTCGCGTGCTTCTCCCTGAACGACTACGAGTGGATGCTCGCCTTCGAGGCCGACGACCTGCACCGCATCGTCGACCTGATGCGCACCCTGCGCGCCGCCGAGGCCCGGCGGCACACCCGGGAGGAGACCCCCTTCTTCACGGGGATCCGCAAGCCGGTCGGCGAGCTGATCACCGCGCTGCCGTAGCCGGACCGCGGCCCGTCACCACGGCCCGTCACCGCGCGGAGGGCGTCCCCGGGGGCGGCGGGAGCGCCGTCGCCCCCCGGGCGCGGACGTGGTCTCTCAGGAGCGTCGTCCGGCCGGATCCGGCGAAACCTCGGATATTCTCCCGCCATTTGTCATACTCAGGAAAAATCACCTGTCTATGTGAGGCCAAGGGTGAAAAGGGGCGAAGATCTGGCACGGTCCACACGGTGCGAGGGTGCGGGCCGACGGCGGCGGGCCCGGTCTCGGGTCGCCGAGGTCTCGGTGGGAGTGGCCGCGCTGGCGGTCGCGGGGCTGGCGCTGGGCGGGTCCCTGCTGCGGGCCCCGCACCAGCAGCCGCCATCCCACGGACAGGCGGCCCCGGTCGCTCCTGGGGCGCCGCAGGGGGCCGCGGCGGGCGGCGGGCCGGTGGCGGCGGCCGAGTCCGGCGGGGGGAAGCGGGCGGCCGACGAGTCGGAGGCGGCCGGGCTGTCCAAGCACACCGACAAGAAGGCGCTGGCCTACTTCGAGGGCCACAAGGCGGCCAAACGGGTCAAGGACATCCGCATAGTCGGCGGCTATCTGCGGATATATACGGATCTTCCGGAGTCGGCGGGCAACTCCAAACAGGCGCTCAAACTGTGTGAGACGGGTGTGAGCTATCTCGTCGGGGAGCTCGGGGTGTCCAGCCCGGTGGTCTTCGTCCAGGCGAAGTTCGGGGAGAACGGTAATCCGGTGCTCGCCAACATCCTCGGGCCCGACGACTCCGACTGCCGCGTCACCCATCCCAGGCCCGGCGGATAGCGGAGCGTCCCGGCCGGTCAGGTCACCCGGACCCGGGTCTTGCCGCAGATCTTGCAGCGCTGGGTGACCACCCGGCCGATGATCTCGATGATCACCCACTTGTGCCGGATGTGCACGGCGACTCCTCGAGGAAGATCACGTTACGGATGCGCCCGCGCACTCCGCGTGACTTCGCTCTACCCTGCCGCGGCCCGTCCTTACCTCCCGTGAAGGGGAGTGTGACCTCATCCGGCCGCCGGGCGCGGCCCGGACCCGCCTGAGGCCCGGATCCGCCCGCCGCCCGGGCGGCTCTCCCGTCCGGGCGGCGGTCCGGCGCTCAGCCGGTGGGCTCCAGCCGGAGGGACACGGAGTTGATGCAGTAGCGGTCGTCGGTGGGCGTCCCGTAGCCCTCGCCGTGGAAGACGTGGCCGAGGTGGGAGTCGCAGGCCGCGCAGCGGACCTCGACGCGGACCATGCCCAGCGAGCGGTCCTCGATCAGGGTCACCGCCTCCGACTCGGACGGCTCGTAGAAGCTCGGCCAGCCGCAGTGGCTGTCGAACTTGGTGTCCGACCGGAACAGCTCGGCGCCGCAGGCCCGGCAGCTGTAGACGCCTTCGGTCTTGGTGTCGACGTATTCTCCGGTGAAGGGGCGCTCGGTGCCCGCCTGGCGGAGAACGTGAAACTCCTCGGGAGAGAGCTGGACGCGCCACTCGGCGTCGCTCTTGACCACCTTGTCCATCTCGCCAGCCTATGCGGTCGCGGGCGCCCCCGGGGGGTGGGCGGAGCCGGGCGCCGCGGACGGCGCACTGCCCGAAATATCCGAAAAAATCTTTTAGGGCGAAGCATCCATTTATGTCTGATTTGGCGTCTTTATTGTTGTGGGGGGTTTTCGCCTTCCCTGATTGAGGGTGAGATCACCCGTCGGGCCGTCCACCGATCAACTTGGGCGGTCGAGGCCGCCGGCCGGGTGGCGCGCCAGCGCCCGGGACCGGAGAGCGAGACGGGTGGTCGCGGGGTCCGTCCCGTCGAGAGCCCGGTCCCGCCGCCGTGGCGGCTCCGGGACGGACCCGCCCTTTGTGGAGTACCTTCGATCCATGGCGTCGCCGTACATCGAACTCGCGGTCGGAGACCGGGTCGTCAAGGTCACCAACCCCGACAAGGTCTATTTCCCGGAGATCGGCGCGACGAAGCGCGAGCTGGTCGAATATTACGTCAGCGTGGGCGAGGGGGCGCTGCGCGCCCTCCGTGACCGCCCCACCTTCCTCAAACGGCACCCCGGCGGGGTCGAGTCCGAGGGGATCTACCAGAAGCGCGTGCCCCCCAAGCTCCCCGAATGGTTCGAGACGGTCACGATCCGCTTCCCCAGCGGGCGCACCGCCGAGACGCTCCGGATCACCGAGGTCGCCCACATCGCCTACTGCGCGAACCTGGGGACCATCGACTTCCACCCCTGGCCGGTCCGCGCCGCCGACGTGGAGCACCCCGACGAGCTGCGCGTCGACATCGACCCGCAGCCCGGCACGGGCTTCGAGGAGGCGCGCAAGGTGGCCTTCGCGGCCGACGAGATCCTGCGCGAGCTCGGCATGACCGGCTTCCCCAAGACCTCCGGCAACCGGGGCATCCACATCAA
The DNA here is from genome assembly GCF_055586905.1 of Streptosporangium sp. NPDC048886. NCBI lineage: Bacteria > Bacillati > Actinomycetota > Actinomycetes > Streptosporangiales > Streptosporangiaceae > Streptosporangium > Streptosporangium sp. NPDC048886. Next base: position 146,193 of record NZ_JBVJHH010000008.1, read on the forward strand.
CGTGCGGATCGAGCCGCGCTGGGACTTCATCCAGGTGCGCCACGCCGCGATCGCCTTCGCCCGCGAGGTGGAGCGCCGCGTGCCCGCCCTGGCCACCACCGCGTGGTGGAAGGAGGAGCGGGGGGAGCGGGTCTTCATCGACTACAACCAGAACGCCCGCGACCGGACCGTGGCCGCCGCCTACTCGGTGCGGGCCAGGCCGCACGCCCCGGTCTCGGCCCCGCTCACCTGGGAGGAGCTGGTCGACGCCGACCCGCGCGACTTCGACATCCGGACGGTCCCGGGCCGCTTCGCCAAACTGGGCGACGTGCACGCCGCGATCGACGACCGGGCCTTCCCGATCGACGCCCTGCTCGAATGGTTCGAGCGCGACGGCCGGGAGGACATGCCCTACCCGCCCAACTACCCGAAGATGCCCGGCGAGCCGAAGCGGGTGCAGCCGAGCAAGGCCCGCGACGACTCCCGCTAGGCGGACCGGCCCCGCCGTGCGGGATCCGGCCCCGCCGTACGGGACCGTGCGGGATCAGGGGTCGCGGGGGAGGCCCAGGGCGCGTTCGGCGATGATGTTGAGCTGGATCTCGGTCGTGCCGCCGCCGATGGTGAAGGCCCTCGTGGTGAGGATCATCCGGTTCCAGTACGGCGAGGCGGGGGCGACGGACCAGCAGAACTCCGAGACGGCCTGGGAGTGGCGCATGCCGAGGAGCTTGCGGACGCTCGCGGCGGTCCCGGAGTCGCCGCCGGACAGCTGGGACAGGGTGACGCGCAGACCGAGGGCGGACAGGGCCTGACCGGAGGCCCACAGGCGCCCGGCCTCCTCCAGGGCGGCCGGGCGCAGGGCGTCGGGGCCGCCCAGCTCGCCGATCAGCTCGACCATGTCGGTGTGCCGGGAGCCGGGGCCCCAGGAGTCGCCGAGGGCGACGCGCTCATGGGAGAGGGTGTCGCGGGCGATCCGCCAGCCCTGGCCGGTCCGGCCGACCACCAGATCGTCGGGGACGAAGACGTCGTCGAGGAAGACCTCGTTGAAGGTCTCCTCGCCGTTGATCTCCTTCAGCGGGCGGACGGTCACCCCGGGAGAGGACATGTCGACCAGGAAGTAGGTGATGCCCTCGTGCTTGGGGGCGTCGGGATCGGTCCTGGCCAGGCAGATGGCCCACTGGGCCCACTGGGCCAGCGAGTTCCAGATCTTCTGGCCGCTCAGGGACCAGCCGCCCGCCACCCGGACGGCCTTGGTGGACAGCGCGGCGAGGTCGGAGCCGGCGCCGGGCTCGCTGAAGAGCTGGCACCACATGATCTCGCCGGTCAGGGTCCTGGGCAGGAAACGCTCCTGCTGCCCGGGGGTGCCGTAGCGGACGATCGAGGGGACGGCCCAGGCGGCGATGCCGAGGTTGGGCCTTCTGAGCTCCCGGAACTCCTGGTGGATGACGACCTGCTCCAGCGGTGCGGCGGCGCGGCCCCAGGGCCTGGGCAGGTGGGGCATGATCCAGCCCTCGCCGGCCAGGCGGGCCAGCCGCTCGGCCGGCTCCGCCCGGGCCAGCGACGCCACCGTGGTCCTGATCTCCGCGCGGAGGGCCTCGGCCTCCTCGGGCAGGTCGGGCTCCATCGACCGGCGGACCCCGCCGGCGGCCAACCGGGCCACGCGCTCGGCCCACTCGCCGGGGTCGCCGCTCAGCGCCCGCAGCGACAGCGCCCGGCGGTAGTAGAGGTGGGCGTCGTGCTCGTAGGTGTAACCGATGCCGCCCAGGACCTGGATCGCGTCGGCGGTGCACCGTACGGCGGCGTCCGCGGCGAGCACCCCGGCCGTGCCGGCCGCCAGCGACGCCTCCTGTCCGGGGGCGTCCCCGTCGAGTGCCCGGGCGGCGTCCCACACGGCGGCACGGGCGTGTTCGAGCGTGACGAGCATCGCGGCGCACCTGTGCTTGACGCCCTGGAACTGGCCGATCGGGCGGCCGAACTGCTCGCGGACCCTGGCGTGGCCGGCGGCGGCGGCCACCGCCCAGGCGGCCACCCCGCAGGCCTCCGCGCCGAGCAGGACGGCCGCCAGGTCCGCCACGAGGCCGGAGGTCACCCCGGCCAGCACTCGGCCGTCCGGTACGGCGTGCGCCTCCACGGCCGCCAGCCGGCGTGACAGGTCGATGCCGTCGACCCCCTCGGTGCCGCAGTCGGCCCGGTCGAGGGCGGCCCAGCGGCCGTCGGGGAGCGGCAGGACGTACAGGTCGGCGTCGGGGGAGCCGAGCGCGGTCACGGCCCCGCCCGCCGCGGCAGCCGCCCGCGCCCCGCCGGGCAGTGCCACGGCGGCGGTCAGGGTGCCGTCGGCCAGGGCGGCGAGCAGGCCGTGCGCCGGCGGGGGCGCGGGACGGGTGGGCGCGGTGTCCCCGGCAGGGGAGAGGGTCACGGGAGGCGGGGCGTCCCCGGCGGGGGAGGGGTCCGGAGGGAGGGCGGGTGCCGGCATGGCGCGGGCGATGATCGCCGAGGCCAGGACCGTGGGCAGATGGGAGCCGGGAGCGCAGTGCTCGCCGAGCGCCTCCAGGGCGACGGCCAGCTCCGGCAGACCTCCTCCCTGCCCGCCGTGCTCCTCGGGCAGGTGGAGGCCGAGCAGTCCCTGGGCGGCCAGGGCGGCGCGGAAGGGCTCGTGGTCCATGCCCCGCGCCGTGATGTTCCGCCCGGCGAAGCCGTGGACGGAGGCCGCCAGCGCCCGGTGTTCTTCGGTGAGTCCGATGCCCATGCGCCGACTCTAGAACGATATTCGGTCCATCGTAAGGGGAGCCGCCGCCCCGTCCGCCGGGCGGCGCGGGTCACGACTGGATGATCGCCGCCTTCTCCCGGGTGTACTCCAGCACGGCGTCGTGGCCGTAGCCGGAGTCCTTGACGCCGCCGAACGGCAGGCCGGGCGGCATCTGGCGGAAGGTGTTCACCCAGACCGTGCCGGTCCGCAGCTCGGCGACGAACCGGTGGGCGCGGCCGAGGTCGCGGGTCCACACGCCCGCCGCGAGCCCGTAGGGGGAGTCGTTGGAGACGGTCAGGGCCTCCTCGTCGGTGTCGAACGGGATCGCCACGGCCACCGGGCCGAAGATCTCCTCCTGGCAGACGCGCAACGTGTTGTCGAAGGTGGTGAACAGCGTGGGGGCCACCCAGTAACCGCCGGGCATGGACGGGACGACGTCGGCCCCGGTCCGGCCGCCGAACACCAGCTCGGCCCCCTCCTTCTCGGCGATGTCGAGGTAGGAGGTGACCCGTTCGTACTGCCCCTCGGACACGATCGGGCCCATCGTGGTGGTCATGTCGAGGGGGTCGGCCAGCGTGACGTGCGCCGCGATCGCGGTGATCCGCTCGATCATCTCGTCCCAGACCGAGCGGTGGATCAGGATGCGGGACCCGGCCACGCAGACCTGCCCGGCGTTGCCGGTGTAGATCGAGTTCACCGTCACGCCCTGGGCGGCGGCGTCCAGATCGGCGTCGGGGAAGACGATGTTCGGGGACTTGCCGCCGAGTTCGAACGTCAGCGGCTTCAGGTGGTCGGCCGAGGCCCGGGTGATGGCCTGGCCGGTCTGGGTGGAGCCGGTGAGGCTGATCTTGTCGACCCCGCGGTGCCGGACCAGCGGGTCCCCGACGTCCTCGCCGAGGCCGCTGACGATGTTGAGCACGCCGGGCGGGAGCACCTCGGCCAGCAGCTCGCCCAGCCGCAGCACGGAGGCGCAGGCCTGCTCGGCGGGCTTGACGATCACCGTGTTGCCCGCCGCCAGCGCGTAGGCCGCCTTGGCGGAGAAGGTCGAGACGGGCGAGTTCCACGGGATGATGCACAGCGCCACGCCGTACGGCTCGCGCCGGGTGAGACCCATGCTGCCGGGGCCGAGGATCACGGTCTCGCCCTTGACCGCGTCTAGCACCTGGCCGGCGGCGATCTGCCACAGGTGGGTCATGCCGGGCAGGTCCTTCTTCAGGGTGTCCCGCAGGATGCGGCCGTTGTCGGTGGTCTCGATCCTGGCCAGCTCCTCGGCGTGCCGGGCGAAGACCCCGGCCACCTCGCGCAGGAAGTGCGCCCGGCCGAGCGCGGGCATGCCCGACCACATCGGGAACGCCTTGCGCGCCGCCGCCACGGCGGCCTCGGCGTCGGCCCTGCCGGAGGCCGGGACGCGGGCCCACACCTCGCCGGTGGCCGGGTTGACCGAGTCCAGCGTGCGGCCGTCGGCCGCGGACACCAGGCGCCCGCCGATCAAGTTGCGGTACTCGTTCACTGCTCACTCCCGCGTAGGCCCTACAGAAACGTAGCCAAGCGTACGCTTGCTTGACTAAGTCGGGAAGGCGGGACCCGTGGCCGGCGGGTCCGCCGGGACCGGCCGCGCTGATCCGGTCGGGCCATGGGGAGGGCGGAGGCCGGTGACACGTTCGCTGCGCGCCGATGAGCCCGGCGGGATCGCGTGGTGCGGGAGGCGCCGGACGGCACCTTGGCGGGAGAGGGGCGGGTCCTAGCGGCGCCGGCCGAGGGCGAAGGCCGCGTTCACCCCCACGATGCCGAGCCAGAGGATCAGTATCACGACCACCGGGATCTCCTGGGAGGTGACGGAGATGCCGGTCGTCGCCGACACGCCGAACACCAGGGAGAAGATGGACAGCGCCAGCCGCTGGCCGGCGTCCACGGACGGGCGGACCGCCGGGGCCTCCTTGTGGGAGCGGGCGGCGATCCGGTCGTCCACCCGCCGGTCGATCTCCTGGCCCATCTTCTCCAGGAAGCCCTCGACCAGGGAGTCTTCGTAGTCGGGGCCGAGGTCGCGGCGGGCCGCGACGGCGGCCCGCAGCTCGTCGTCAGAGGAGGATGATCTCACCATAGTCGAGATATATCGCTTCATGGCGCCCGTGTCTACGCGGGGGCCGCCCTAACCCGCCAGGATGTCGTCCAGGTCATAGGAGAGTGGCCGTTCGAGCTGCTCGAAGGTGCACGACTCGGGGGTGCGGTCCGGGCGCCAGCGGCGGAACTGGGCGACGTGCCGGAACCGGCTGCCCTCCATGTGGTCGTAGGCGACCTCCAGCACCAGCTCCGACCTCAGCGGCACGAACGACAGGTCCTTGGTGGCGCTCCACTTGGAGACCGCGCCGGGCAGCGACTCGGCGCTCCAGGGATGGCCGTCCTCGCTGACGTACGGGGCGAGCTCCTCGACCAGCTCGGCCCGGCGCTTCATCGAGAAGGCGGCCGCGACGCCGACATGGCGGAGCGTGCCCCCGGAGTCGTGCAGTCCCAGGAGGAGGGACCCGACCACCGGGCCCGACTTGTGCCAGCGGTATCCGGCCACCACCACGTCGGCCGTCCGCTCGTGCTTGACCTTCGACATCACCCGCTTGTCCGGTTGGTACGGCAGGCCGCCCGGCTTGACCACGATGCCGTCGAGTCCCGCGCCCTCGAAGGTGTCGAACCACTCGGCCGCCTGCTCCTCGGACGTGGTGACCGGTGTCAGCCGGATCGCCCGCCCCGCGCCGCCGAAGATCGACTCCAGCCGCGCCCGGCGTTCGGAGAACGGGGCCTCCAGCAGGGACTCCTCGCCCAGGGCCGGCAGGTCGAAGGCGATGAACGACGCCGGGGTCTGCTCGGCCAGCAGCTTCACCCGGGAGGCGGCCGGGTGGATGCGCTGCTGCAGGGCCTCGAAGTCGAGCAGCTGGCCGTCGCGGACGACGATCTCCCCGTCGACCACCACCCGGTCGGGCAGCTCCGCCTTCACCGCCTCGACCAGCTCGGGGAAGTAACGGGTGAAGGGCCGCTCGTTGCGGCTGCCGAGATAGACCTCGTCCCCGTCGCGGAACACCACGCACCGGAAGCCGTCCCACTTCGGCTCGTAGAACAGGGTGCCGTCCTGCGGCGGCAGGCCGTTGACGGTCTTGGCCAGCATCGGCGCGAGCGGTGGCGCTATCGGCAGTCTCATCCCGCGGCCCCGGCCGGAGGGACGGCGGCGGGGACCCGGCCGCGGTGCTCGACGTCGGACTCGTTCTGCTCGTCCACTACGGCTCCGAACATGTGTCGTCGTGCCCGGCGGTGAACTCATCTCACCGGTTCACCAGGGCTCCGAATATATCTGGTGAACAGGAAACCGTCCTCCTCCAGCACGTGGGCCAGGTGGAGCCGGGTGAGCGAGGCCGGGCCGTCGAGGACCCGGGAGGCGTCCCCGCCGATCAGCATCGGGCTCAGCGTGAGGCAGAGCTCGTCGACCAGGCCGGCCGCGGCGAGCTGGGCGTTGATCTTCGCTCCGCCCTCGCACAGCACCCGCCCCAGGCCGCGCTCGCCGAGCTCCCCGACCGCCGCCGCCAGGTCCACCCGGTCGTGACCGGCCACGATGACCTCGGCGTGCCGGGCGGCCTCCTCGCGCCGGTCCCTGGGGGCGGCGTCGCAGGTGATGACGATCGTCCGGGAGTCCGGCCCGGCCTCGGCGAACAGCGGGCCCGTCAGATCCAGGTCGAGGCGCCGGGTCACCACGGCCACCGGAGGGGCGGCCGGACGGCCCTCGCGCAGCGGGCGCCACGACTCCCTCGGCCGGGCCGGGCCGTACCCCTCGGCCCGCACGGTGGCCGCCCCCGCCACGATGACGTCGGCCAGCCCGCGCAGCACCCCGAAGACCCGCCGGTCGCCCTTGCCCGACAGCCCGCCGGACAGCCCCTCCAGCCAGGTCCCGCCGTCGGCGCTGGCCACCATGTTGACCCGGACGCACCGGCCGCCCGGATAGGCGTAAACCTGGGCGAGATCGACGTCGCCGGAGGTCGTGGGATGGATGAGACGCATCCCCCTACCTTGGCACAGCGCCGGTCGCCGGGCTCCCCGGCCCGGTCGATAACGGATTCGACGCGCCTGGTGACTTCGGTTGACTCCCGTTACATGATTCTCATGGAGATCCAGGAGGTTCCGTGGGGCTGGTCGCGATCGTGACATGGTTGATCACCGCGATGGTCGGGATCTACCTGCTGTATCTGTGGCTGTCCGGCGGGGGCCTGCGCCAGCAGGCGACGAAGGTCACCCGGTTCCCCACCGTGCTGGTCTTCGCCCATCCGGGGCTGGCGGTCTCCGCGCTGGCCTGCTGGATCGTCTACGTGCTCACCTCCGAGCGGGCCTTCGCGTGGCTGTCGTTCGGGGTGCTCGCGGCCTCGGCGCTGCTGGGGTTCACCATGTTCACCCGCTGGCTGGGCGGCGGCCGCCACGCGCGCGGCGCCGAGCAGCGCCTGCCCGTCCTCGCCGTCGCGCTGCACGGCGTGGCCGGGGTGACCACGTTCGTCCTCGTACTGCTCACCGCCGCCATCGCCACCGGGCTCTAGCCCCGCCGCCCCGCGCGCCCGCCCGCGGGGCACGCCCGATCACCGGTGACCGGCAGGACCTAGGTCCTGGGGCAGCGCAGGATCTGCATGGAGCGCGACGTCACCGGCACCACGGCCTCCGGCGGCCAGACCCTCTCGGCAGACCGCCCGTCCGCCGGCCTGTCGTCGGCGGTGTCCAGCACGGTCCGCCACTCCGTCCCGTATTTGGCGTCGGGGACGGTGAAGTCCATGTCCTCGTGATGACCGTTGATCAGCAGCAGGAACGAGTCGTCCAGGATCGGCTCGCCGCGCGGGCCCGGCTCGGTGATGGCGTCGCCGTTGAGGAAGACGGTCAGGGACTTGGCGTAACCGGTGTGCCAGTCGGAGGCCGACATCTCCTCACCGGCCGGGGTGAGCCAGACGATGTCGCGGGTGCCGTCCTCGGCCTTGCGGCCGTGGAAGAACCTGCGCCGCTGGAAGACCGGGTGCGCGCGGCGCAGCCCGGACAGGCTCCTGACGAAGTCCAGCAGGTCGTTCTCCCCCTCGACCAGCGACCAGTCGACCCAGGAGATCTCGTTGTCCTGGCAGTAGGCGTTGTTGTTGCCGCCCTGGGTCCGGCCGAACTCGTCGCCGGCCAGCACCATCGGCACGCCCTGGGAGATGAAGAGGGTGGCCAGGTAGTTGCGGCGCTGGCGGTGGCGCAGGCGCACGATCCCCGGATCCTCCACCGGACCCTCGGCGCCGCAGTTCCACGACCGGTTGTCGTCGGTGCCGTCGCGGTTGTTCTCCTCGTTGGCCTCGTTGTGCTTGCGGTCGTAGGAGACCAGGTCGGTCAGGGTGAAGCCGTCGTGGCAGGTGACGAAGTTGATGGAGGCCACCGGGCGGCGGCCGGAGGTGGCGTAGAGGTCGGCGGACCCGGTCAGCCGGGAGGCGAACTCGGGCAGCGCGGAGCCGTTCCCCCGCCAGAAGTCGCGCACGCTGTCGCGATATTTGCCGTTCCACTCCGTCCACAGGGGCGGGAAGTTGCCGACCTGGTAACCGCCGGGGCCGACGTCCCACGGCTCGGCGATCAGCTTCACCTGGGAGATCACCGGGTCCTGCTGGATCAGGTCGAAGAAGGCGCTCAGCCGGTCGACGTCGTGCAGCTCGCGGGCGAGGGCGGCGGCCAGGTCGAACCGGAACCCGTCCACGTGCATCTCCATGACCCAGTAGCGCAGCGAGTCCATGATGAGCTGCAGCGCGTGGGGGGAGCGGACGTTGAGGGAGTTGCCGCAGCCGGTGTAGTCGAGGTAGTAACGCCGGTCGCCGTCGTGCAGCCGGTAGTAGGCCGTGTTGTCGATGCCCCGGAAGCCCAGCGTGGGCCCCATGTGGTCGCCCTCGGCGGTGTGGTTGTAGACCACGTCGAGGATGACCTCGATCCCGGCCTCGTGCAGCGCCTTGACCATCGCCTTGAACTCCAGGACCTGCCCGCCGCGCTGCCCCGAGCTGGAGTAGGCGTTGTGCGGGGCCAGGTAGGCGATCGTGTTGTAGCCCCAGTAGTTCGTCAGCCCCCGGGCGACCATCGCGTGCTCGGGCACGAACTGGTGCACCGGCATCAGCTCGACCGCGGTGACGCCCAGGCTCAGCAGGTGCTCGATGACCGCCGGATGCCCCAGGGCCGCGTAGGTGCCGCGCTGCTCCTCGGGGACCGCCGGATGGCGCATGGTGAGCCCGCGCACGTGCGCCTCGTAGATGACGGTCTGGTGGTACGGCGTGCGGGGCAGCCGGTCGTCACCCCATTCGAAGAACGGGTTGACCACCACGTTCTTCGGCATGAAGGGCGCGCTGTCGGTGTCGTTGCGGCCGGCCGGGTCGGTGAACGGGTAGGAGAACAGCGCCTCGTTCCACGACAGGTCGCCTTCGACGGCCTTGGCGTAGGGGTCCAGCAGCAGCTTGGCGGGGTTGCACCGGTGCCCCTGGGAGGGCTCGTCGGGGCCGTGGACGCGGTAGCCGTACCGCTGTCCCGGCATGACCCCCGGGAAGTAGCCGTGCCAGACGAATCCATCCACCTCGGGCAGGTCGATGCGTTCCTCGCGGCCGTCGTCTCCGAAAAGGCACAGCTCGACCCGCTCGGCCACCTCGGAGAACACCGAAAAGTTGGTGCCCACGCCATCCCAGGTGCCACCGAGTGGATACGGCTCTCCAGGCCAGACTTCGCGCATGTGGCCCTATTCTCCTCCAGTTAAGCCCTCGTGCGCAGGGTGTCGTCGTGCTTGTCACCCTTGTGCGGCGGGGGACACGAGCGGCCGGACCGGCTGCCGGAGCATCGGGGAGCTCACGAGGTTACCCAGGTCTTCTTCGGCTGCTTGGTCTGTTGATCGGATCGTGACCGGGCCGCGGGGACGGCCCTCGGCCGGGACACGACGCCGTCGGGTGTCCCGGTCACCGGATGGTGCGCCCAGCAGGGCGGGATTGCCTGAGTGTATGTGCCCCCGGGCACTGTGCGGAACACCGGCGGCAGGGCCGGGACCTGCGGATTCGACGCGCCGGCCCGGGGCGGGGCGGGAGCCGGGCGCTGGGCCGCGGGGCCGTGCGGGAGCCATGGGGACGGGCGGGCCGCGGGGCCGTACGGGAGCGGCGGGGACGGGTGGGCCGGGACGGCCGGGGCCTCCCGGCCCCCGGGACGCCGGGAGGCCCTCCCCTGACCGCGCACGCCGCGGACGGGCGTGCGCGGCCACGGGAGGCCGGAGATCAGCTCAGCAGCTCGGCCTCGAGGTTGATCGTCGTGCCCGCCAGAGCCTTGCTCACCGGGCAGTTGGCCTTGGCGGTCTCGGCCGCCTGCTGGAACTGCTCGGCGGACAGGCCCTCGACCTGGCCGCGGACGGAGATGACGATCCCCGTGATGCCCTCACCCGGCTGGAAGGTGACGTCGGCCCTGGTCTCCAGGGACTGCGGCGGGGTGCCCGCCTGGGCCAGCCCGTGGGACAGGGCCATCGAGAAGCAGGAGGAGTGCGCCGCCGCGATGAGCTCCTCCGGCGAGGTCTTGCCGTTGGCCTGCTCGGCCCGCGAGGGCCAGGACACCTCGAAGGTGCCCACCCCGGACGAGTTCAGCTCGACGGTGCCCGACCCGTTGAGCAGCGCACCCTTCCACTGAGTCGTCGCGGTACGTGTCGTCGCCATGGCGATGTCCTTTCGATCACGAAGCGTTAGCCATCAACGACCCTACTCGCCGGGAGAGCGGTGATCATCCCCGGAGCGCTCGTTGCCGCCCGCCCGTCTCCGCCGGCGCGGCTCTCATCCGTCCGCGAGAGAACGCCGTCACTTTCGGTGGCCGTTCAGGTCTGTTCTGTAATCGAATCCTCGGTGCCGGACGTAAGAACGGTGACGGCATGTTGGGAAGGGGCGGCCGTGTCGGAGGACGACGAGGAGAAATGGTTCGATTGGATGTTCCGCACCTTCTATGAGCCCGTGTGGGCGTACGCGGCGCGCCGGGTCGGCCTCGCGGTGGCCGACGACATCGCCTCCTGCACCTTTCACACCGCCTGGCGCAAGAGACACCGGATCCCCCGGGACGACGACCGGGCCGTCGTCGCCTGGCTGTACCGCGTGGCCTGGGGGCACGTCAGGAACGCCACCCGCGGCGAGTGCCGCAGGCAGCGGCTGGCGGGGCTGCTGCGGCAGCTGCCGCCCGACCCGCCCGGGGGCGGCTCCCGGGACGAGGAGGTCCGCGGCGCGATGGAGACGGCCATGGCGCGGCTGCGCCCCAAGGACGGCGAGGTCCTGCGCCTGCACTACTGGGAGGACCTCGCCGTCGAGGAGATCGGCCGGATCCTCGGCCTGACCCCCAACGCGGTCCGCGTACGGCTGTGCCGGGCCCGCCTGCGGCTGGCCGAGTCCCTGCGCGGGATGCGCCTGGAGTGCGGGGAGGGGGAGCGGTGATCCCGGAAGACCACGACGAGATCCGCGAGCTGATGGTCCGGCACAACCCGGTCCCCCCGCATACGGCGCGCGGGGCCGGCCCCGGCGCGGAGGAGGCTCTCCGGCGGGTCATACGCGGGGACGCCGCCCGGCGGCCCGGACGGCCGTGGGGGCTGCGGGGGAGAGGGGCGGCGCTGGCGGTCACGGCCCTCGGGGTCGCCGTGGCGGCGGTGGTCCCCTTCCGGATCCCGCCGCAGCCCAGGCCGGTCCCGGCGCCCGCCGGGGCCACACCGCCGCCGGGTCCCGCCGGCCGTGCCGGCCCGGAGCTCTCGGAGGGCCTGGCGAGGATCGCCCGCATCGCGGCCAGCGAGCCCCTGGGGCAGCCGCCGCCCCGCCCGATGGCGTCCTTCCCGCCGGCCTCGGCCGAGCTGCTGGAGCTGGCCGCCCTCGCCGAGGCCCGGCCGCGTCCGGAGGCCGGGCCGTGGAGCTACGTCAGGACCGAGGAGTGGCTGCTGGCCACCACCGTGGGGCCGGGCGGCGCGACCTCGGAGATCATGCCGTGGGTGGTCCGGCGCTGGACCCCGGTGAGCGGCCGGGGGGCCTACCGCACGCTGCGGACGGCGGGCAGGCCGTTCGGGGGCGGAGGCTGGGCGAGGATCTCGCCCGAAGTCCGGCACTCGGTCCCGGGCCCGGCCGAGAACACCGGCCGGGCGGCGGACCTGCGGCCGCGGGCGGCCACGCTGTCGCGCTCCGGGCCACGGCTGCGCGGGCAGCTCCTGGCCACCGAGCCGCAGACCACGATGACGCGCACGCGCCGCCTCGTCCGGGCGATGGAGAACCTCCACTCCCACGACGTGGTCGAGCCGGAGCTGGCGGCGGCGCTGTGGCGGGTCCTCGCCCGCCAGGGCGACCTGCGCTCGCTCGGGCCGCTCAGGGACCGGTCGGGGAGGCCGGGGCGGGGGTTCGGGTTCGAGGACGGCCCGCTGCTGGGGGTGTTCGTCGTCAGCCCGGCCACGGGCGGGCTGCTGGCGACTGAGCTCATCAGGCTCGCCGGCGACCCCCGGTCCCTCCGTCCGGCGGTCGAGGAGTATCGGACCTACGCCGTCAGCGGCTGGGTCGACGGCGAGGGGCGGACGCCGTGACCGGCCGGTCACGGCCGGCGGTCCGGGACGCCGGGTGAGCGCCGGGCCGTCCGGGGCCCGGCGGGCGCGCGGGTTCAGAGATCAGGGCAGTCGCGCAGGGTGGGATGGGCGTTCACCCAGCGCCGCGCGCTCACCTGGCCCGTGTCTCCGTAGCCCCCGCCCGGCGGGAAACAGCTCCCGCGCTCCTCAGGGCTCCGCTGGACGAGGAAAACGAAAGGGCGGTCGTTTTTTATGGACATGATGATTCCCGTCCCGTTCAGCTTTATCGGCCCCGTCACCTTGACGGCCTGGCGGGATCCCTCGAACGCCCGGCGGTCGTACAGGCATACCGCGTTGTCGAGGACGCCGTCCTCGTCGCAGTCGCGCTCGGCGCCCCGGCGGGCGGCGCCGCAGGACGGCGGCCGGAACGTGATCACCTCCGCGCCGTCGCCGTAGGAGAGCGTGTCCGGCGGGACGAACCGCCCGTCCGGTGCCCGCCCCAGCTGCGACGCGACCGCCTGGGCGGTGTCGGACTCGCACCGGGACGGCGCGGCCGCGCGGCGGGTCGCGCCGGAGACCGTGCCGGGGAAGGCGGCCAGGGCCGTACCGGGGGCCGCGGCGAGGATCCCCGAGAGGAGGACGGCGCATGCCGCGCCCGGTCTCCTGAAGCTGGTTCTCATGATCAGTCCTTTTCGAGGGGGCCAATCGCGGCGGCGATATCCGACTGGTTTTCGCAGATGTGAGGGTAGACCGGTGAATGGGGCGCGCGCCGGTAAAGGATCGCGTTCTTTCCACAACGAACATCTGCGCATCTGCCTGTAATGAACGCCGCTCCGGCGGACGTTTACCACCGGAAACACTTCCCGGCAGAACGGAGCGCCCCGGATGCGGATCCCCCCTTGGAACCAGACGGGTTACCCCGGCCACCGCGAGCCGCTGCCCCGCGACGGCACCCGCGACTGCGGAGTGCTGGAGCGGGTGATCCGCCGGCACTGGTCCGGGGCGCCGCGGCGGGAGCTGGTGGCCGCGGTGGACGAGCTCGCCGGGCTCCCCGTGCACCTGGCCACCCGGCTGGCCGAGGACCTCGACGGGATCTGGCTCGGCGCCGACACGCTCGCCGAGCAGCCGGAGCCGGACGGCTCCTGCGACGCCCGGGTGGCCGACTCCGCCGGCCTCTACATGGGACGTACGGTCGTCATCGCCGGCGGGGCGCACTCGTCAGGGGCACTGGTCCACCACATGATCGGGCACGCGCTGTGCGACCTGGACGAGATGGACCGGACCCCGGAGTGGCGCAGGATCATGCGGTTCTGCCGTCCGCTGCTCGCCCTGGACCGCTACCGGGACCACCCCTCCGAGTGGTGGGCCGAGACCTACGCGCTCTGCGCGAGCCGCAGGCTCGACCGGCTCGCCCGGCTGCTGGCCGGCGACGGCGGGGCCGCCGCGGCCGTGGCGGCCTACCACCAGAGGCGTCAGGGGTGGGTCAGATGACGGCCCGCTCGATGAGGGCGTCCAGATCCAGGCGCGGGGGGAGGGTGCCGAAGGCGCGTCCCGCCTCACCGGCCAGACGGGAGGCGCAGAAGGCGTCGGCGACGGCCGCGGGCGCCAGCCGTACGAGCAGGGAGGCCTGCAGGACCAGGGCCATGTCCTCGGCGACGCGGCGGGCGCGGGCCTCGATGTCGGTCGGGTCGCCCAGAGACTTGCGCAGGCGGTCGACGGCCTCGTCCAGGTGCCGGTCGGCCCCGGCGGCGAGTGTGACCTCGGAGAAGAACGCCTCCAGCGCCTCCGGCTCGCGGCCCAGCGCGCGCAGCACGTCCAGCGCCGCCACGTTCCCCGAGCCCTCCCAGATGCCGTTGAGCGGCGACTCGCGGAACAGCCGGGGCATCTGTGACTCCTCGACGTAGCCGTTGCCGCCCAGGCACTCCAGCGCCTCGGCCGCGTGGACGGGCCCGCGCTTGCACACCCAGTATTTGCCCACCGCCAGCGCGGTGCGGCGCAGCGCGCTCTCGGCCCGGTCCCCGGCGACGGCCCGGTCGGTGGCCCCGGCCAGCCGCGTCATCAGGGTGGTCGCGGCCTCCGACTCCAGGGCCAGATCGGCCAGGACGTTGCGCATCAGCGGCTGGTCGATCAGCCTCCTGCCGAACGCGCCGCGGTGCGTGGCGTGGTGGACGGCCCGCGTCACGCCGTAGCGCATGCCGGCCGCCGAGCCGATCACGCAGTCCAGCCGGGTCATGTTGACCATCTCCAGGATGGTCCGCACGCCCCGGCCCTCCTCACCCACCAGCCAGGCGACCGCGCTGTCATATTCCACCTCGGCGCTGGCGTTGGACCGGTTGCCCAGCTTGTCCTTCAGCCGCATCAGGCGAATGGCGTTGCGGGTGCCGTCGGGCAGGACCCGGGGGAGCAGGAAGCACGACAGGCCGCCGGGGGCCTGGGCGAGGACCAGGAACACATCGCACATCGGGGCGGAGTTGAACCACTTGTGCCCGGTCAGGGCGTAACCGCCGTCCCCCAGGGGCTCGGCCCGGGTGGTGCCGGCGCGGACGTCGGAGCCGCCCTGCTTCTCGGTCATCGCCATCCCCGCGAGCACCCCGCGCTTGCCCAGCGGCGGGCGCAGCCCGAAGTCGTAGCTGCGGGAGGTCAGCAGGGGCTCCCAGTCGGCGGCGAGCGCGGGGCTGTGGCGCAGCGCGGCGACCGCGGCGTAGGTCATGGAGATCGGGCAGCCGTGCCCCGCCTCCACCTGGCTCCAGAGGTAGAACTTGGCCGCGCGGGCCACGTGCGCGCCCGGCCGGGCACTGGACCACGGGGCGGCGTGCAGGCCGTTCTCGACCGCCACGGTCATCAGCTCGTGCCAGGCGGGGTGGAAGTCCACCTCGTCGATCCGGTGGCCGTAGCGGTCATGGGTGCGCAGGACCGGCGGATGCTCGTTGGCCAGCCGCCCCCACTCCCCGGCCTGCTCCGACCCGGCGAGCGTGCCGAGCCGGCGCAGCTCCTCGGTGGCCCAGCCGGCGTTCTCGCGGGCCGTCCCCGCCAGCAGCGCCGGGTCGGCGGACACGTCGTGACCGGTGAGCGGGGGGACCTGGTTGAAGACGTCATGGGTCACGCGCGGCCTCCGATGAACTCAGCTGGACCCGTAACCGGGTGCTGTCCCCATCTCAGCACCCCTTCCATGATCTTCACACGTCCGGGGGAGCCGGGCCACCGGCGCCTCCCGGGCCCGACGCGGGCCTGCCCCCCGCCCGGCCGTGTTCCTAGGACTCGCGGACCAGGTCGCGGACGTAGTCGTCGTCCTCGTCGCTCTCGGCGAGCACGCGGGCCACGCCTCTGCGGGCGCGCGAGTCGCCCCGGGCGGCCAGACCGCGGGTGGCCTCGGCCACCGTGGTCAGGTCCTCGTCGTCGAGCCGCGCGGCCAGCGCGTCACGGATCTGCTCGGTGTCCTCCGTCAGCCCGGCCAGGCCCATGGTCGCCCAGTCGCGCACCTCCTCGTCGGGGTCCTCCGTCATGGAGACGAGCAGCGAGAGCCCCTCGGCGTGGCCCGGCGGCAGGACGGCGGCCAGCGCGGCCGGGTCGGCCTGGGTGCGGGTCCAGCCGTCGGCGGTGATGATCTCCAGCACCTCGGGCAGCGACCGCGGGTCGGCGTGGTGGCCGAGCGCGCCGAGCACCGAGCGCAGCACCCGCTCGTCGCCCTCGGTGGCGGCCATCCGCCGCAGGATCGGCAGCGTCCGGTCGAGGAAGGGCTTGGCGCCGTCGGTGAAGCCGAACTGCGCGAGCACGTCGACGGCGAACTCCCGCTTGCGCGGGTCCTCACTGACGCACAGGCGCGCCGCGGCCTCGAAGGTGTCCTCGTCGCCCCGCTCGCTCAGCGCGCTCGCCACCGTCCACCAGGTCTCGGCCTCCTCGTCGATGTCCCGGTACGGCAGCGCCCGCTCGACCAGCTCGTCGAAGGGCAGCCGCTCGGAGGTCGCGACCTCCAGGAGGGTGGCGACGGCGGCGTGGCCGCGCTGGCACACGACCTCGACCGCGCGCTCGCCGTCCGGTCCCACGGCCGTCACGGTCACCAGGTCGGTGCCGTCGGAGGCGCGGCTGCGGCCCACGACGAACTGGGAGTCCTCGGGGGCCTGCTCGGTGACCTGCTCCAGCAGGGCGCTCTCCAGCTGCGTGCCCAGCCAGTCGTAGGCGATGGCCAGCGGCGTGTCGCCCTCGCCGTCGGAGCGGGTGGGGTCGGCCCCGGCCGTCAGCAGCGCGCGCACGGCGCCCAGCGCCCCGCGCCGGGTGGCCAGGGTGAGTGCGGTCTCACCGCTGTCGTTGGCCTCCTCGGGGTCGGCCCCGGCGGCCAGGAGAAGGTCGAGCATGTCGGCCCGCCCGTTGGAGGCGGCCCACAGCAGGGCGGTCCACCCGCCGCCCTCCCGGCCGGAGGGCCCGGCCCCAGCGGCCAGCAGCGCCTGCGCGACCTCGGCGTGGCCGCAGGCCGCGGCCCCGCACAGCGGCAGCCCCTCCTCCTCACCGCCGCTGATCCGGTCGGGGTCGGCGCCGGCGGCCAGCAGCGCCCGCACGATCGCCGTCCGGCCGTCCACCGAGGCCCGGTAGAGGGCCGTCGTCTCACCGGCGCCGTCCGGATCGGCGCCCGTCCCGCTCTGGAGCAGGCGCTCGACCCGCTCGGCGTCGTTCCCGGCCACCGCGTCCAGCAGTTCTTCATACATGTCTCCGGATAATAGGTGGCCGGGAGGGCCGCCGGTCGCCTCCGCGGGAGGGCTCAGCCGGCCCGGGCCACGGCCGTCCCGCGGGCCGCGCGGCGCCCGGGACGTAGGCCGCCACGGGCGGTAGCTCCTCCTTCCGAAGGATCCACCGCGGAGAGAACTCGCGATATGTTGTGATTCATGAACGATCCCGGTGCGATACGGGCCTCCGACACCGAGCGGGAGGCCGTCGTCGAACGGCTGCGGGTCGCCTCCGTCGAGGGACGGCTGACCCTCGGCGAGCTGACCGAGCGCACGGAGATGGCCTACACCGCCGTCACCCAGGCTGAGCTGGCCGTCATCACCTCGGACCTGCCGTCGGCCGACCGGCCCCACGCGCCCGCCTACGCCCCTGACCCGGCTCCGGCGCCGCAGGGCGGCCGGGCGCGTCGCTGGTTCGTGGCCGTCATGGGCGATTCCAAGCGCCGGGGCAAGTGGCGGATCGACCAGGGGCTCGGAGCGGTCGCCGTCATGGGCGACGTGCTGCTCGACCTGCGTGAGGCCGAGGTCCGCACCGGAGTGGTGGACATCGTGGCCACCGCGGTCATGGGCGATGTGAAGATCATCGTCCCGGACGGCGTGGACGTCGACCTCGAGGGCATCGCGATCATGGGGGACAAGAAGGTCCAGGTCCTGGAGGCCCCCGCCGGGATGAACGTGCCGCTCATCCGGGTCAGGGCGTATGCCGTCATGGGCGACGTCAAGGTGATCGGCGACGCCAAGGCCAAGCCCGTCAAGAAGCCCTGGGCCGCATGGCGGGAGCAGTGGCGCGAGCTGCGCGGCGAACTCACGGGTGAGCCTCGGCCTCCCCTGCCGCCGGCCCCTCCCGCGGGCCCCCACGGGCACCCCGGCCATCACTGGCCCCACTGACCGTCCGGGCTCACCGGCGACCCGGGTTCACCCGGGAGCCGCTCCTCACCGGCCGTACGGTCCTCACCGGCGGCCGGGTCCTCACCAGGGTCCGCTCCTCGCCGGCGGCCGGAATGATCGGCGGCCGTCCGCTCCTCACCGCCGTCCGCTCCTCACCTGCCCTCCGGAGGCCGCCGGGGCCGTCTCCGGCCGGGACGTTCCACGGGGCGTGCAACGTCTGCGGGGGTCCGGCGCGTAGTGATCGGTGACGGACACCGAACAGTGAGGAGCCCGAATGCGAGATCGGGCCGACTTCGAGCGCTACGTGGAGCAGCGCTCGGCCCGGCTGCTGCAGACGGCCTACCTGCTGTGCCGCGACTGGGGCACGGCGGAGGACCTTCTGCAGACGGCGCTGGCCAAGGCATGGTTCGCCTGGCGGCGGGTGGGCGACAACCCCGACCCCTACGTCTACCGCATCCTGACCAACACCCACGCCTCCTGGTGGCGGCGTAAATGGCGGGCCGAGGTGCCGACGGCGGAGCTGCCCGACGTGGCGGGGGAGGACCGGACGGGCGAGATCGGGGCGCGCGAGGCCGTACGGCACGCCCTGGCGGGGCTGCCCGGCGGGCAGCGCGCCGTGATCGTCCTGCGCTACTTCGCCGACCTGCCCGACCCGCAGATCGCCGAGATCCTCGGCTGCTCGGTGGCGACCGTCCGCAGCCAGGCCAGCCGGGCGCTGGCCAAACTACGCGTCGATCCCGCGGCGGTCGCCGCGATCACCACGGGGAGCTGAGTTGACGATCACCGAATCCGAGCTGCGCGAGATCCTGAGCCAGGAGGGCGGCGACGGCCTGCACAGGGGCGTGACCGTCGCCGACGTCGACCGGCGCGCCCGCAGGATCAGGCGCCGCCGCCGCCAGGCCCTGGGGGGCGCGGTCGCGGCGGGACTCGCCGTCGCGGCGGCGTTCACCCTGCCCGCGGGCGGCGTCACCACGGTCCCCGACGACCTCTGGACCGGGGTCATGGCCCAGCCGTCGCCTGTCCTGCCGACGGTCTCGTGGCCCGGGAGAGAGGACATGGTCCCCCGCGGCGAGATCGCGCGGCGGGGGTACCGCGTGGCGGGGACGCGCGAGAGCCTCCGGGTCGAGGCGGGCAAGGCCCGGATCATGGTGCAGGTCATGTGCGCCGGGCCGCTACGGCGGATGGTCATCCGGGTCGACGGCGGCGCCCCCCACAAGCAGTTCTGCGGGCAGGGGCCCGAGGGCCTCACCTACGCGGGGTACTGGGAGGACAGGGTCGCCAAGGTCGCCAAGACCGCCGAGCGCGTCGTGTCCGTGGCCGTGCTGCCGGGCGAGGTCGACGCGGGCGCGATGACCGTCGAAGAGCTGTTCGCCCGGAAGGACACGCTGTTCGACGGCTGGGAGCGGCAGCTCGCCGGCGCGGAGAGGTTCCCCCTCGAATGGTCCGTCATGGTCAGGGAGCTGGCCCGTCCGGCCTGCCGGGACGACGTCCGCCAGGTCGACCCGGCCACCGGCCGGGTCGTCGTGGTCCGGTGCGCCGAGGGCGGTGAGGGCGGTGGGGAGACCGGCTGAGCCCCACCGGTCAGGCGACCGGCTGAGCCCCACCGGTCAGGCCGTCGCGAAGGCCCTCTCCCGCCGCACCGCCTGCTCGTAGCGTTCGATCAGCACGGCCGCGAGCTCGGGGGCGGCGCCCAGCACGTCGGCGACGGCCCCGGCGCCCGCGGCCAGGCTGTCACGGCGGATCTTGTCGGCGAAGTGGCCCGGGGCCAGCAGGTAGGGGGCCACCACCACGCGCGGGGCGCCGGCCGACAGGAGGCGCCGGACCTCCTGCGCGGGGGTGGGCTCGGCGGCCGAGGCGTAGGCCGCGGTCACCGACCACCAGCCTCGCCCGGCCCACTCTCCGGCCATCCCCGCGACCGTCGCGTTGGCCCGCCGGTCGCTGGAGCCGGCCGAGACCAGCACCACGGCGGTGCCGGGGTCGCCGGAGGCCACTCCGGCCTCGGCCAGGCGCCGCTCCAGGGCGGTCAGCAGCAAAGGATGCGGGCCCAGGGTGGCGCCCCGGTGCACGCGCAGCAGCGGACGGCGGGCCGTCACCTCGGCGAGCGCGCCGGGGATGTCCACGCGGCTGTGGTAGGCCTCGGTGAGCAGCAGCGGCAGCACCGCCGCCTCGGCCAGCCCGGACAGCGCCATGGGGAGCGTCGGAGGAGCGTGGTCGAGGTAGGCGGTGCGCACGGGGACCTCGGGGCGTGCCCGCCGTACCAGGTCGAGCAGGTCCTCCACCGTCGCGGCGGCGCGCGGGTCACGGGACCCGTGCGCCACCGCGACCAGCGGGACCGCCGGCGCCGTGCCGCGGACGCGCCACGTCATAGATGCAGCCCGCATTCCGTCTTCGCCATCCCGGCCCAGCGCCCGCTGCGCGGGTCCTCGCCCGGGGCGACCTGGCGGGTGCAGGGGGCGCAGCCGATCGAGGGGTAGTTGTCGTAGTGCAGCGGGTTGATGAGCACGCCGTTGTCGGCCATGTAGTTGTCGACGTCGTCCTGCGTCCACCGGGCGATCGGGTTGATCTTGACCATCTGGCGCTTGGCGTCCCACTCCACGACCCTGACACCGGCGCGGGTGGCGGCCTCGTCGCGGCGGATGCCGGAGACCCAGGCGAGGTAGGGCTCCAGCGCCCGGTTGAGCGGTTCCACCTTGCGCAGGTAGCAGCACAGGTCGGGGTTGCGCCCGAACAGGCGCGGGCCCAGGTCGCGTTCCTGCTCGGCCACCGTCCGGGACGGCTTCACGTCGATCACGTTGACGTCATAGACCTGCCGCACGGCGTCACGGGTGCCGATCGTCTCGGCGAAGTGGTAGCCGGTGTCGATGAACAGCACGTCGACACCGGGTTTGACCCGGCTGACCAGGTCGATCAGCAACGCGTCGCTCATCGAGGAGGTCAGGCAGAGCCGGTCGCCGAAGGTGGCCGCGGCCCAGCGGATGATCTCCAGGGCGGAGGCGTCCTCCAGGAACTGCGCGGCCGACTCGACGATGTCCTGCAGGTCGAGCGCGCCGCGCTGCTGTCGTAGTCCGACTTCGATGTCCACCAGTGTCATGTCGCTCACCACTCCTCGTTCGCCACGCGGGCCGCCCGTGCCTCGCCGACCACCGCGCTCACCGCGTCGGGCTCGCTCCGCGTCATGACCGCACTCCGATTCCCAGGAACTTCAACTTGAAGGCGCGCACGCATGAGCGGCAGTACCAGCCGCCGTCGCCCTCGTAGGGTTCGAGATCCTCTTCGCCGCAGTAGGGGCAGTGGAAGGGGACCGCTCGCTCACTCATCGGACCCTGCCCGCCCCGCGGCCCGCCGGGCCGCTCACTTGAGGTCCGTCTCGTCGGCCCGCTGGACCCAGTCGGAGAAGGTCTCGCCGTCGTTCTTCTGCTTGTCGAAGTTGCGCACGACGCGCTCCACGTAGTCGGGCAGCTCCTCGGCCGTGGCCTTCAGGCCGCGGACCTTGCGGCCGAAGCCCGGGTTGACGCCCAGGGAGCCGCCCAGGTGGATCTGGAAGCCCTCGACCTGCTCGCCCCTGTCGTTGACGACGAGCTGCCCCTTGAGGCCGATGTCGGCGACCTGGATGCGCGCGCAGGAGTTGGGGCAGCCGTTGACGTTGATGGTCAGCGGCTCCTTGAAGTCCGGCAGACGCTGCTCCAGCTCGTCGATCAGGTCGGAGGCGGTGGCCTTCGTCTCGACGATCGCCAGCTTGCAGAACTCGATGCCGGTGCAGGCCATGGTCTGGCGGCGGAAGGTGGAGGGGTTGACCCGCAGGTCGTTGGCCTCCAGCTCGGCGACGATGCTGTCGACCCGGTCGGGCGCGACGTCGAGGACGACCATCTTCTGCTCGACCGTGGTGTGCACCCGGTCCGAGCCGTGCCGCTGGGCGATGTCGGCGATCAGGTGCAGCTTGTCGCCGTCGAGGCGGCCGACCCTGGGCGCGAAGCCGACGTAGAAGTTGCCGTCCTTCTGCGGGAAGACGCCCACGTGGTCGCGGCGCCCGTCGCGCGGCTGCTCCGGCGCGGGGCCGTCGGGCAGCGCGTGTCCCAGGTATTCCGTCTCGAGGATCTCCCTGAACTTCTCCACGCCCCAGTCGTTGACCAGGAACTTGATCCGGGCCCGGTGGCGCAGGCGGCGGTAGCCGTAGTCGCGGAAGATGCCGATCACGCCGCCCCAGACCGAGGTGACCTGCTCGGGGGTGACGAAGACGCCCAGCCGCTTGGCCAGCATGGGGTTGGTCGACAGGCCGCCGCCGACCCACAGGTCGTAGCCCTTCTCGCCCCGCTCGTTGACCACGCCCACGAAGGCGATGTCGTTGATCTCGTGCACGGTGCAGTGCGCCGGGCAGCCGCTGACCGCGGTCTTGAACTTGCGCGGCAGGTTGGAGAAGGCCGGGTCGCCGATGTAGGTGTCGTAGATCTCGTCGATCTGCGCGGTGCCGTCGAGGACCTCGTTGTCGTCGATCCCGGCCAGCGGGCAGCCAAGGATGACGCGCGGGGTGTCGCCGCAGGCCTCGGTGGTGGACAGGCCCACCGCCTCCAGCCGCTTCCAGATGTCGGGGACGGCCTCGATCTCGATCCAGTGGAGCTGGATGTTCTGCCGGTCGGTGACGTCGGCGGTGCCCCGGCCGTAGAGGTTGGAGATGTCGGCGATGGCGCGGAGCTGCTCCAGGTTGAGCCGCCCGCCGTCGATCCGGACCCGGAGCATGAAGTAGCGGTCGTCGAGCTCCTCCGGCTCCAGGATCGCGGTCTTGCCGCCGTCGATCCCGGGCTTGCGCTGGGTGTAGAGCCCGTACCAGCGCATCCGGCCCCGCAGATCGGCGGGGTCGATGGAGTCGAAACCGTTCTTGGCGTAGATGTCGATGATCCGCTGACGGACGTTGAGCCCGTCGTCGTTCTTCTTGTTCTCTTCGTTCTTGTTCAGCGGTTCGCGGTAACCGAGAGCCCACTGACCTTCGCCGCGCGGGCGCTTGTGGTGGCGGTTAGCCGGCTTGGCCGGGGTCGTCATTTGCGCGTCCTTCGGATCGATGGAGTGATTTCCGGACACGCACAGACGGCACCTACCGCCTCATCGTCGAGTGCGGGGGTTGCTTGCTCACGAAGAGGACGCCTGTCGCGCGCCCGAGCTGGATGAAATCAGCGGAGGGCGACGGTCAACGGACGTCACAACAGATGGCACTGCGGACACGCAAGAGGTCGACGTGGCGTCGCACGACGAGCAATGGGTCCGCTGGCATGTCCCTGACGATACATTGGTCGACTGAGATGTCCAATGTCGGGTCCACACTCTGGACGGTCTCCAGGCTCAACCTTGGTCCGCGGGCCCGGTTCCGGCTGTCCGGATCATCCCTGGCGCGGCCAGTCCAGCGCCGACTCGTGGGGCCGCTCGGCCTCCTGGTGCTGGCAGTCGCACCATGAGCCGCCCCGGCACTCGCCGTGACGGCGGTCCTTGCACTGTTCGCAGATCACTCTTGTGGGGTGCCCCTGGAATCGGGGGACTATCCCCTAGAACATCGCTCGGTTACCCTTGCCTTGGCCGGATGGGGAGGTGCCGTGAGCCTGGTGGGCGAGTTGCTGGCCGATCTGCGCGCGGAGACCGCCGAGCTCGACGCCATGGTCCGCGGGCTCGATGCGGCGGCCTGGGAGCTGCCCACCCCCGCCGAGGGATGGGCGGTGCGCGACCAGATCAGCCACCTCGCCTGGTTCGACGACGCCGCCACCGCCGCGGCGACCGACCCCGACGGCTTCCGCGCCACCCTGCCCGCCTTCCTCGGCCGCGGATACTCGGCGGTGGACGAGATCGCGGCCGCCTCCCGCAGCCTCGCCCCGGGCCAGGTCCACGACTGGTTCCGCGCCGCCAGGGCGCGCAGTCTGGAGGCGTTCGCCCGGCTCGCCCCCGGGGTCAGGCTGCCCTGGTACGGCCCCGACATGTCGGCCGCGTCCTTCGTCACCGCGCGGCTGATGGAGACCTGGGCCCACGGCCAGGACGTGGCGGACGCGCTCGGCCTGGCCCGCGTCCCCACCGCCAGGCTCAGGCACGTGGCGACGCTCGGGGTGCGGGCCATGCCCTACGGCTTCGCGATGCGCGGCCTGCCGCCGCCGGCCGGGCCGATCCGGGTCGAGCTGACGATGCCCGACGGGTCGCCGTGGACGGCGGGACCGGCCGGGGCCGCGGACGTGGTCAGGGGGCCGGTGCTCGACTTCTGCCTCCTGGTGGTCCAGCGCCGCCACCTCGACGACACCTCCCTGGAGCTGCGGGGCGAGGGCGCGCGGGCGTGGGCGCGGGTCGCCCAGGCCTTCGCCGGGCCCCCGGGCAGGGGACGGGCGCCGCTCGGATCAGGGCTTTCTCAGGGACGGACCGGATAGAGCCCGCCAGATCCCGCCTGACATCCTCAAATCATGCGGACTCTGTTGAATGTCATCTGGCTGGTGTTCGCGGGGATCTGGCTGGCCGCCGGCTACGTCCTCGCGGGCGTCATCTGCTGCATTCTGATCATCACCATCCCGTTCGGCATCGCGTCGTTCCGGATCGCCGCCTACGCGCTGTGGCCCTTCGGGCGGACCGTGGTGCGCGATCCCGGCGCGGGCTGCCTGTCCACCGTGGGGAACGTGATCTGGTGCGTGGTCGCCGGGATCTGGCTGGCCATCGGACACCTGCTGACCTCGATCCCGCTCTTCCTGTCGGTCATCGGCATCCCGCTGGGGATCGCCAACATCAAGCTGATCCCGGTCTCGCTGCTGCCGCTGGGCGCCCGGATCGTCGACGTGGACGACCCGGAGGCGTTTTATCGCAGGTAGCGCGGACACTGGACACGAGATTCGATCGTTGCCGGACGGACTCGTGATCAAGCGTCACTAGGAAATACCGTTGTGTGCCATGACGTCCACTGATGCTCCGGCGCACCGCCCCGGGCCTGACAGGCGCTCGCCGCGCGGGCGGGGGGCCAGGCTGCGCGCCGGGCTCACCTGGGTGCGCGGGACGGGCGTCTGGGCACTGGCCAGCGCCACCGTCAACGCGGGCGTCACCTACCGGGTCACCGGCCTGGCCGGTGAGGCGGCCTTCTTCGCGCTGCTGTCGCTGCCGCCGTTCATGCTCGGCCTGATCGGCGTGCTCGGCCAGCTCACCCGGGTGTTCGGCCCGGACACGCTGCAGAGCGTCCGGGAGTGGATCGACGCGCAGGCGCACCTGCTGTTCACCGACAACGCCGTGGACACCGTCGTCACCCCGCTCGTCGACGACGTGCTGAAACCCGAGAACCAGGTCTCGCTGATCTCGCTGGGCTTCCTGCTGGCGCTCTGGTCGGGCTCGCGGGCGCTGTTCGTCTACGTGGACCTGATCTCGGTCGCCTACGGCCTCGGCGAGGAGCGCGGGATCATCCGCACCCGCCTGATGTCCTTCGGCCTCTATCTCGCCGGCCTGCTGACGGGGCTGCTCGTCATGCCGGTGCTCGTCCTCGGCCCGGCGGCGCTGCGCGGCGCCCTGCCCCTCGACTACACCCCGCTGGTCGACAGCCTCTACTGGCCGGTGGTCATCATCGGCTCGGTGTTCTTCCTCACCCTGCTCTACCACGTGAGCGTGCCGGTGCGCACACGCTGGTGGCGCGAGCTGCCCGGGGCGGTGCTCGCGTTCATCATCTGGCTCGCCTGCGCCGCGGTGCTGCGCTCGGTGCTGGCGGCCTGGTTCTCCCCGGTCTCGATCTACGGCTCGCTCGCCGCCCCGATCGCGGTGCTGCTGTGGCTCTACATCACCGCGCTGGCCGTGCTCATCGGAGCCACCCTCAACGCCGAGGTGGACCGGCTCTGGCCGGTGGACGGAGCGGGCCGCGCCGGCCGTGCCGGCTAGTCCGCTATCGTCTAAGACGCGACTGGCGCATTGGGTGGGAGGGACCACCGGGGAGCGTAATGGCGGAGGCCGTGCGCCTGGGTCTTCGCGACGTCAACGACGACAGAGGAGTGAAGGCCCCATGAGTTCTCTTTCCAGTGTCGATCCGCAGATCGCCGAGCTGATCAAGGCGGAGGAGCGCCGTCAGGCCGACACCGTCAAACTGATCGCCTCGGAGAACTACGTGTCCAAGGCCGTCCTGGAGGCCACCGGCACCGTCCTCACCAACAAATACTCCGAGGGCTATCCGGGCAAGCGTTACTACGAGGGCCAGCAGGTCATCGACCAGGTCGAGTCCCTGGCCATCGAGCGGGCCAAGTCCCTGTTCGGCGTCAACCACGCCAACGTCCAGCCCTACTCGGGCTCGCCCGCCAACCTCGCCATCTACCTCGCCTTCCTGCAGCCGGGCGACACCGTGATGGGGATGGGCCTGCCCTTCGGCGGCCACCTCACCCACGGCTGGTCGGTCTCGGCCACCGGCAAGTGGTTCAACCCGGTCCGCTACGGCGTGCGCCAGGACACCGGCCGCGTCGACATGGACGAGGTCCGCGAGATCGCCCTCCGCGAGCGGCCCAAGCTGATCTTCTGCGGCGGCACCGCGATCCCGCGCACGATCGACTTCCCGGCCTTCGCCGAGATCGCCCGCGAGGTCGGCGCGGTGCTCGCCGCCGACATCGCGCACATCGCCGGCCTGGTGGCCGGCGGCGCCCACCCGTCGCCGGTCGGCCACGCGGACGTCATCTCCACCACCACGCACAAGACCCTGCGCGGTCCCCGCGGCGCGATGCTCATGGCCACCTCCGACGAGCACGCCACCGCGCTCAACAAGGCCGTCTTCCCGGGTCTGCAGGGCGGCCCGCACAACCACACCACCGCGGCCATCGCGGTGGCGCTGAAGGAGGCGGCGACCGACGACTTCAAGGACTACGCCCGCCAGGTCGTCACGAACGCCCAGGCGCTGGCCGAGGAGCTCAACGGCCGCGGCTTCGACCTGGTCTCCGGTGGCACCGACAACCACCTCATCCTGCTCGACCTGACCCCGAAGGGCATCGGCGGCAAGCCCGCCGCCCAGGCCCTGGACAAGGCCGGCCTGGAGACCAACTACAACACCGTGCCCTTCGACACGCGCAAGCCGTTCGACCCGTCGGGCATCCGCATCGGCACCGCCGGCGTGACCAGCCGGGGCATGGGTGTGGCCGAGATGCGCCAGATCGGCGCCTGGATCGACCAGGTCGTCACCGCCCTGGCCAAGGACGAGGACGAGGCCAAGCACGTCATCACCCGGGTCCACGGCGAGGTCACGGAGCTGACCTCGCACTTCCCGGCCCCGGGCCTGTGACCTGATCCGTGGCGGGAAGGCCCCGGGACCCCGTCGGGTCCCGGGGCCTTCTCACGGGCGCGCCCGCCGTACGGGCCGGCGGGCCGTCGGGGCGAGGTGCCCGCAGGCGCCGCACGGCGGCGGCCCCGGCCGCGGCGCGCGGGTGAGGCGCGTGGGTGAGGCGGGGGATTAATGGGTTGCGTGGAATGGGGGGACCTGCGCTACTCTTCAGCCGAAGACGTCATCTGGCAGACAGGTGGCCGTGGACGCGGGAGGTGAGGACTATGCGGGTCGTTGTGACGAGCCTGCCATCCGTCAACCTCCGGGTGCCCGCCTAGCCACTTCACGCAGGGGCGCCCGGCTTCCACAAAGGGTGTACCCACGTTGTCATCGCCAGTCATTTCTGGTCTTTCCACACTGTCCCCGCTCGGCTGGGACGACTCTCTCGCCGCCGAACTGCCGGCCGGCCTGATCCCCGCCCGGGTGGCCCGCGTCGACCGCGGCGCCGCCGAAGTGCTGTCCGCCGACGGTCACGCACAGGTCCACTACAGCGCCCAGGTGCGGCGGGCCGCCGCCGCCGACCCCGTCGCCCTGCCCTGCGTGGGGGACTGGGCCGGTCTCCGCCGGCTCCCGGAGGGCCGCTTCGAGCTGGAGGCGCTGCTGCCCCGCCGTACCGCCTTCGTCCGCGGCGGCGTCGGCAGGCTCTCCCGGGGCGGCCTGTCCGGCGACTCCCAGGGGCAGGTGCTCGCCGCGAACGTCGACGTCGTCTTCGTCGCCGAACCCGCCCTGCACGCCACCGACACCGCCGACCTGAGCCGGATCGAGCGGCTGCTCGCGCTGGCCTGGGAGAGCGGCGGCCTGCCGGTGGTCCTCATCACCAAGTCCGACCTCATCGGCGAGGGCCTCGACCACCTGATGGGGGAGGTCGCCACGGCGGCGCCCGGGGTGGACGTGCACCCGATCTGCTCCCTCACCGGTGAGGGGGTCGAGATCGTGCGCGGCTACCTGGAGGGGACCCGCACCGCCGTGGTGCTCGGCGCCTCGGGCGCCGGCAAGTCCACCCTGGTCAACGCTCTGGCGGGGACGGCGGTGATGGAGACCCAGCAGGTCAGGGCCGGTGACGGCCGGGGGCGCCACACCACGGTGCACCGCGAGCTGATCCCGCTCCAGGGGGGCGGCCTCATCATCGACACGCCCGGCATCCGCCGCATCGGCCTGTACGACATGGGCGAGGGCGTGGACATGGTCTTCTCCGACATCGAGGACCTCGCCGAGCGGTGCAGGTTCGCCGACTGCCACCACGACAGCGAGCCCGGCTGCGCGGTGATCGCCGCGATCGAGGACGGCACGCTGCCCGAGCGGCGGCTGGAGAGCTGGAACAAGCTCCAGCGCGAGGCCGCCTGGATGGCCTCCAGGAGCGACGCCCGGCTCCGCAAGGAGCTGCAGAACAGGTGGAAGATCATCCACAAGGAGATGCGGAAGTCAGGCCGGAACCGGCCGTGACGGCCGGGGCGCCCCACCCCGGCCCGTGGCAGCATGGGCCGGGGCGGGGCGCCCTCCGGCGCCGGGGGCGGACGCGCCCGGCGCCGGTCCGCCACGTTCCGCACCGTTTCGGCGGCCCGGCGACGATCGCGTTCCCGGCGACTCGACTACTCTTACCAAGAGTAGGGTTTTGACTACTGTGAGTAGGCAAACCTTTAGGTGTGATCGCAGAATCGGGCAGACGGAGGTCGTCCCGGTGCCGCCGGGCGGCTCCGTGGATCGCGATCCTCATCTGCCTCGGGCTCTGTCTGGGCTGGCACTCCGACGTTCTCGGGCTGCCCGCGGGGATGGCCGCCGAGGTCGTCGCGGGTGACGCGCCGCCCGCCGACGACGTCCCCGCCGCACCCGTCACCCGTCACACCCAGAGCAAGCGCGAACCGCGCACGCAGCTCAGAGGGACCGCGACACCGGGGACCTGGGGGACGGTCCCGTCCGCGGCCGGGCGGCCGGCCCGCGGCGCCGCGGCCGGGGGGTCCCCAGCCGTGGCGCAGGCCGAGCCCGATCGGCTGATCCTGCTGAGCATCTCTCGCATATAGGTCCGGCGGCCCGCCGTCCGGATCAGCACGACATCCATGCGAGGAGATAGCTCATGCGAGAGATTCACGAGGTCACCGAGGCCTGGGACTTCCAGTGTCTGCGCTGCCTGCATGTCTGGGAGGACATCTACGAGGCGTGCCACGCCGATGACGGCCGGCCGGTCGTGTGGCGCAGGCAGGGGATCGTCACCACCGCGCCGTGGGCGGACCGCAGCTGTCCCAGCTGCTCCGCCCCCCAGGTCAAGCCGCTGCCCTCACGTGGCCGGCGGGACATCCCGAAGGTCCCCCCACAGGGCTGAGCCGTCTGCGGGCGGTCGATGATGGCTTACAGTGATAGGAGCTGCAGGCGGTCGTCCGGGAGGCGGCCACGGTGTGGTGCGTATGGCGGCCTCCCCGGCGGGCGTTCCCGGCGGACCGGCCGTGGTCGGCGGATCGGCCCGCGAAACACCCTGACCATACACAACAACGTGTGATCTCGCAGGGGAATCAGCGAGATCACACGCGAGGGGAGAGCCGGGTGGAGGTGCTGCTCAGGCGACGGCGCTGATGCCGGCGCTGGCGGCGCGGCGCATGCGACGGCGACGCTCGGAGGCGCGCTCGTCCTCGTTCAGACCGCCCCAGGTGCCGTACTTCTCCGGACGGGACAGCGCGTAGTCGAGGCATTCGGCGCGTACGGGACACTGGGCGCAGATGGCCTTGGCCTTACGCTCGCGAATGTCGCGCTCAGGCTGACGCTCGCCGTCGGGACCGAAGAAGAGCACGAGGTCCTCGCCCCGGCACGCGGCGTCATCCTGCCAGCCCCAGCTGGGCCGAGGCCGGGCGGTCTGCCGACGTACCTGAGACATGAGAAAACCACCTTTTAGTGAGGGTATTTCGGGTTGATGCCGCATTGGACGTTTATGGCGTCCCTGTGTCCAACGCCTGGATAGGCCGTGATGTTCCCTCAGGTCAGGTGAGGGCGGACGTGGCGTACCGCACAGGCGCGAGCCTGTCCAGCGCGACCAGCCGATAGGTGGTGATCGTGTCGGCACAAGCCGTACCACATGGCGTTGTTAGCGTCATGGGTTCAACCACTACCCGAAAACGAGCGGCACTACCGCGCACGAAAGCCTCGGTGGTGTCGCCGTCCGACCTGGAGGACTCCACGGCCACTCCGCCGACCGAGAGCTCGCCCGTGTGGGAACGGACGAAATGCTCGACGGCTTGCAATGGCTCAGGGATGCCTGCGCGTCCCCGGAAACGGTCGAGGATGACCTCGCCGGACCGGTACGCATTCGCTGCCGCGACCGCGGCAGCCTGAGACATGCTGCCGTAGTAAAGCCCGTGTGGCAAGCACACGAGGTTGGCGGCGTATCGATCGCCGCCAACATGTGATGTTTCCCATACTCTGTCCGGCAAAACTTCGGCCAGAGAACGAGCGAGGGGTAGTCCAATGCGGGCGCAGCACGCGTTGCGCTTGGCATGCGTGCAGACCAGAAAAACCGGCTCACTCACAAGTATGCAGGACTCCGGGACCACTCCGGCCACCAGAGCGTCCATGTCAAGATCGTCCGGACCTGCGATGACGCCTTCGGCGAGCCACGGCTCGGCCGCCGTGGAGTCGGCGACCATGACGTGAATGCCGCTCCCATAGGGGATCCGGCGCCCCGGGCGGCGGATGAGCTGGGGTCGGATGCCGAGGCTCGTGGCCCGTTTGATAAGAGTGTGCACGTCCTCGGGGAGCCGGCAGTCCTCCAGATGGGAGGCCCAGGGGCCGGAGTGCTCGATGAGCAGCCAGAACCGGGCGCCCACCGTCGCGCTGGCGAGGACGGGCAGGTCGCCCGAGTGGCATCCCTGAGGGTGCGCGCAGCTCCTGGCCGCCATGCTCGAAACGCCCCCCGTGGCCACCTGCGCACCCCTCCTATTTCGACTTAGGTAAGACTAACCTAATGCTGACGGAGATGTGACGTCCGGGGCTCCGGAGGCGGGCGGTCCGGGTGGAGCCATAGGGCCTGCGGAGGGTCCCCGTCAATAGGCCGGTCTCAACAGGCGTCAACACGTCCTTGTCAATAGGCGGATTGGAAAAAGCCCGCCTGCGTCGTAGGCGGATTGGAAAAAGCCCGCCTGCGTCGTAGGCGGATTGGAAAAAGCCCGCCTGCGTCAGCGGGCAGACCGGAAAAGTCCGCCCGCCGGGGCGAGGCGCCGGCCCCGGCGGACCGGGGCGGTCCGCCGCCGTCAGTACGCCAGCGCCGCCCGTGCGGCGGGCAGGGCCGCCGTCCGGTCGCCGGGGACCAGGCCGATCCGGGTCCGGCGGTCGAGCAGGTCGTCGACGTCCAGCGCGCCCTCGTGCCTGACGGCCCAGACCAGCTCGGCCCGGGTGATCCCGGTCGGCAGCGGCTCGGCCAGCGCGGGATCCTCCACCGTCAGCGCCCGCACCGCCGCCGCCTCGCTCCCGTACCGCTGCGCCAGCCGGTCCCCGGCCCCGGCGCCCTCCGCGGTGAACCCGACCAGGGGCAGCCGCGCCGTACGGCTCGGGCCCGCGGCCAGGCCCCGTAGCGACACGGCCCGGTCGACCGCGTCCTGGGCCATCCGCCGGTAGGTGGTCAGCTTGCCGCCCACGACCGTGACGACGCCCTCCGGGGAGGTCAGCAGCGCGTGCCTCCTGGACAGGTCGGCGGTGCGCCCCTCGCCGCCGAGCAGCGGGCGCAGCCCGGCGTAGGTCCCGGCGACCTCCTCCCGCCTGAGCGCCACCTCCAGCACCGAGTTGAGCACCCCGAGCAGGAACGTCACGTCCTCCTCGGGCGCCTGCGGGACGTCGGGGACCGGTCCCCGCACCGGCTCGTCGGTGAGCCCGACGTAGACCCGGCCGTCCGGCTGGGGGAGCACCAGGACGAACCGGTTGCTCTCCCCCGGGATCGGCACGTGCAGCCCGGCCCTGAGCCCGGGGAGGGACTGCGGCCGGAGCACGAGATGGGTGCCGCGTGAGGGGCGCAACGGGATGGCCGGATCGAGCTGGGCGGCCCAGACCCCGGTGGCGTTGACCACGGCCCTGGCCCGGACGGTGAAGGTGCCGCCGGTGAGCTCGTCGCGGACCCGCGCCCCGTCCCCGGTCAGCTCCAGCGCCCGGCAGCGGGTCAGGACCCTGGCCCCGTGCGAGGCGGCCGTCCTGGCCAGGGCGACCACCAGCCGGGCGTCGTCGGTCAGGCGCCCGTCCCACGACAGCAGGGCGCCGCGCAGGCCGTGCGGGTTCAGCGGCGCGGCGAGGGACCGGGCCCGGCCCGCGGAGATCCGGGACGGGCCGGGGAGGAGGCGGCGGGGCGTGCGCGCGGCCATCCGCAGCCCGTCGCCGAGCCGGTAGCCGGCCATCACCGTCGCGGCCTGGCCGCCCGAGACCGCGGGGGTCAGCGGCAGCAGGTACGGCTGGGCCCGCACCAGGTGCGGGGCGGTGTGCCGGAGCAGGACGCCACGCTCCACCGCGCTCTCGTGCGCCACCCCCACCTGGCCCTTGGCCAGGTAGCGGAGCCCGCCGTGGATCATCTTGGAACTCCACCTGGAGGTGCCGAACGCCAGGTCGTGGGCGTCGATCGCGGCCACGGACAGGCCGCGTGAGGCGGCGTCGAGCGCCGCCCCGGCGCCGGTGGCGCCCAGCCCGACCACCAGCACGTCCACCACGAGGTCCGCGGCCTCGGCGAGTTCGCGCGAGCGGCGGGCGGCGTTGAGGGAGGAGTTCACGGGCGCAGATACCTCTCCAGGAGCGTGGTGAGCTCGGCGTCCAGGGCCTCCTGGGTGAGGGGGCCGAGCATGGTCGGGCCGGACAGCAGGAACGACTGGGCGGTCAGCACCACGGCGGCGGCCAGTGCCCCGGGGTCGCCGGGCCGTACGGTGCCCAGCTCCTGACCTCGCGCGATCGCCGACCCGACGAGCGCGAGCATGGCCTCGTGGCTGGAGCCCCTGCGCCGGAGCAGGTACGGCAGGAGCAGCTCGGGGTCCACTTCGACGATCTTGCGCCAGAGGGGGTGGCCGCGCAGCTCCCGGACCACCCCGACCGCCGCGGTGACCGGGTCCTCGGTGGCGAACCGGCTCGCGACGAGCACCCACTCGCGGGTCATCAGGTCGGCGACGAGGCCGCGCACGTCGGGCCAGCGGCGGTAGATCGTCATCCGGGACAGCCCGGCCCGGCGCGCCACGTCGGTGAGCGTGGTCCGCCGTACGCCGACCGCGAGCACCATCTCGCGGGCGGCGTCGAGGACCGCGTCGCCGCCGCCCATGGTCGCATTGTGACGGATAGACGTCATGTGTCACAGTGTAGAGGTGGAAACTCCGACGACCGCCGCCGAACCCATGCTCTGGTCCGGCTGGGGCGACCCCGCCAAGGCCACCGACCTGCCGGAGCCGGTCCGCAAGCTGCTCCAGGACATGCTGGGCGTGCGCGCGCCGACGACCCCGGCCGCCAGCTTCGGCGAGGTCCGGCTGCCCGCCGTGGCGCTCTCCCCGCTCGTCCTCACCGAGCTGCGCGGCATCGTCGGCGCCGACCACGTCCGCTTCGACGACGACGCCCGCATCCGGCACACCCGGGGCAAGTCCACTCCCGACCTGATCCGCATGCGCGCGGGCGACGGCTCCGACGCCCCCGACGCCGTGGTGCTGCCCGGCTCGCACGAGGAGGTGCTCGACCTGCTGCGGACCTGCGCCGCGCACCGGGTCGCGGTGGTCCCCTTCGGCGGGGGCACCTCGGTGGTGGGCGGCCTGGTGGCCGCCCGGCAGGGCTTCGCCGGGGTCGTCGCCCTCGACCTGGCCCGGCTGAACCGGCTGGTCTCGGTGGACACCGAGTCGATGGTGGCCGAGTTCGAGCCGGGGCTGCGCGCCCCGCAGGCCGAGCAGCTCCTCGCCGGGCACGGGCTCACCCTGGGCCACTTCCCCCAGTCGTTCGAGTACGCCACGCTGGGCGGCTTCGCCGCGGCCCGCTCCAGCGGCCAGGCGTCGGCGGGGTACGGCCGTTTCGACGACATGGTCGTCGGGCTGACCGTGGCCACCCCCCGGGGCACCCTCGACCTCGGCCGCGCCCCCAAGTCCGCCGCGGGCCCCGACCTGCGCCAGGTGATCCTCGGCTCCGAGGGCTCGTTCGGGGTGATCACCTCCCTGCGGCTGCGCGTACGGCGGGCCCCCGCCGAGCGGGTCTACGAGGGCTGGCGGTTCGCGTCGTTCGCGGCGGGTTCGGCCGCGCTGCGCCGGCTCGCTCAGGACGGCCCGCTGCCCACCGTCCTGCGGCTGTCCGACGAGACCGAGACGATGGTCGGGCTGGCCAGGCCGGGGGAGCTCGGCGGCCTGGCGGCCGACGCGGGCTGCCTGGTCATCGCGGGTCACGAGGGCTCCTCAGAGGTGGCCGGCCGGCGCGAGAGCGCCGCGGCGGTGCTGTCGGAGTGCGGCGGCGTCTACCTCGGACCCGGCCCGGGGGAGTCCTGGGCCCACGGCCGCTACGCGGCGCCCTACCTGCGCGACTCGCTGCTCGCGGCGGGGGCCACCGTGGAGACGCTGGAGACGGCCGGATTCTGGTCCAACCTTCCCCGGCTCTACGACGCCGTACGGCTGGCGCTGCACGCCTCGCTCGGCTCTCCGCTGGTGATGTGCCACGTCTCCCACGTGTACGGCACGGGCGCCTCGCTCTACTTCACCGTCGTCACGGCGCAGAGCGGCGACCCCCTCGCGCAGTGGGAGGCGGCCAAGCGGTCGGCCTGCGAGGCGATCGTCGCGGCCGGGGGCACGATCTCCCACCACCACGGCGTCGGCCGCGACCACCGGGAGGCCTACGCCGCCGAGATCGGCGACCTGGGCGTGGAGATCCTGCGCGGGGTCAAGGACAGGCTCGACCCGGAGGGCATCCTCAACCCCGGCGTGCTGATCGGCTAGTCCCCGCCGCCGAGCGGGGCGGCTGATTCGAATCTACAATGTAAAGACATCGGGCCGGGTGGGCTCCGGCCGCGGTGACGGGCGAGGGCCCTCGGCGGGGCGGCGCCGTACGCCGGTCACGGTGGGCGCGGGAGGTCGTCTCCGACCACCAGTTCCCCCATGGCCTCGCGCAGCGGCCCCGGGATCCCGGCGGGCCGCCGGGTCTCCCGGTCCACGAACACGTGGACGAAGTGGCCCTCGGCCACGACCGTCTCGCCGTCCTCGCGGAACAGGCCGAGCTCGTAGCGGACGCTGGAGCGGCCCAGGTGCCCGACCCGCAGGCCGATCCGGATGGGTTCGGGGAAGGAGACCGACGCCTTGTAGACGCAGTGCGACTCCACGCACAGGCCGATGGCGTCGCCGTCGTGGATGTCCAGGCCGGCGGTCCTGACGAGCCAGGTGTTGATCACGGTGTCCATCAGCGAGTAGTGGACGGCGTTGTTGACGTGTCCGTAGACGTCGTTGTCCTTCCACCTGGTCGCGACGGTCTCCCAGTAGGCGTACACGGTAGAACTATATTCCAGAGCTGTTCCGGGGCGCCCTCGCCGTGATGATCGATCTCCGGGGGCGCGCGGGCGGCTCCGGGACGGGCACGTCTCCGGGAACGGATGCGGCTCCGTAAGATCAACGCCAAGATATGGTCATGGTCGATGTCGGGCAGGCCGCGGAACGCGGGCGTGAGGTCTCCTCCCGGGTCTCGGAGGAGGGGGCGGGCTGGGACTGCGTCGAGATCGGCGCCTTCAAGGAGCTGCGGCCCAACGAGGAGAGCTTCACCTGGCTCAGCCCGCGCACCGTCTGGAAGTCGAGGAACGAGATCCTCGCGGGACTGTTCGGCGACCCCTCGGGCCAGGTCCGGGCCCGCTGGGTGGCCTCCCAGCGGGAGCGGGGCGTCGACCCCTCCTTCCGGATCCCGGTGGACGTCGGGCCGGAGTTCTCCTTCCTCGTCCTCGGCGACACGGGGGAGGGCGACGCCTCGCAGTACGCCGTGGTCCCCGGGATGCTCAAGCTCGGCGCCGACACCGCCTTCGCCGTCATCGCCAGCGACGTGATCTACCCCACGGGGTCCGGCAACGAGTACGACGACAAGTTCTTCCGCCCCTACCAGGACTATCCGGCGCCGATCTACGCGGTCCCCGGCAACCACGACTGGTACGACGGGCTCGGCGGCTTCATGCGCGTCTTCTGTGACGCCCCGGCGCTGAAGGCGGAGCGGGAGGGGTTCAGGCTGACGCCCTCCGGGCTGCGCGGGCTGCTGTGGCGCCGGCCGGAGAAGATCGACGAGGCCGGGCTGGCCAGGGCGCGCGAGCGCCGGGCGCGGCCCGGGCAGCAGGCCGTGCAGCCCGGACCTTACTGGGCGATGGAGACGCCCGGACTGCTCATCGTGGGCGTGGACACCGGCATCCACAGCACGCTGGACCGGGAGCAGACGCGGTGGCTGCGTGAGGTCTCGCGCGATCCCCGGCCCAAGGTGCTGATCACCGGCAAGCCCATCTACACCCGCAACGATTACAAGCCCTCCAAGCTCGAGGGCGGCGGCACGATCGACGACATCGTCACCGATCCCGCGCACAACTACGTCGCGGCGATAGGCGGCGACGTGCACAACTACCAGCGTTTCCCGGTCAGGGCCGGCGGCCGGACGATCCAGTACGTCGTGGCGGGGGGCTCCGGGGCCTTCATGCACGCCACCCACACCACCCCCAGGGTCACGGTGGGCGGCGTGGACGAGGACGACTACAGGTGCTACCCGCTGCGCGGCGACTCGCTGTCGTTCTACAGCAAGCTCTACAGCGACCGGCTGCGCATGCGCTGGCTCTACCTCACACCGGCGCAGAGCGCGACGCTGATGTCGAGGCGGATCGGCAACACCCCGGTCCGGGACGTCCCGCCCGTGGCCATCACGCGGCGGATGCGGTGGGCGGCGCGGATCCTCGGCGGCTGGCCGATGCCGTTCCGGCTGCCCGTGGGCAGGATCTTCCACCGCTACCTGTCGGAGCTGTCGGACTGGGACACCCCGCCGTTCTTCAAGAGCTTCCTGCACGTCTCCGTGACGCCGCAGACCTTGAAGATCCGCTGTTTCGCCGCCACCGGATGCCTGCCGCAGGAGATCGAACCCCCGCTCGAAGACGAGGTCGTCATCTCGCTCGTCTGATCGGAAATGTCGGTCCTCCGTGGCAGGCTAGGCGTATGAACGTGGCAGTCGCGGCAGGTCCCGGCGGTGGGGGGCTCCTGCGCCCGGACGGGCGGGCCGCGCGGGCCGTCGACGACCTGGCGGGGGCCGCGCGCGAGCTGGAGGCCGGGCGGCCGCGCTGGGTCTGGGCCGACACCCGGGAGGTCTATCCCGCGCTGCTCGACGCCGGGGTGCGGCTGTCGCGCTGCCACGACCTGGCGCTGACGGAGGGCCTGCTCCTGGGTTACGAGGGGCGCCACGACGAGCCCCGCTCGGCCCCGGCCGCCCACGCACGGCTGCACGGCCTGCCGGTGCCGCAGGACCACCAGGGGCCGCAGGCGCGGCAGGCCACGCTGTTCGAGGAGGAGCCGCCCGCGCCCGACGTCGACCTGGTCGCCGAGGTCCACGCCGACCAGCTCGGGCGGATCGAGGCCACCGCCGACCCGCGCCGGTTCCGGCTGCTGGTGGCCGCCGAGTCCGCCGGGGCGCTGATCGCGGGGGAGATGGGTCACGACGGCATGCCGTGGCGGGAGGACGTGCACGACACGCTCCTGACCGGCCTGCTCGGGCCGCGCCCGGTGCACGGCATGCGGCCGGCCAAGCTCCAGGCCCTCGCCGACCGGGTGGCGGCGGCCTTCGGCACGCCGTTCAACCCCGACTCCCCGCAGCAGATCGTCAGGGCGTTCAAGTCGGCGGGCGTGCCCGTCGTCTCCACCCGGGCCCACGAGATCAAGAAGGTCGACCATCCGGGCGTCGAGCCCCTGCTCGCCTACAAGGAGATGGCCAGGATCTACAGCTTCCACGGCTGGGTCTGGGCCGACCAGTGGGTCCGCGACCACCGCTTCCGGCCCGAATACGTGGTGGGCGGCGTCGTGTCGGGCCGGTGGGCCACCAGCGGCGGCGGCGCGCTGCAGATCCCCAAGGTGATGCGCCAGGTCGTGGTGGCCGACGAGGGCTGGACGCTGGTCGTCGCCGACGCCGCCCAGCTCGAACCCCGGGTGCTGGCCGCGATGGCCGGCGACGGCGGCCTGGCCAGGGCGGCCGGGCAGATCGACCTCTACCAGGCGCTGGCCCAGGCGTTCGGCGGCGAGCGCGACCACGCCAAGATCGCGATGCTCTCGGCGATGTACGGCGGGACCAGCGGAGACGCGCCCAAGCTGCTGGCCGTGATGCGGCAGCGCTTCCCCCGGGCCTACCAGTTCGTGGAGGACGCCGCGCGCAGCGGCGAGGAGGGCAGGCTGGTCCGTTCCTGGCTCGGCCGCACCTGCCCGCCGCCCTCGGCCCGCTGGCGGGAGCTGGTCTCGGGTCCCGAGGGGAATCGGGCGGCCCGCGACCGGGGCCGCTTCACCCGCAACTTCGTGGTCCAGGCCACCGCGGCGGAGTGGGCGCTGGTGCTCATGGCCGTGCTGCGCGGGCTGCTGCCCGATCCGGCCAGGCTGGTGTTCTTCCAGCACGACGAGGTGATGGTGCACTGCCCGCAGGAGCTGGCCGGGGAGGTGGTCGAGGCGGTCGGCCGGGCCGCCGAGGAGGCGACCCGGCTGCTGTTCGGCCCGACCCCGGTGCGTTTCCCGATGCAGGCCGTCGCGGTGCGGTGCTACGCCGACGCCAAATGAGCCGTCATGCGCGCCGCAGCGTCAGCCACGCGCCGGTGACCGTCACCATGACCGCCACGACCGTTCCGAGCACGCCGTAGGACAGGGCTCCCACGATCACCCCGGCGACCACCGCGCCGCCCGCGCCGCAGACGTTCATCAGTAGGTCCGACAGGCCCTGTACGGCGGGGCGGTGCTCCAGCGGCACGGCCTCGCTGAGCATCGCGGAGCCGGAGATCAGCCCGCATGACCAGCCGAGGCCGAGCAGGGCCAGGCCGGCCGAGACCTGCATGACGCCGTGCGGTCCGGCGGTGCCGGACAGGACGGCGGCGGCGAGCAGCAGGCCCATGCCGAGCACCAGCACCCGGGGCCGGCCGATCCGGTCGGCCAGCCAGCCGACCAGCGGTGACAGGACGTACATGCCGGCGATGTGCAGGCTGAGCACGATCCCGATGACCGAGTAGGTGGCGCCGCCGTGGTTGAGGTGGACCGGCGTCATGGACATGACCGACACCATCGCCGTGTGGCTGACCGCGATGGCGACGAGGGCCCGCAGCGCGGCCGGGGAGTGGCGCAGGACCTGCCACGCCGTGCGCAGCGTGCCCCGGGGCCGGACGGCGGGCGCCGGCGCCGCGGGGGCGGCCGAGCGGGCCAGGAGCAGGGGGTCGGGACGCAGGCAGACCACGATGACGCCCAGCGCGATCGCGAAGGTCAGCAGGGCGAGTGCGAACGGGCCGGTGTCCGGGGCCAGGCCGAGGCTCTGACCGAGGCGGTCGGCCGGTTCGGCGAGGTTCGGGCCGGCGACCGAGCCGATCGTGGCGGCCCACACCACCCATGACAGGTGCCGGGCCGAGTGTCCGGGCGGGGACAGGTCGGTCGCGGAGTAGCGGGAGGCCAGGTTGCCCGCGCTCGCGCTGCCGAACAGCACCAGCCCGACCAGCAGCAGCGGCCAGGAGTGGACGGTGATGGCGGCCACCGTGACCAGGCAGCCGAGCAGGGCGCAGCCGTAGGCCAGCGCCAGCCCGGCCCGGCGCCCGCCCCGGCCCGAGACCTTGGCGGTGGGCAGTGCCAGCAGCGCGGCGCCGAGCACGGTCGCGGTCCCGGCCAGCCCGCTGATCGACACGGAGCCGGACAGGCGGGCGACCACCAGCGAGCTGAAGGCGAACCCCACCGCGACCCCGATCCCGCTGGTGATCTGCGCGATGGACAGGACGGCGAGTGTCCGCCGCTGGACGGCGGCGATTTGTCCCCCATCCTTAGGGGAAATGTCGGCATTTATGCGGGTTTCGGTCACGAGTGAAGTCTGTCATCACTCGTGACGGAGGCCGGGGGCGGGCGCCGGAACCGGCCGGTTCCGGCGCCGGAGGACCGGGGACGGAGTCAGTCGACCGGGGTGAAGGTGTCGAAGAAGGTCTGCCGGAGCGGGGCGCTCTTCTCCCACTCGAAGTCCTGCACCGCGAAAGTGATCTGGTAGGCGCTCCGGTCGTCGAGCGCGACGTAGCGGGTCAGCCCGTGCATGGGGACGACGCTGTCGGGCCGGACGTAGGTGTATTCCCAGTCGGCGGCCTGCCACGTCCCGTAGCGCACGGGCGTGACCCCGACCTCGATGTATTCGTCCAGGCCCTTCTTGCTCGCCCGCCTGAGCGCGGCCACCGGATCGGCGACGGGGACCTCGGTGACGAGGATGCTCCGCCCGCTGTTCTTCGGGCCCGAGAAGGCGACGGAGCCGTCGTCCTCCGTCTTGACCGTCCAGCCCTTGGCCACCGCGCCGGAGACGCCGCCCCCGCTCAGCGTCCTGAACCCCTCCGGGACCTCGCCGCGCGCCCGCGGCGGCGGATCGGCGGGCGTGGAGACCTCCGGGGCCGGGGCCGGGGAGGCCGGGGCCGCGGTGCCGGAGGCGTCGCCGGGCAGCAGGACGTACAGCGCGACGGCCAGCACGGCCAGCAGCCCGGCCCCGGCGGCCAGCAGCAGGCGCGGTGTCGGACGGCCGTCGCGCATCCAGCCGCCCTTGCCCGCCGCCCGGCGGCGGGCGCTCCGGCGGCCCCCGACCCGGCTGGGCGCGGTGACGGCCTGGGAGTCCTGTCCGCCGTCGCGGGCGGCCCGGCCGGCCGGGGCGGGGAGGGGCCACAGCCCGGCTCCGGAGGCCGCGCCGGAGGAGCCGCGCGGCGGGGCGCCGGCGGGCTCGCCGGCAGGGGTGGCCGGCGGATCACCGGGGAAGGGGCCTCCGAGGCCGGCCGAGGGGCTGCGCAGCGCCTCGTAGCCGCGCTGGTGCCCGCCGGCCGGGGTGGCCGGCGGATCGGCGAGCCTGGAGGGGGAGCGCCCGGCCACCGACAGCAGGTCCGCGTGGTGCCCGCCCGGGGCGCCGGACGGCGTGTCGCGGGAGGGGGCCTGAGCGCCGGCCGGCGAATCGTAGGGCACCCGCACCGGGCCGGAGGGGGTCTCGATGATCCGTGAGGGCATCGGACCGGCCGGCGGGTCCAGCGGTGACATGAGATGCGCCGCGACGGACTCGGCCAGGACCGGCGCCGGAGCGGGGACCTGCACGGCGGGCCCGCGGTTCGGGGGGACGGAGCCGTGGCTGCGCAGCACCCGGTCCAGCAGGTCCGACACCTGGGCGGCGGTCATCCGGTCGGCCGGGTTCTTGCGGAGCAGCCCCTCGATGACGGTGATCAGCGCCCCGGCCCGCTGCGGCCGGGTGGGTTCCTGGGTGAGGATCGCACCGAGCACGGCCACCGCGTCGGGGCCCTCGTACGGCGGGCGGCCCTCCACCGCCGCGTACAGCGTGGCGCCGAAGGACCACAGGTCCGCGGCGTGCGTGACCGGCTGACCGGACAGCCGCTCCGGCGGGATGTAGGCGGGGGAGCCCATCAGCAGGCCGGTCTGGGTGATCGTGACATCGCCCTCTATCGCGGCGATGCCGAAGTCGGTGAGCACCACCCGGTCGGAGGTGAGCAGCACGTTGCCGGGTTTGACGTCGCGGTGCAGGATCCCGGCGGCGTGGGCGTGGCGGAGCGCGTCGAGCACCCGGACGCCGATCTCGGCGGCCTGGTGCACGGGCAGCGGCCCGCTCTGCCGCACGGCCTGCTCCAGCGACCAGGCCCGCACCAGCTCCATCACGATCCAGGGGCGGCCGTCCTCCTCGACGACGTCGTGGACGGTGACGATCCCGGGATGGCTGAGCCGTGCGGCCGACCGGGCCTCGCGCAGCATGCGCCGGTGCGCCAGCTGCTTGCCGGCGTGGTCCAGCCCGTAGGGGAGCATCAGCTCCTTGACCGCGACGTCACGGTCGAGCAGGACGTCATGGGCGTGCCACACCATGCCCATGCCGCCGCGGCCCACCGGGGAGACCAGGCGGTAGCGCCTGCCGACCAGCCTGCCCTGTGCCGCCGGGACGCCCACGTCCTCCGCTCCCCCCGGGGCCCTGCCGAGCAAGCGATCGGTCATCGTACCCCGTCCCCCCGAGCCACCCCATTTGTAAGATTCGACACGATATCGGGATCACAATCGGTAATGGAAGTTGATGCGGGGGAAACCATGCCGCACTAATTGTCAGTCGGCGCCGTTCTCGCAGGTCTGACCTGCTCTCCGAGGACTCCCCGCGGAGGCCGTGATACGCCGCCGTCCCCTGCCGCGCGCCGATCACGAATTTCCGGATCACGGCCCGCGGAAACGATTACTCGGCCGTTCCGCCGCCCTGATCGGCGGCCTCGGCGAGGGCGGCCAGGGCGGCGGTGAAGGCCGAGGCGGGCGGGCTCACCAGACCCGCGCCGACCTGTCCCGTGCCCGCCACCCGCCCCGCGATGCCGGTGTTCACGGTGGGCAGCAGACCCGTCCTGGCGACCAGCGCGACGTCGACGCCGACCGGCGTCCCCCGGAAGTCGAGGCCGGGGATCTGGTAGGCGGGGTGCTCGGCGAGGGTGATCTCGTACATGGACCGGGTGGCCGCCATCGCGTCCGACACGTCACCGCCGATGAACCTGACGATCGCCGGGGCCGCGGCCATCGCGAAGCCGCCCAGGCCCGCCGTCTCGGTGATCGTGGAGTCGCCGATGTCGGGATTGGCGTCGGCCGGGCCGTACGCGCCGAGATAGAGGCCGTCCGGCACACCCGCGGGGCCGGTGAACCAGCGCCCGCCCAGCCCGGAGACCTGGACGCCGAAGTCCGTGCCGTTGCGGGCCATCGCGACGACCATGGTGGAGCCCGGGACGTCCCTGGCCGCGTCCGCGCTGACCTTGCACGCCGCCATGCCGGCGTTGAGGAAGAAGTGGTCGTTGCCGTTGACGAAGCGCAGCACCTCGGCCGCGTGGCCGGGCGCGGCCTCCACGATCGCCGGAGCCAGCTCCCGGGCCAGCAGCGAGGTGGCGGCGCGGTTGCGGTTGTGCAGCTCGTCGCCCATCTGCAGGGCCTGCGCGACCAGCGCCCGCAGGTCCAGCGGCCCGGTCCGCTCCAGGGTGGTCCGCAGGACGGGGCCGAGCACCTTGCCCATCCAGTCCAGCCGCTCCAGCACCTCCGGGCCGTAGGCGCCGTAGCGCAGCACCTTGCCCAGACCCTCGTTGAGCGAGCAGTAGGCGGTGCCGCCGTGCTCGGCGTCGCGCACCTCGAACATCCACATCGACGGGCTGACCACGCCCGCCATCGGCCCCACCGTCCGGTGGTGATGGCAGGGCTCCAGCCGGGCCCGCCCGGCCGCGAGCCGCTCACCGGCCTCCTCGGCGTCGGCGGCCAGTCCCTCCAGCAGCATCGCCCCGATGAGCGCGCCGCGCATCGGGCCCGACGCCCGCTCCCACTCGATCGGCGGCCCGGCGTGCAGGAACGTGCCCCTGGGCAGGTCCAGCACCTCGTGCGCGGGCCGTACCCCGACGAGCTGGGGCCGCGCCGACACCAGGCGGCCGACGGCCGTCTCGTTGGCGCGGACCCGGCGCGGGTCGGCCAGCACCCGGGCCAGGTCGCCGGCTGTGCCGGGCATCGGCGGGCGCCAGTCCACCCCCACCCTGGGCACGGCCTGCGCGTCCAGGGCCTCGCCGAGCAGCTCGGCGCCGGCCGTGATCACCTGAGGCTCTCCGGAGAGCATGGGCAGTGTCATCGGATACTCCTGAGCGGGCAACGGCGGCCCGCGGCCGGGCGGTCGCCGGTCCGGGACGGTCGGCGGGTCATCGGGCGTCCCGGAGCAGGCCGGCCGCGTGCCGGGCGGCCTGGGCGTTGGAGACGAACACCGCCGCCCCCGCCGCCCGCAGCGCCCGCGCCTGGGCGGCGGTCCCCTGGGGGTCGCCCTCGGAGCCGACCAGCGCGACGACCACCGCCACGCCCCCGGCGACGGCGGCGGCGATCCCGGGCGCGAGCC
The DNA here is from genome assembly GCF_055586905.1 of Streptosporangium sp. NPDC048886. NCBI lineage: Bacteria > Bacillati > Actinomycetota > Actinomycetes > Streptosporangiales > Streptosporangiaceae > Streptosporangium > Streptosporangium sp. NPDC048886. The sequence goes on from NZ_JBVJHH010000008.1 coordinate 190,415, forward strand.
GCGCCGAGGGGTCCGGGTCGGCGCCGTGGCCGAGGACCACGTCGAGCAGGGCGACGTCGCCGGACGGCACCTGGGCCAGGGCCTCCAGGCGGAGCGTGGGGTCGATCATGGGGTGGGCCCGGCCGCGGGTGTAGGCGTCGTCGCCGAAGTCGGTGAACTCCCCGGCCCCGGCGATCAGCCGGGCCTCCGTGCACAGGGTCCCGCCCGAATAGACGCCCCGCAGCGTCCCCGTGCCCACCGGGGCCACCGGCCCGGGCGCGGGCCAGGACCGCCACCGCGGCACCGGCGCGCCGAGCGCGCGCAGCGCCGTCTCGGCCGCGGTGGTCAGGTCGTCCTGGCCGGGGCCGAGCAGTGCGCTCACCACCGGGGTCGCGAGCTCCGCGACGGCCTGCCCTACGGCGTGCGCGACCTCGGAGGCGGGGGGTTTGGAGACGAGGACGATCAGTTCGGTCGCCGGATCGGCGTCCAGCGCCCGCAGGGCGCGGAGCGTGGACAGCCCGCCCACCTCCCGCGACAGGTCCCTGCCGCCCACGCCCAGCACGTGGCTGACCCCCACACCCGCCAGGTCCAGCAGGCAGCTCACCTGCTGGGCGCCGGTCCCCGAGGCGGCCACCACCCCGACCGGCCCCGGCCGCAGCACGTTGGCGAAGCCCAGGCCCGCGCCGCCGATCACGGCGGTGCCGCAGTCAGGCCCCATGACCAGCGCGCCCAGCTCCCCGGCGCGTTTTTTGAGCAGCACCTCCTGCTCGACCGGCACGTTGTCACTGAAGATCATCACCGACAGGCCGGCCTCGATCGCGTCCAGGGCCTCGGCGAAGGCGTACGGCCCCGGCACCGAGACCAGCGCCAGGGTGGCGGCCTGGCCGCCGGCCGTGCGGGCGGCGGCGCGGACGGTCCGCGGGGGGTGTTCGGCCGCGGCGCCGCCCGCGGTCCGCCCGGCCAGGCCGCCCAGCAGCCGCTCCAGCTCGGCGGCGGCGGCCTCCAGCGCGTCCGGTCCGCCGCCCCGCACCGCGATCAGCAGGTCCGCCGGGCCCGCTCCGGGCAGGACGAAGCCCAGGTCGGCGGCCAGGTCGCGGTTGAGCTCGGTGGCCATCGCCACCATCGCGACCTCGACGCCGGGCAGCGCGGTGACCGCCTGGCTGATCCGCATCAGGCTCACCGAGTCGTGGTAGACCCCCGTGCGCACGTCGACCAGATCAGTGCTCATACGTCCCCACCCCCAGGTTGACGACGGCGGCCAGGCCGATGCGCAGCCCCCAGGCCAGGTCCGCCCCCGATGTGTGGCCGAGCTGGAGCAGCCGCTGCAGCGCCGGCTCCAGCGCCTGCCGGCCGGCCAGGCCCCGCAGCACGGCCAGCACCTCGCCGCTGGCCTGGCCCCGGGCCGCGCAGTGCAGCAGCGCCGCCGAGATGGGGGTGGTCCTGCCCCGGGCGTCGAAGGTGACCGCGGCGGCCAGCCAGTCGGCCAGCCAGACGGCCCGGCCGGCCCCGGCCGCCGTGCCCAGGTGACGGAGCGCCACCAGAACTCCGGCCAGCATGTCGTCACCGCTGGGAGTCAGCCCCGGACCCAGCCCGACGAGCTGTTCGGCGGCCGTGACGCCGTGCAGCAGCGAGGCCCGGGCACACCCCTCGGCCAGCAGGCCGGCCGCGCCGTTGCCCTCCAGCCCCGGACGTCTCGCCGACCGCTCGCACAGGCCGGCCAGCCGGGGCAGCGCGGCCGCCAGCCGTGCCGGATCCACCGGGCCGAGCGGCGGGGCCGGGTCCCACCAGCGGTGTGCCCGCAGACTGAGCCGCCCGACCTCGATCGAGCCGTCGCCGACGCACGCCTCGTCCCCCACGGCGACCCGCGGCATCGGGCCGGTGACCACCATCGCGTTGGGCAGCCGGGTGGCCGTCCCCGTCACCACCGCGATCACCTGGGGCTCGAGCTCGGTGCGGACCTCCAGGTAGATCCCGGCGGGGAAGGCCGCCAGCACCCGGGCGGGCCGGCGGGGCGACTCCAGCAGCCGGCGCAGGGCCGTGCTGGCCGCGCCGGTCGCCTCCGTCCGCGGGCGGGCCCGCTGGACTCTCGGGCGCGTTCCAACGGTCACGGGACCTCCCTCGGCGGCCCCGTGCCGGTGCGGTGCCCATCGGCTCGCTCGCTGCGCTCGATCACGGATCCCCCCATCCATTGAGCCGACGGTAGAACGGTCCTGGAGCCGCTCCGTACGGAGAAAGGTGCCAACAGTCAGCCCAATGGTTGGCTCTTCCTGACAGACGGCTCCATCAGTCACAATCGCTGCATGGAACCTCCCGTGCGTCTGGCAAGCACCGGCACGATCATCCACGGCGTCGCCGTCGGGGAGGTGCTCGGAGTCTCGACGCTGGCCGGAGCCCGGCTGATCGCCGGGGAGCGGGGTCTGGGCCGCATCGTGCAGCGGCTCAACGTGATGGAGGTCCCCGACGTCCTCGCCTGGGTGAAGCCGCACGAGCTGCTGCTGACCACCGGCTACCCGCTGCGCAACACCCCCCAGTCGCTCGACCGGCTGGTGGCCGACCTGGACGAGCGGGGCCTGGCCGCGCTGGCCATCAAGCTCGGCCGCTATCTCGACCGGCTGCCCGAGGAGATGGTGGAGCAGGCCGACCGGCTGGGCTTCCCGTTGATCCAGCTGCCCGACGACGTCGGCTTCGACGACATCCTCAACCAGGTGCTCACCGACATCCTCAACCGGCAGGCCGCCGTGCTGGCCCGGGCCGAGGAGGCGCACCGGGCCCTGGTCCAGGTCGTGCTCGCCGGGGGCGGGCTGCGTGAGGTGACGGCCGAGGTGGCCGGGCTGCTCGACGTGGCCGTGGCCGTGCTGGACGGGACCGGTCAGGTGCTGGCCGCCGCCGGGCCCGCCGAGCACCTGGCGGCGCTGCGCGGCGCCCCCGAGGGCGGCCACACCTCGGTCCCCGTCGTGGCGGGCGGCCACCACCACGGCCGGATCGTCGCCTGCGGCCCCGTCGGGTCGGTGCGCGACAGCGACGTCGGAATCTTGGAACGTGCCGCTACCGTCGCCGCCCTGGTGGTGACCCGGCAGGAGGCGGTCAACGCGGTCGAGAGCAAATACCGCGCCGACTTCCTGCGCGACGTGCTCACCGGCCGGGCCGGCGGCTCCGAGCGGGTCGCCTCACGGGCCAAGGCGTTCGGCTGGGACCTGGAGCGCCCGGTCACCGTGCTGGTGGCCGAGCTCGACCCGGAGGGCGACGAGCGCGTCGCCCAGGACCGCCTGGTCACCTGCTGGACCGCCGCGATGCGCCGCCACGACCCGCGCGGCGCGGTGGCGGGCTTCTCCCACGAGGTCGTCGCCGTCATGGACGCGGCCGTCGACACCGGACGCCTGGCCAAGGACGCCGCCGCGGCCTTCGCCGAATGCCTGCCCGCCACCTTCTCCACCGGCGCCAGCCGGGTCGCCGCCGGGGCCGAGACCCTCCCCGAGGCGTACGGCCAGGCCCTGAAGGCGGCCAGGGTCGGCCGCCAGCTCCACGGCCCCGGCGCGGTCGCCCACTTCGACCAGCTCGGCGTCTACCGCCTGCTGTCGCTGGTCAACGACACCGCCGAGCTGCACGCCTTCGTCCGCGAGACCCTCGGCCCGCTCGCCTCCGACGACGACGCCGAGAACGCCGACCTCCGCCGGACCCTGCAGGTGCTGCTGGACACCAATCTCAACGTCGCCGAGACGGCCCGCAGGCTGCACTTCCACTACAACACGTTGCGCTACCGCATCGGCAAGCTGGAGCGGATGCTCGGCAACTTCACCGAGGACGCCCATCTGCGGCTGAACCTCACCCTCGCGCTGCACGTCCTGCGGATGCGGGGCATCTGAACCCGCGGCCCCGTCCGGACCCGCGGCCCCTAAACTCGGGGGCGTGAACGAGACCTTTGAGCTGGAGACCGACTACATCCCGCTGTGCGACCTGCTGAAATACTGCGCCGTCACCGACACCGGCGGCCAGGCCAAGCACTTCATCGCCGAGGGGAACGTCATGGTGGACGGCGAGGTCGAGCTCCGCAAGACCTGCAAGATCCGCGCCGGCCAGGTCGTCACCGGCGACGGCTTCGAGATCCGCGTCGTCGGCGCCCGGAGCTGACGTCCGGGCCGCCGGGATTTTTCGATGAAAGCCGGTCGGCCGCCGCCATCCGTGCGACTCTGACGATGTCCCCGGGGCGCGGGTAACACCTCTCCGCCGGGGCGCGGCTCGGACGGAGCGTGTATGACGGCAGCGCGCGGCTCGGCGTACGACGCGTTCATCTCCTACAGCCACGGCCACGACGGCCTGCTCGCGCGGGCGCTGCAGGAGCGCCTGCAGCGGTTCGCCAAGCCGTGGCACCGGATGCGTGCCCTGCGCGTGTTCCGCGACCAGGCGAGCCTGGCGGCCAACCCGGGCCTGTGGACCTCCATCGAGGCGGCCCTGAGCTCGTCGGAGTGGCTCATCCTGCTGGCCTCGCCCGAGGCGGCCGGTTCGGTCTGGGTGGAACGCGAGCTGGCCTGGTGGCTGGAGCACCGGTCCGTGCGGCGGCTGCTGCTGGTCTCGACCGGCGGGGGGCTCACCTGGGATCCCGGGACCGGCGACTGGGCGGCCGGCGCGGTCGTCCCGCCCGTGCTGCGGGGGGTCTTCGCCGAGGAGCCGCTCTGGGTGGACCTGCGCGACGTCCGGAGCGCCCGGGGCGAGCCGCCGGAGATACCCGACGAGAGGATCGCCGCGATCGCCGCGCCGATCCGGGGGATGGACAAGGACGAGCTGCACGGCGAGCACCTGAGATCGCACCGCCGTAACATGCGCGTGGCGTGGACCGCGGTGGTCGCCCTGGCGCTGGCGGCGGCGGTGGCGGTCGCGGGGGGAGCGGTCGCGCTGGACCAGCGCGACCGGGCGCGCACCCAGGCCAGGCTGGCCACCTCCCGGCTGCTGGCGGCCGAGGCGATCGCGAGCCTGGGGACGCGCTTCGACCTCGCGCAGCTCCTCGCGGTCGAGGCGTACCGGATGGACCGTAACCCGCAGACCCGGGCCGCGCTGTTCCAGGCCGTCTCCGCCAACCCGCGCCTCGTCCGCTGCCTGCCGGCGGGCGCCGTGATCACCGCGCTCGCCGCCTCGGCCGACGGGAACGTGATCGTCGCCGGGACCGCCGCCGGCACCGTGGTCCGGTGGGACCTCCGGGCCGGGACCCGCGCCGAGACCAGGGTCGGCGACAGGGCGATCGGAAGCGTCGCGACCAGCTCGGACGGCCGTACCGTCGCCGTCGCCGACGGGGCCGGGGCCTCCGTCCTGGAGGCGGGGGCGGGGGCGGGGGCGGCCGCCCGGCCGGTCCCGCTGGAGTCCCGGCGGGCGGCGAAGGTCGCCCTGTCGGCCACGGGCCGCTACGTCGCCGTGCTGGAGCCGCCGCCGGCCGGCGTGCTGGCGGTGCGCGACCGGCGCACCGGCCGGGCCGTGCGCGCCGCGACCGACTCCGAGATGATCGGGATACGGGGCGATTCGTCGGTGGCGCTGGTCAACAGCAGCGGGACGTGGGAGCGCAGGAGGCTCACCGACCTGCGCAGGATCGGCGCCTCCTCGGAGTTCTTCAGCCCGGCCGGCAACTACACCTACGGGATCTCGGCCGACGCGGGCCACTACGGCTACGTGAAGTACGGAGGCGTCGCCACCCTGGCGACGGGCCGGGGGACGGGCCGGGCCGGCCGGCTGCCCGACGGGCCGTACGACAACCTGGAGCTCAGCGGTGACGGCCGGTACGCCGCCGCCTCGCGGAGCGGCAGGATGTACGTCCTGGAGCTGGGCGCCGACGTCGAGCGCCTCAGGCCGCCGCTGGAGCTGACCGGCGGCGGCAGCGTCAGCATGATCCGGTTCCTCGGCGGCGACGAGCGGCTCGTCTCCGCGACCGGCGACACCCTGTTCCTGTGGGACCTCCGGGAGACCAGCCGGATCACCGTGTCCACCGGCATCGAGATCGAGAGCGGCCCCACCTTCGACCCGCCGCCCCGCCTGGCGGTGTCCCCGGAGGGCAGGACCGTCGCGGTGGTGGGCGGCCTCTACACCGGGGGAGACGTCTACGACCTGAGCGGGCGCGAGCCGCGCAGGCTCGTCCACGCCGAGGGGCTGTCCGGCGCCTCCGTGGCGGCCGCGGACTCGGGCCCGCGAGTCCTGCTGATCGGTTCCGTCGGCGCGGAGCCCGCCCGGTCCGTCCGGGTCTGGTCCGCCGGCCCCGACGGGCGGCAGGTGCGCGACATCCGGCTCGGACCTGCCGCCCTGGAGAGACCGGCGGCCGTGCGGGCGCTCCCGGGCGGCAGGAGCGTCGCGATCCTGCACGGAGGCGGCTACGGCGTGCTGGACCTGACCACCGGCCGGCCGGCCGGGCCCGGCGGCCTGCGGCCCGAGGCGGTGGCGGACCTGGAGACGGCCGACATCAGCCGGGACGGCACCGCGGTGGCCTGGAGAGCCGGCGACGGCCCCGTCGTCCTCGCCGACACCCGCACGGGCAGGACGCGCACGGTCGGGACGGGCGCCGCCGAGCTGGTCCTGTTCGCGGGTGACCGGCTCCTCGTCCAGCGCAGCGGCGGCGACCTGGAGGTGTGGGACAGCTCGGGCCGGACCCGGCTGACGACCCTGCCGGGCGACGCGGGCAACAGGCCGGCGGCCGCGGTCAGCCCGGACGGCCTGACGGTCGCCCGGCTCCGCGGAGACGGGAGCGTGCAGCTGGCGAGCCTCGGCACCGGCGACATCCTCGGCGCCTTCCCGCTCCCGCCCGTCACGGGCGGCGGAGGGTATCCGTGGGACGCCACGGCCATCGCCTTCACCGCCGACGGCCGCGAACTGCTCTCCGCGACGTCGGGAGGCGTCCTCGCCCGGACCGCCGTCGACCCCGCCGCGTGGACGAGGAAGGCGTGTGAGATCGCCGGCCGCGACCTGTCGGCCGACGAGTGGCGGAGGTCCGCCCACGCCGATCCACCGCCGGACCTGGCCTGCGACCGTTCCGAGCAGGGCCAGGGACTATGATCACATGATGTGAACGATCATTCTGGTCGTCTCCCGCCGCCCGGCGTGCGGGGGTCCTGCGCCGGTGCTCCTGAAGGCCCGCCCGCCCCGGGGACGCCGCAGGTCACCGGGGCCGTGGACGGCAGGGCCCGCGGGGCGCGACGGCCCGCGCCGTGATCCCGCACCGGGTTTTGGCGCCGCCGCGCCCGGGAACCCTCCGTAGTCCCTCATCTCCCCACCGGACGTCGTCGCGGCCGGTGGGCGAGGCGGTCACTGGCCGGCGACTCAGATTTGGCAGATCATGACGGTGTACGGGGGCGGGCACGGGCCTAATGTGCCCGCAACGACAGCATGGGGATCGCCGGAGGGATGCCTGCGGGGCGGCCACCGACCGACGGCCCGGTGAGAGGTGGGCTTGATGGTTGCAGGTTGGACCAAGCACGGAGACGGCAAGTCCCTGGCGCCCGGAGAGGTCGTCAGACCGGACGAGAGACTGTCCTGGCCGCGAATGATCGGTTTCGGGGCCCAGCACGTCATCGCGATGTTCGGCGCGACGTTCGTCTTCCCGCTGGTCATGGGCCTGAGCCCGAACGTCGCCATCATGTTCTCCGGCGTCGCGACGATCATGTTCCTGCTCATCGTGAAGGGGAAGATCCCCAGCTATCTCGGGACGAGCGCCTCGTTCGTGGGCGGGGTCCTGGCCATCCGGGCGATCCACGGCGGCGACACCCCCGCCGCCGACGCGATCGTCACCGGGGCGATCCTCGTCGTCGGCCTGGTCCTCGCGCTCGTCGGAGTGGCGATCCACTTCCTCGGCGTGCAGATCATCAACCGGATCTTCCCGCCGGTCGTCACCGGCGCGGTCGTCATGCTCATCGGGTTCGGCCTGGCCTACGTGGTCGCGGACGTCTACTGGCCGCAGGACCAGTGGATCGCCCTGATCACGATGCTCGTCACCTTCGTGATCATCGTGTTCTTCAAGGGGTTCGTCGGCCGGATCGGCATCCTGCTCGGGCTGATCATCGGCTTCGCCCTCTCCTGGGCGGCCGACCGCGTCTTCGGTGACATCACCGCCTACAACGCCGCGACCGCCACCGTCGACACGCATCCGCGGGTGAGCTTCGCCGCGGTGGCGGAGGCCCCCTGGATCGGCTGGCCCGACACGTTCCTGCCCGACATCAGGTTCTCCGCCGTGCTGCTGGTGCTCCCGGCCGCGATCGCGCTGGTCGCCGAGAACATCGGCCATGTCAAGGCCGTCGGCGAGATGACCGGTACCAACGTCAACCCGTACATGGGCCGGGCGATCCTCGGCGACGGCGCCGCCACCGTGGTCGCCAGCACCTTCGGCGGCTCCCCGACCACCACCTACGCCGAGAACATCGGGGTCATGGCCGCGACCAGGGTCTACTCGACGGCCGCCTACTACATCGCCGCCGTCATCGCGATCCTGTTCGGCCTGTGCCCCAAGTTCGGCGCGCTGGTCGCGGCGACCCCCGGCGGTGTGCTCGGCGGCATCACCGTGATCCTCTACGGCATGATCGGCCTGCTCGGCGCCAAGATCTGGATCGAGAACCAGGTGGACTTCTCCAGCCCGGTCAACATGGTCCCGGTCGGGGCGGGCATCATCCTGGCCATCGGCCCGGTCCGGCAGATGATCGGCTCGCACTTCGTCCTGGAGGGCATCGCCCTGGGCACCATCGTGGTGGTGGGCGGCTACCACCTGCTGCGGGCGATATCCGGCGGGCCCGAGACCGGGCCCGCCGCGGCCGCGCGGCCCTCCGAGGGCGGGACGGGGCGGGAGGAGGCGTCCGGGTGAAACCGCCTCCCTTCGACTACCACGCCCCCCGCTCCGTCGGCGAGGCGCTCGACGCCCTCGACGCGGCGGGCGAGCACGGCAAGGTGCTCGCCGGCGGGCAGAGCCTCATCCCGATGCTCAACATGCGGCTGGCCGCCCCCGGGTGCCTCGTCGACATCAACCGGCTCACCGAACTGGCCACCGTCGACGTGGAGCCCGGCGGCGTCCGGGTCGGCGCGCTGGCCAGGCACGCCCAGGTGGAGCGCTCCGGACGGGTCGCCGCCGCCCAGCCGCTGCTGCGCCAGGCGCTCCGGCTGGTCGCCCACCCGGTGATCCGCAACCGGGGCACGGTGGTGGGCAGCCTGGTGCACGCCGACCCGGCCGCCGAACTGCCCGCCGTACTCACCCTTCTCGGCGGCTCGGTACGGCTGGCCCGGCGCGGCGCCACCCGGGACGTCCCCGCCGCGGACTTCTTCACCGGCCCCCTGGAATCGGCGGCCGGACCGGGCGAGCTGGCCGTCTCCGCGCTCTTCCCCCTGCTCTCCCCGCGCTCGGGCACCGCCTTCCGCGAGGTCGCCAGACGGCACGGCGACTACGCCCTGGCCGGGATCGCGGCGCTGATCAGCCTGGACGACGACCTCCGGATCACCGGGGCCAGGGTGGCGTGCGTGAGCGTGGGCCCCGTCCCGGTGCTCGTCGACGTCACCGACGCCTGCGGCCACCGCCCCCCGGCCTCGGCCGACTGGGCCGCGGCGGCCCGCGCCGTGCAGGAGCGGATCGAACCGGAGGCGGACATCCACGCGACGGCCCACTACCGGCGCCACCTCGCCGGCGTCCTGACCCAGCAGGCCCTCCGGGACGCGGCGCGGGAGGCCCTCGATGCGTGAGCGGAGCCGCCGCGGCCGGCGGGGAACGGTGAGCCGAGGATGAACATCGCGATCACACTGACCGTCAACGGGGTGGTCCGGCAGGCCGAGGTGCCGGCCCGGCGACTGCTGTCGGACTGCCTGCGGCACGACCTCGGCCTGACCGGCACGCACGTCGGATGCGAGCACGGGGTGTGCGGGTGCTGCACGGTCCTGCTGGACGGGGAGCCGGTCCGGTCATGCCTGACGTTCGCCGTCACCGTGGACGGGCATGACATCACCACGGTGGAGGGGCTCTCCGCCCCCGGCGGCGCGATGTCGCCGGTGCAGCGCGCCTTCGCCGAGTGCCACGGCCTGCAGTGCGGTTTCTGCACTCCGGGCTTCCTGTGCACGGTCACCGCCCTGCTGCGGGACAACCCGGCGCCGACCGACGCGGAGGTGCTGGAGGGCATCTCCGGCAACCTGTGCCGGTGCACGGGCTACCAGAACATCGTCAAGTCCGTCCACCGCGCGGCCGAGATCATGGCGGAGGAACCGTGAGCGGGCGGGCCGGGAGAGACGGTACGGCGGGCCGCCGGACGGGGGCGACATGACGACGAAACTGTTCGGGGAGCCGGTGCGGCGGCGGGAGGATCCCCGGCTGCTCACCGGGCAGGGCCGCTACCTGGACGACCTGGGGTCGGACGCGCTGGCGGCGGCGTTCGTCCGGTCCCCGCACGCGCACGCCCGCATCCGCGACATCGACGTGTCGGCGGCCCTCGACGTGGACGGGCTGGTGGCGATCTACACCTGGGAGGACCTGCCCGCCCTGCTCGCCCAGCCGCTGCCGCTGCTCATCCCGCACCCCGCGCTGACCCACGGCCGCACCGCCCACCCGCTCGCCCGCGATCTGGTCCGGCACGTCGGTGAGCCCGTCGTGATGGTGGTCGCCCGCGACCGCTACCTCGCCGAGGACGCCTGCGCGCTCATCCGGGTGGACTACGAGATCCTCAAACCGGTCGTCGGGGTGGAGGAGGCGGCGCAGTCGGCGCAGCTCGTCCACGACGACGTGCCGGGCAACGTCGGCGCGCACCTGGTGCAGGAGGTGCCCTCCGCGGCCGGTCTCGGCGCGCGGGAGGCGATCGAGGCCGCGCCGCACACGCTGTCCTTCCGGCTCGACATCGAGCGCAGCGCCTCCATGCCGCTGGAGGGGCGCGGCGTGTACGCCCGCTGGGACGCCGACGACCGCTCCCTGCGCGTGTACACGAGCACCCAGACCTCCACCAGCGTCCGCATGGCGATCGCGGCCAAGCTCGGCCTGCCGCTGCCCAAGGTCGAGGTGATCGCGCCCGACGTCGGCGGCGGGTTCGGGGTCAAGATCGTGCACCCGTGGCCGGAGGAGGTCCTGGTCCCGTGGGCGGCCATGCTGCTCGACCGCGAGGTCAAGTGGGCCGAGGACCGGCGCGAGCACTTCGTCTCCTCGGCGCACGAGCGGGCCCAGGTGCAGCACGTCCGGGTCGGTTTCGACGGCGACGGCCGGGTGCTCGGCCTGGAGGTGACCATCCTGCACGACCACGGCGCCTACACGCCGTACGGGATCATCGTGCCGATCATCACCTCCACCCAGCTCCTCGGCCCCTACAAGATCGGCGCCTACCGGGTCGAGTTCTCCTCGATCTACACCAACACCGTGCAGGTCACGCCGTACCGGGGGGCGGGCCGCCCGCAGGCCGTCTTCTGCATGGAACGGACGATGGACCACATCGCCGCACATCTGAAGGCCGACCGCACGGCGGTGCGCGAGGTCAACTTCATCGGGCCCGAGGAGTTCCCCTACGACCAGGGCCTCATCTTCCAGGACGGCCGCCCGCTGATCTACGACAGCGGCGACTACCCGCAGTCGCTGCGGATGCTCAAGGAGCTCATCGGCTGGGACTCCTTCCCCGGGTTGAAGGCCCGGGCGGCGGCCGAGGGGCGCAGGATCGGCATCGGCATCGGCTGTTACGTCGAGGGCACCGGCGTCGGGCCGTACGAGGGCGGCCACGTCCAGGTCACCTCCGACGGCCGGGTGCACGTCTCCACGGGGCTGACCTCCCAGGGGCAGGGCCACGAGACCGTCTTCGCCCAGATCGCCGCCACCGAGCTGGGCGTCCCGCTGGAGCGTGTCTCGGTGGTGACCGGCGACACCCGCAGGTTCGGCTACGCGGTCGGCACGTTCGCCTCGCGGGCCGCGGTGATGAGCGGCAACGCGATCGCGCTGGCCTGCCGGAAGGTCCGGGAGAAGGCCCTGCGGATCGCGGCCGACGCGCTGGAGGCCGATCCGCGCGACCTGGAGATCGTCGACGGCGAGGTGAAGGTGGTGGGCGCGCCCGGCGTCTCCCTCCCGCTGGCGACCGTGGCGGTGCTGTCTAACCCCCTGCGCTACGCCTTCGACGAGGAGGCGGCCCGGGCGACCCAGTTCGCCGGGGCGGCGTCCTTCGACAGGCCGCCGGTGCGGGAGGGGGAGGAGCCGGGGCTTGAGGGGCGCGACTACTACTCGCCGCTCCGCTCGACCTTCGCCTCCGGCATGCACGCGGCGATCGTGGAGACCGATCCGCTGACGGCCGAGATCCGCATCCTGCGCTACGCCGTCGTCCACGACTGCGGCAACCTGATCAACCCGATGATCGTCGAGGGGCAGATCCACGGCGGCGTCGCCCAGGGGGTCGGCGGCGCGCTGTACGAGCGGATGGTCTACGACGAGCACGGCCAGCTGCTGAACGCCTCGTTCATGGACTTCCTGATGCCCTACGCGACGGAGATCCCGGCCGTGGAGACCGCGCACCTGCAGACGCCGTCGCCGCTCAACCCGCTGGGCATCAAGGGCGCGGGGGAGGCGGGGGTCATCCCGGTGTCGGCGGTGATCGCCTCGGCCGTCGAGGACGCCGAGGGCATCGGCATCGACAAGATGCCGATCTCCCCGTCGGAGCTGTTCGACCTGCGCCGCTCCGCGACACCCTCGCCTCCGGCCCCGTCGTGACGCGGCAGGCACCCGCCATGGCGGTGCCGGAGCCCGTGCCCGCCGGGACAGCACCTGGCGCGTGCCCGCCGTCCCGATCCGGGGGGGTCAGGCGCTGACCTCGTCGGGGGCCGGCAGGTCGCGCATCGTGCGCAGCGGGGACAGCAGCAGCGGGACCACGGCCAGCAGTGCCAGCACCACGCTGATCCACAGCGTGGCGCGGGCCCCGAAGAGCTCGCCCAGCACTCCTCCGGCCAGGCCGCCCAGGGGGAGCGTGCCCCACACGACGAAGCGCATGGTGGCGTTCATCCGGCCGAGCATGTGCTCGGGGGTGACGCCCTGGCGGAAGCTGACCTGGCTGACGTTGTAGAGGACCACGCCGATCCCGTGCATGAACATGCCGACCGCGAACAGCGACGTCTTCCAGCCGGGCCCGCTGAGCGGCACCAGGAGCATGAACGGGGCGGTCGCGAGGATGGACAGCCAGATGATCCTGGCCGTGCCGACACGGCGGCTGACCGTGCCCACGATCGCCGCGCCGGCGAGCCCGCCGAGGGCCGCCGCGGAGAACAGCAGGCCGATGGCGCCGGGGGCGAGGCCCACCACCCGGGTCAGGAAGATCATCTCAACGGCCGCCATCATCCCGCTCGTGAAGTTGGCGGTGGCGGTGGAGGCGCTGATCATCCGCAGGATCGGGTGCGTGGCCACGTAGCGGAGCCCTTCGCCGATCTCCTTCAGCAGTCCCTGCCGGCCGGCCGGGTCCGGCGCCTGCTCGGTGGCGTCGATCCGCCACAGGAACAGCGCCGAGCCGAGGAAGCTGACGGCGTCCGCCAGCACCGCGACCGGCGCGGTGAGCATCTGGACCAGCCCGCCGCCCACGCCCGGCCCGGCCACGCCCGCCGCCGACCGCACGATCTCCAGCTTGGCGTTGCCGTCCATCAGCTGGTCCCGGCCGACCAGGCTCGGCAGGTAGCTCTGGTAGGCGATGTCGAAGAAGACCGTGGCCAGGCCCATGCCGAGCGCCACGCCGTACAGCTGGGGGAGGCTCAGCGCGTCCAGCCACCACGCGATCGGCACTGACGCCAGCAGCGCGCCGCGGACCACGTCGGCGGTGATCAGGATCCGCCTCCTGCGCATCCGGTCCACCCAGACCCCGGCCGGCAGTCCCACCAGCAGGAAGGCGGCGGTCTCGGCCGCGACCAGCAGTCCGGTCTCGAACTCGCTCGCTTCGAGCGCGAGCACCGCGACCAGCGGGAGCGCGAGCATGCTGATCTGCGTGCCGAGCTGGCTGACGGTGTCTGCGCCGAACAGGAGCATGAAATTCCGGTGGCGGAACAGGCTGAGGGGCTTCATGAAGGGAATCCTTCAGAGCTGACCGCGGGAAATCAACCGCCTTTCCCGCGGGGCCCGTACGGCACGCGGCGAGACGGGACCCGCCGGAGCCCGGAGCGCCACGGCGGCGCCCGGCCCTCGCGGGTCCCGTCCGTTCCGGCGGGAGGCGTCAGGACACCTCGGCGACCAGGCGCTTGCGGAACACCCAGTAGGACCAGACCTGGTAGCCGAGCACGAACGGCAGCGCGATCAGGCCGATCCAGGTCAGCATGCCCAGCGTGTAGGGGCCGGAGGCGGCCTCGGCGACGGTGAGGCCGGGCAGGGGGGCCGGCCAGAGGGCGCCGAACAGGGCGACCGAGCCCAGCGCGATGGACGAGGCGGTGGCGGCGAACGCCCAGCCGTCCCGGCCGCGCCAGGTCAGCGCGACCCCGGCGGCCAGGGCGGCCATCGCGCTCAGCGCGCAGGCCCACAGCCACGGGGCGGCCGTCCAGTCGGCGACGGCCGTGCCGGCGGCCGGGATGTTGGACAGCGCCACGACCGCGGCGGGCAGTGCCACCGCGGAAGTGATCATCGCGGTACGGCGGGCCCGGGCACGCACCGGGCCGGACGTCTTGAGGGCGACGAAGACCGCGCCGTGCAGCACGCACAGCGACAGGGAGAACACCCCGCCGACCAGCGCGGCCAGCGCGCTGTTGTGCAGCAGGTCGGCGAAGACGGCGCCCCAGAGGAAGGCCGGGAGCGCGCTGCCGACCAGGATGCCCAGGTCGCACCAGGCGCGGTCGGAGGAGTGGTGGACCTTGCCCCGCCACTCCAGGCCGATGCCGCGCACGATCAGCCCGACGAGGACCAGCGCGATCGGCAGGTAGAACTCGCTGAGCAGCCCGGCGTACCAGGCGGGGAAGGCGGCGAACATCGCGCCGACCGCGGTGATCAGCCAGACCTCGTTGCCGTCCCAGACCGGGCCGATCGTGCCGAGGACCTGCTTGCGCTCGGCCTCGTTCCTGGACAGCGCCGGGGCCAGCAGGCCCACGCCGAAGTCGAAGCCCTCCAGGACGAAGAATCCGGTCCAGAGGAAGGCGATGATCGCGAACCAGAAGGTGGTGAGTTCCATCGTTTCCGCCTCAGTACATCAGGGTCGGCTGGAGCCGGGCGCCCGCGTCCTCGCCGTCGCGGGAGGGCGGCGTGCGGGGAGCGGGGGAGACGGGCTCGGGACCCGTCCTGACGTGGCGGATGATCAGCACGGCCTCGGCCAGCGCGAGCGCGCCGTACAGGGCGGTGAAGACCGCCAGCGTCACGGCCACCTCGGTGAGGCTGACGCCGGGTGACACGCTCGCGGCCGTGAGCAGCTCGCCCTGGACGGTCCACGGCTGGCGGCCGATCTCGCTGAGCAGCCAGCCCGCGATCATCGCGAGGGTCGGCAGCGGCAGCGCCAGCACGCAGGCCCGGGCGAACCACGCGGGGATCTCGCGCGGCGGGCGCGGGTCGCGGCGGCGCCCGCGGGTCAGCCAGAGGCCGAGGACCGACAGGGCCACCGTGGCCATCCCGAAGGTGATCATCACGCGGAAGGACCAGTAGACCACGGGCAGGTTGGGGCGGTAGTCGGCCGGGCCGAACTCCTCGGTGAAGCGGGCCTGCAGGTTCTCGGTGCCCTGGACGACCGCCCCGGGATCGTTGGTGGCCAGGAAGCTGAGCAGCATGGGCACCTCGACCCCCGGCACGGGGGAGAACGGCGCGCCCGCGGTGTCGTGCCTGAGCCCCTCGGCGGCGGCCAGCTTCATCGGCTGCTGCTCGTACAGCAGCTTGGCGGACATGTCCCCGCTGCCGGCGACCACGATTCCGGCGATCGCCGTCATGACCAGTGCGGCCCGCATCGGGGTCCGCCAGATGTCCACCGCGCCCCGCCGGACCGGGGTGGTCCGGTCGGGGTCGGCGCGCCGCTCGCGCAGGACCTGGTAGCCGCAGACCGCCAGCACGAACCCGCCCGCGACCACGAAGGCCGCGCCCACCACGTGGGGCACCTGGGCGAGCGCGGTGGAGTTGGTGAGCACCGCCCACAGGTCCGTCATCCGGGCCTTGCCGTCGACCACCTCGTAGCCGACCGGGTGCTTCATCCAGGCGTTGGCGGCGAGGATGAAGTAGGCCGACAGGTTGGAGCCGATGACCGCGGCCCAGATCGTGGCCAGGTGGACACGCTTGGGCAGCTTGTCCCAACCGAAGATCCACAGCCCCAGGAACGTCGACTCCAGGAAGAACGCGAGCAGTGCCTCCAGGGCCAGCGGGGCGCCGAAGACGTCGCCGACGAAGATCGAGTAGTCGCTCCAGTTCATGCCGAACTGGAACTCCTGCACGATGCCGGTGACCACGCCCATCGCGAAGTTGATCAGGAAGAGCTTCCCGAAGAACTTCGTGAGCCTGAGGTAGTGCTCCTTGCCCGTGCGGTGCCACGCCGTCTGCAGGCCGGCCACGAATACGCCGAGGCCGATCGTCAGGGGTACGAACAGAAAGTGGTACACGGTGGTGACCCCGAACTGCCACCGCGCAAGGTCCAGTGCGTCCATCTTCCCCTCACGGGTCCTGAGCTCTACAAGCTGTAGTTCTACTAAAAGTAGTACTACAAGCCGTAGAGCAATGGGTGGGGTTGGCGCCGCGAGCTGTTGCGATCTTTGTCACATGGTCCGTCCGGGACCGCACTTCCCGGACGGGCCGAGACCGCCCCCTCCGCCCGCGACGCCTGTTCTCCCCCCTGCGCCGCCGGAGGTCGTGCCCCGGGCGGCCCGGCCGGTGGGGGCGTGCGCCCTGCCGGCCTGATGCGCCCCGGGCCTGCCGGGCCCCGGAGGCGCATGACCTCAATGGTGGTGCGAGAGGTGCCCGCCGGACATCAGCCGCTGGGGTGATTCCGGGGTACGCCGGGCGGCGGACGGTGCGGGCCGGGTGGGTGGGCGCCTGGGGCGCGCCGACGCCGGTGGAGCGCTGGGTGGAGGGCTGTCTCCCCCGGCTGCAGCCGGAGCCCGGACAGGTGGAGCCCATCGGCGACTGGCCGGAGGCACTCGGCGACTTCCGGCGGGTGACCGACTGGAGCGGATACTTCAGCGCGTTCACCGCCCGCGCCACCCCCGAGCCGCCGCCGTACGGCGACCCGCCCGGCCCCGAGGAGGTGGCGGCGCGGGCGGTGGACGACGGCGACGAGCACGCGATCAAGCTCGCGGAGGCATGTCTCCGCGAGCACGCCCGCACCCCCGACCCCGTCTACCTCCACGCCGCCGCGCGGGCCGCCGAGATCCTCTGACCCCCGGGCCGGCCGGCCCGCAGGCTGCAAGCCCGGCTACGGGAGGCTGCAAGCACCGCTAAGGGAGGCTGCAAGCACCCCCCGTTCCAATGGGGCCACGCCCAGGGGGGATCCGGCAGGGAGCCGGTCCGGGGGTCGAGGAGATCACCATGAAGCGACTGACCACTGTCCTGCTGGCCACGGCCGCCACCGCCGGCGCGCTCGCGCTCGCCCTGCCGGCCACCGCGGCCACCGCGGGCGCGGCCACGCGGGCCACCGCCGCGGGCCCGTCGGACTACGACTACGACGACTACTGGGGCCCCTACTTCTCCGCCGGCGGCAGGGCCAAGGCGGCCGGCTGGATCGGCGTCGAGTGGGACCGCCACCAGGAGTCCAACGAGGTGCACGTCAGGGGCAAGCTCTACGACCTCGACCACCGCACCTACCGCCAGGGCGGCAAGTGCGGCTACGTGCGGTTCCAGGTGAACCACTTCGACGACGGCTACGACGACTGGTCCGGCGGCAGGACCTACAAATACTGCGGGGCGGGCGGCGCCAAGCGGTTCCACTTCGCCGAGGAGGACGCGCGGAGCGTCCGCGTCAAGGTGTGCCAGGCCGGTCCGCACAGCTCCTACCCGACCAGGTGCGGCGGCTGGAAATACCTCTACACCGCTGAGAACGAGTGACCGGACACCTCCCGGACGGCCCGTCCCCCGGGGAGGCGGGCCGTCCGTCGTCGCGTGCGACCGGCCGGGCGGGGCCGTGCGGGCCGTGGAGGCTAGCGGGTCGCGGCCTTCAGGTAGGCGTCCAGATTGCCGATCTCGAACCCCCGTCGTTTGATCTTGTTGACCAGGACGCGGAAGTCGCGTGACAGGCCCGGGCGGAAGTGCAGCAGCAGCACGTCACCCGGGCGGAGCTTCTTGTCGGGCACCTGGTAGGCGATCTTCCCGCCGGGCTGCACGGTCGCGGTCCAGAGCAGGAGCGCGTCGATGCCGCAGGCCTTGGCGGCCCTGCGGGTCAGGGTGTTGTGGTTGCCGAACGGCGGCCGGAACAGCGTGGGCCTGCTGCCCACATGCTTGCGGATCAGCGTGGAGGTGCCGCAGATCTCGGCCCTCTGCCGCTGGTAGCCGAGCGCCGGCAGGTTCGGATGGGTCAGCGTGTGGTTCTCGATCGTCGCCCCAGCCTCGTGCAGGGCGCGTACGTACTCCCACTTGCCGGCGCCCAGGAATCTGCCGCCCTGCGCGGTCGGGTCGGTCGTGCCCCTGGCCTCCACGGCGTCGCGGGTGACGAAGGCCGCGATGGGGATCCGCTGGTCCCTGACCTGCGCGAGGAAGCCCGGATCCTGCTCCCAGCCGTCGTCGATGGTGAGGAAGACCACCTTCCGCCCGGTGGGGATGGAGCTGATCACCCGGGGCAGCCCGTCGGAGGGCGCCGGGATCCGGCCCACCTCACCCGGTCTGGGCAGCGCCCCCGGCGGCCCGGCGGGTCTGGCCGGCGAGGCGCTGACCCTCGGGGAGCCCGGGGTGGAGGAGGCGCGGCCGGCGCCGGGCTCCGGGACGCCACCGGTGCCGCCGGCGCATCCCGCGCCCGCCGCCAGGGCCATGAACGCCGCCGCCGATCTGCTCGCCCATGATTTCCCCGGTGCCATGGGCCACCATCCTGCCAGCAGCCGGAGCTCCAGCTGACCGGCCGGGTGCGGGAGACGCCGGCGGTACGGCGGCCGGAGAAGGCATAGGCGGGTCCGTCGGAGGGGAGGGTGCCCGGTATCGACGAGCAAGGACGAGCAAGGACGAGCAAGGAGGACACATGTCGCAGTCCGATGAGAGCCGGCCACTGGCCGACCGCCGGGAGAATCCAGAAGATCATGATGTTCCGGACTTCGCCGAGGAGTCCGCCCCCTCTCCCACCGACCCGGCCAACCAGCCCGAGGGCGATCCCGACAAGCGCGTCTACGGGGAGGATGAGGGCTATGAGGAGCCGACCCGGGCCTGAGACCGGGGGCGTGGGCTCCCCGCGCCGCCCACGGGAGGCGGCCCGGGTGGGCCGCGTGGACCGTCCGGCGGATCGGGGGTCGGGGGGCACGAGGGCGCCGGAGGGAGGTCAGGCCGACACATGGAGGTGCTGAGCAGCCGCATCCTCGTGCGCCCCTCCGATCCCGGGCGCAGCCGCCGGTTCTACCGGGACATCCTGGGGCTGGCGGTATACCGGGAGTTCGGCCCCGCCGAGGACCCGGGCCTGGTCTTCTTCCTCGGCCAGGGCTTCCTGGAGCTCTCCGGCCGCTCCGACGGGGCCGCGGGGCAGACCTCCGCGGTCTGGCTCCAGGTCCGCGACCTGTCGGCCGAGCACGGGCGGCTGCGCGATGCGGGGGTCGACGTGGTCCGCCCTCCCCGGCGGGAGCCGTGGGGGCTGATCGAGATGTGGATCGAGGATCCCGACGGCCTGCCCATTGTCCTCGTCGAGATCCCCGACGACCACCCCCTGCGGCGCGACCAACGGTGACCCGGCCCGGCCCGGGGCGGCCGCGGCGCGGCCGTCGGACCGGAAGCCGGTCGTGTCGTCCATCCGGGTCACCACGGCCGCCCTGCTGTCGGAGGCGGCTGAAGGCGTGGCCGTCGGACCGGAAGCCGGGTAGGGTCAGCACCACCACGGATCCGGGTGGTCGCGGGGGTCCGCGGTCACGATGATCACGGAACCCTGGGACAGGACATCAGCTCTGACGCCGATCTACGGCGCTGAAGCCGATCAATCCTGTCTGGCGTCCGCGCTCCCGAGGAGAACCGTGACCAATTCGACCGTGATCGACCCCCCGGACCGGTCCGCCGGCACCCCGGACGCGGACAGCGGCGCCCGGGGCAGCGACTTCGCCCACCTGGCACGCCGGATCGCCGAGGCGGGGCTGCTGGAGCGCCGCCCGGGCCACTACGCCCTGCGGCTGGCTCTCGTCACCGCCGCCTTCGCCGGAGGCTGGGCCGCGTTCTTCGCGGTGGGCGACTCCTGGTACCAGCTGCTGGTGGCGGCCTTCCTGGCGCTGGTCTTCGCCCAGATCGCGCTGGTCGCCCACGACCTGGCCCACCGGCAGGTCTTCCGCTCCCGGCGCTCCAGCGGGATCGCCGGCCTGGTGGCCGGCAACCTCGCCATCGGCATGAGCTACGGCTGGTGGATGGACAAGCACACCCGCCACCACGCCAATCCCAACCACGAGGACCACGACCCCGACGTCTCACCCGACTTCCTGATCTGGTCGGCCGAGCAGGCCGCCGCCAGCCGGGGGCTGCCCAGGTTCCTGGGACGCCGGCAGGCGCTGCTGTTCTTCCCGCTGCTCACGCTGGAGGGGTTCAACCTGCACGTGTCCAGCTTCCGGGCCCTGGCGCGCCCGTCGCTGAAGCGCCGCGGGCTGGAGGCGGTGCTGCTGACGGCGCACGTGGCCGCCTACCTCGCCGCGCTGCTGACGGTGCTGTCGCCCGGCCGGGCCGTCGCCTTCCTCCTGCTGCACCAGGCGGTCTTCGGCGTCTACCTGGGCTGCACGTTCGCGCCCAACCACAAGGGGATGCCGATGCTGAGGGGCGACGACCGGCTCGACTTCCTCCGGCGTCAGGTGCTGACCTCGCGTAACGTGCGCGGCGGGCGGGTGCTGGACACGGTGCTGGGCGGGCTCAACTACCAGATCGAGCACCACCTCTTCCCGAGCATGCCGATGCCGAACCTGCGCCGTGCCCAGCCGATCGTGCGGGAATACTGCGAGGAGCTGGACATCCCCTACCTGGAGAGCGGGCTCATCAGCTCCTACGCGCAGGCGCTGCGCCACCTGCACGAGGTGGGGGCGCCGCTGCGGGGCCGCCCCTCCACGGCGGCCCGTCCCTGAGAGACGTCCGACCGAGATCCCCGTCGGCAGGAGGAGCTCGACCGAGCTCCCCGACCGGGAGAAGGGACCGACCGAGATCCCCGTCGGCAGGAGGGACCCGGCCGAGATCCCCGGCCGTGAGAGGGACCGGTCGGGGTCACCGGCCGCGGGCCGACGGCGCCACGCGGGGCCTGTGACAATCGCGCGCCCCGCCGACGGGCAGATGTTGCTGTTATCGATACGGCGGGCGATTGCCTATGGTGCTGCTGTGAAGCTCGCAGGCAGTGCCGTACTCGGCATCGACAGGGACCGCGTGTGGTCCGCGCTCCAGGATCCGGCCGTGCTCGTGCGCACGATCCCGGGCTGCGAGCGTCTGGAGGAGACGGGGCCCGGCATCTACCGGATGACGGTCACCGCCGGAGTCGCCTCGATCAAGGGCGTCTACCAGGGAGAGGTCGCCCTGTCCGAGCCCGACGCCCCGCAGCGTTTCGTGCTCAGGGCGCGGGGGCAGGGCGCGCCCGGGACCGTGGACGCCACCGTGGAGATCCGCCTCAACGAGGTCGAGGGCGGCACCCGGATCGACTACGACGCCGAGGCCGTGATCGGCGGCATGATCGGAGGGATCGGCCAGCGCATGCTCGGCTCGGTCGCCAAGAAGACCGCGGGGGAGTTCTTCTCCGCCGTGGAGAGCCATCTCTCCGCCGCCCCCGTCTCCTCCGGCGCGCCGTCTCCAGAGGCGCCGTCTCCGGGGGCGACGTCCCCGGCCGTGCCGTCCCCTGTGGCGTCATCCTCCGCCGTGCCGTCCCCGGCCGGGGACGTCGCCGGGCCGCTCACAGCCCCGCGGATCTTCGAACGCCCCGCCGAACAGCCCCCCGCGGGCGCTCGCGTGTGGCCGGTCCTGACCGCGTTCGGCATGGGCGCGGGCGTCGCGCTCGGCAGTGCCGTGATCGGCTGGCTGCTCGGCCGTACCGGCCGGAAGAGCTGATCATGCGCCGGTGAAGAACCGGCGGTGTTCGGGTCAAGCCGCTGGTGTGCTCAAGTGGTGAAACGGGTGGCTCCTGGCAGTTTGGGATACGTCGGCCACGACGGTTGCCCGGGGGAACATGGAGCCGCTGCTGATCCTGCACGCCGTCGCGGCGGTGTGCGCGCCGGCGCTGATGCGCCGTCTCGGCCGTGACGGTTTCCTCGTGCTCGCCGTGCCGCCCGCCTGCGGGCTCGGCTACGCGCTGTGGGTGGCGCTGAACGGCGGCCCGGCCGGATCCGAGCACCCCTACGCGCCCACGCTGGGCTTCGCGCTGTCCTTCCGCGTCGACGCGCTGGCCCTCCTCATGACCTTCCTGGTCACCGGTGTGGGCGCACTGGTCCTGCTGTATTGTTCCCGCTACTTCGACGCCGGGGAGGAGGGGCTCGGCCGGTTCGGCGGGGTGCTGGTGGCGTTCGCCGGGGCGATGCTCGGGCTGGTGGTCGCCGACAACCTCCTACTGTTGTACGTCTTCTGGGAGCTGACCACGGTCTTCTCCTACCTGCTGATCGGCCACGACCCCGCGAGCAGGGCCAGCCGCAGGGCGGCGATGCAGGCGCTGACCGTCACCACCTTCGGCGGCCTGACCATGCTGGCGGGCATGGTCGTGCTCGGTGAGGCGGCGGGGACCTACGAGATCTCGCGGATCGTCGCGGACCCGCCGGCCGGTGGCTCCGTCCCGGTGGCGATGGCGCTGATCCTGGTCGGGGCGCTGTCAAAGTCGGCGATCTTCCCGCTCAGCATGTGGCTGCCCGCCGCGATGGCCGCGCCGACCCCGGTCTCCGCCTACCTGCACGCCGCGGCCATGGTGAAGGCGGGGGTCTATCTGATCGCCCGGCTCGGCCCGGCATTCGGCGGACTGCCCGCCTGGCAGCTGATCGTCGTACCGCTCGGCCTGCTCACGATGGTGCTGGGCGGCTGGCGGGCCCTGCGCGAGCACGACCTCAAGAGGCTGCTGGCCTACGGCACGGTGAGCCAGCTCGGCTTCCTGACCGTGCTGTTCGGCGCGGCCACCAGGGACACCGCGATCGCGGGCGTCGCCATGCTGCTCGCGCACGCGCTGTTCAAGGCGTCGCTGTTCCTGGTCGTCGGGGTCATCGACCACTCCACCGGCACCCGCGACCTGCGCGAGCTGAGCGGCCTGCGGCATTCGGCGCCCTGGCTCTGCGCCACCTCCGTGGCGGCGGCGGCCTCGATGGCGGGGATCCCGCCGTTCCTGGGGTTCGTCGGCAAGGAGGCCGCGTTCGAGTCGCTGCTGACCGGACGGACCACCGACACCGTGACGCTGGCGGGGGTGGTCGTCGGGTCGGTGCTCACCGCCGGCTACAGCCTGCGCTTCCTGTGGGGGGCCTTCGGCGACCGGCCGGGCCGGGAGCCGGTCCCCGCGCACGGCTCCGCCGCCGCGACGTTCCTGCCGCCCGCGCTGCTCGCCGTACTCGGGCTGGTCGCCGCCCCCTTCGCCGGACGGTACGGCCAGGCGATGGAGAGCTACACCGACACCTTCGCCGGGCCCGGCCACGGCACCCACCTCGCGCTGTGGACCGGCGCGCCCGTGCCGCTGCTGCTGTCGGCCGTCGCCCTGGCCGGGGGCGTGCTCCTCCTCCTGGCCGGTCCCGCGGTGGAGCGGACCGGGCGGATCCTGCGCCTGGTCGACTCCGGCCACGTCTACTGGAGCGTCATCCGGGCGCTGGACCGCTCCGCCCTCCAGCTGACCGGCGTCACCCAGCGGGGCTCGCTCCCCGACTACCTCATGATCGCCCTTGTCTCCATGGCCGGGATCGGGGGCTTCTCGCTGCTGTACGGGCCCGTCCGCGACGTCCGGCTGGACGTGGTGCCCTGGGAGCGCGTCGAGCAGCCCGTCATCGGCGTCCTGCTCATCGCCACGGCGCTCGTCGCGCCGCGGGTGCGCTCGCACATCGTGCTCGCGCTGCTGGCGGGGGTGACCGGGTACGGCGTCGCGCTGCTGTTCCTGGTGCACGGCTCGCCGGACCTGGCACTGACCCAGTTCCTCACCGAGACGCTGAGCCTGGTGGTGTTCGTGCTGGTGCTCCGCAGGCTCCCGGTGGGGCCGAGGGAGGGCTCGCCCCGGGTGCCCTTCGGCGTGCGCGTCGCCCTCGGAGTGGTGAGCGGCGTGATGATCGTCGGTGCCGGGATGCTGGCGGCGAGCGCGCGCACGGCGATGCCGGTCGGCCGGCTGATGGCCGACGCTGCCGAGGAGTCCGGGGCCTCCAACATCGTCAGCGCGCTGCTGGTGGACATCCGGGCGTGGGACACCATGGGGGAGAGCTCCGTGATCGTCGTCCTCACTCTCGGGGTGACCAGTCTGGTCTTCCTGCGCCGCCGTACGTACGCGCTGGAGCGCCCGCCCGCGGAGGCCAGGCGGGAGGACCGGACGCACTGGCTCGCGGCGACCCTGCCCGCGGGGGAGCAGGCGGTCGTCCTGGAGGTCGTGGCCCGGCTGACCTTCCACACGGTGATGCTGATCTCGCTCTTCCTGCTGTTCACCGGGCACAGCTCGGTGGGGGGCGGGTTCGCCGGCGGCATCGTGGCCGGGCTGGCGCTGGTCATCCGCTACCTCGCCGGCGGCCGCTACGAGCTGGCCGTCGCGGCGCCGGTGGACGCCGGGGTGCTGATCGGCCTGGGGCTCCTGCTGTCCACCGTCACCGCGCTCTGGGGGCTGCTGGCCACCGGCGCGCCGCTGGACATGCTCTCCGCGGACCTGGCGATCCCGCTGATCGGTGAGCTCCACCTGTCGACCGTGCTGCTGTTCGACATCGGGATCTACGTCACGGTGGTCGGCATGGCGCAGGACGTCCTGCGCAGCCTGGGGGCGGAGCTGGACCGGCAGATCGAGGCCGAGGAGGAGCGGTGACCGTCTCGCTGCTGCCCCTGCTGGTGTCGGGGACCCTGGCGGCCGCCGGGGTGACGCTCCTGCTGGAGCGGAGCCTGGTCCGGCTGCTGGTCGGCGTCATCCTGCTCGGCAACGGGGTGAACCTGCTGATCCTCACCGTCGGCGGTCCCGCCGGGGAGCCGCCCATCCTCGGCAGGTCCGATCCGGCGAGGATGGCCGACCCGCTGCCGCAGGCGATGGTGCTCACCTCCATCGTGATCACCCTGGGCATCACCGCGTTCCTGCTCTCCGTGGTCCACCGGTCCTGGCAGCTCACCGGCGGCGACGAGGTCCAGGACGACACCGAGGACCGCAGGGTACGGTTGCGCGCCCGGCGCGGGGAGCTCACCCAGGCCGTGCTCGCCAAGCAGGAGGCGTACCGGCGGCTGGTCCAGGAGCAGCGCGCGGAACTCGCCCACCTGGAGTCCGCCCGGCGCGAAAGGGAACACCGGGAGGCCCAGGAGCTGGAGAGACGGATCCTGGACGTCAACGTGGACCTGGGCCGCTGGCTCCAGGCGCACAAGGACGCCGGCCTGTCCAGCGAGCAGATCGAGGAACGGCTCGCCGAGGCCCGGCGCGAGGAGGCGGTGTCCAAGGAGAGCCGGCAGGAGCGGATCGACAAGCTGCGCGCGGACTTCGCCCGGCGGGAGCGGGAGCAGGCCGAGCGGGAACGGGAGATCCGCAGGCGGTTCCGGCTCCGCCAGCGCGAGGCGCGCAAGGAGATGCGGGCGGCCATCCGGGCCGACCGGGAGCGGCAGGCCAGGGCAGAGGATCCGGACCTGGAGGGGGACGACTGATGACTGTGCCGCATGCCCTGCCGGACGCGGGGCGGGGGACGCCGGGGACACGGGCCGTGCCGGACGGGGGCGGGTGGCCGTGGCTCCGGCGGGTTGTGCCGGAGGCGGGCCGGTGGTCGTGGACGGAGCCGGCCGTGCCGGGCGTGAGACGGAGGTCACGGGAGCGGCACGCCGTGCCCGGCGGGGAGGGCCGGTGGAGAAGCTGATCGCGGTCCCGGAAGGGGGGCTGGTCGCGGCCCCGGTGGTGCTGCCGCTGCTGGCCGCCGGGCTCAAGCTGGCCATCGGCGGGCGGCTGCGCAGGCTGCAGGCGCTCATCAGCGTGGTGACGCTCACGGCCGTGCTGGTGGTGTCATGCGTCCTGCTGCTGGCGGCCGACGGAGGGGGGCCGTTGGTGACCTACGCCGGAGGCTGGCCGGCGCCGATCGGTATCGCCCTGGTCGCCGACCGGCTCGCCGCGCTGATGCTGGTGGTCTCCTCGGCGGTGACGCTGTGCGTGATGATCTACTCCATCTCGCAGGCCTACGCCGACCAGGAGCGCATCGCCCCGCTGTCGATCTTCCACCCGGCCTACCTCATCATGATCGCCGGGGTGTCGGACGCCTTCCTCGCCGGTGACCTGTTCAACCTCTTCGTAGCCTTCGAGATGCTGCTCAGCGGCTCCTACGTGCTGCTTACCTTCGGCGGCACCGAGTCCCGCATCCGCGCGGGCGCCACCTACGTGGTGATGGGCCTGGCCTCCTCGATGCTCTTCCTGGTCGGGATCGCGGTGGCCTACGGCGCGACGGGCACCGTGTCGATGGCCCAGCTCGCCGAGCGCTTCTCCGTGCTGCCCGGGCACGTCAAGCTGCTGGTCGAACTCCTGCTCCTGCTGGTCTTCGTGGTCAAGGCGGCCATCTTCCCGATGTCGGCGTGGCTGCCCGACTCCTATCCGACCGCGCCGGCCCCCGCGACGGCGCTGTTCGCCGGGCTGCTCACCAAGGTCGGCATCTACGCGATCATCCGGCTGGAGGCGCTGCTGTTCCCCGGCGGGCCGGTGAGCGGCCTGCTGATGTGGGTGGCGCTGCTGACCATGCTGGTCGGGGTGTTCGGTGCGGTGGCCCAGACCGACATCAAACGGATGCTCTCCTTCACGCTGGTCAGCCATATCGGCTACATGGTCTTCGGGGTGGCGCTCTCCTCGGTCCTCGGTCTGGCGGGTGCGGTGTTCTACGTCGTCCACCACATCACCGTGCAGACCAGCCTCTTCCTGGTGACCGGGCTGATCGAGCGCCGCACCGGCACGACCGCGCTGGAGCGGCTGGGGGGCCTGATGAGGCTGGCGCCCCTGATCGCGGTGCTCTTCTTCGTCCCGGCGATGAACCTGGCGGGCATCCCGCCGATGTCCGGCTTCCTCGGCAAGCTGACGCTGATCCAGGCGGGGGTGGCCGATGGCGGTCCCATGGCGCTCGTCCTGGTGGCGGGGGGGCTGCTGACCAGCCTCCTCACCCTGTACGCCGTGGCCACGACGTGGAACAAGGCGTTCTGGCGGACGCCGCCCCCCGGCATGATCAAGAAGATGGGGACCGTGCTGGAGGGCGAGGAGGCCCCCGTCGTCCGGGCCTCCGGCACCGAGGGGATCACCGGCCGGGCGATCGTCACGAGCGCGAGCATCCCGCTGCCGATGCTCGGCTCCGCCATGGCCCTGGTGGCGCTGGCCCTGTCGTTCACCGTGCTGGCCGGGCCGCTGTCCGCCCTGGCGCGACGGACCGCCGGCGAGCTGATGGCCCGCGAGCCGTACATCTCGTCGGTGCTCAGGAGCCTGCGGTGAGCGGCCGGGGACTCACCCCCCGACTGCTGGGCAGGCCCGTCCCGCTGCCGCAGGTGGCGTGGCTCACGGTGGTCTGGCTGCTGCTCTGGGGCGACCTCAGCGTGGGCAACGTGCTCGGCGGCCTGCTGGGCGGGGTGCTCGTCGTCTGGCTGCTGCCCCTGCCGGTGCTGGACACCGGCCTGCGGATCCACCCGGTCGCGGCGCTCGTCTTCCTGGTCCGCTTCGCGCTGGACCTGGTGGCCTCCAGCTTCCGTGTCGCGTTCTGGGCGCTGCGCCTGGGGGCGATGCCGCCGGTCCAGATCGTCGAGGTACGGCTGCGCACGTCGTCGGAGGTGATGGCCGTGCTGATCACCGTGGCGCTGTCGGCGCTGCCGGGCAGCCTGGTGCTGGAGGTGCACTTCGGCGACAGGGAGCTGGTGCTGCACGTCCTGGGCATCACCGGGGACGTCCAGGCCACCGTCCAGGCGGACGTGACGCGGCTGGAGAAGGGCATCGTGGCGGCCTTCGGCACCGGTGCGGACCAGGAGGAACTGCGGTGACGGCGGTATATCTGGCGGCGCTGGCGCTGCTCGGCTGCGCGGCGGCGCTGACGCTCCACCGGCTGGTGCGCGGCCCCTCCATGCTGGACCGGGCGGTCGCGCTGGACGTGCTCACCGCGGTGGTGATGTGCGGGATCGGGACGGGGGCGGCGGTGGTGGGGGAGTATTCGGCGCTGCCGGTCCTGCTGGTGCTGTCCTTCGTCGGGTTCGTCGGATCGGTCTCGCTGGCCAGGTTCTTCTCGGGGAGGGCGCGTTGACCGCACCGGCCGGGCCCCTCCCGGGGAGGGCACGTTGACCGCGCTGGACGTGGCCGCCGCGGCGTGCCTGCTGCTGGGTGCCGCGCTCGCGTTCGTGGCGGGGGTGGGGATGGTCAGGTTCCCCGGCACCCTGTCACGCATGCATCCGGCGACCAAGCCGCAGGTGCTCGGCCTGCACCTGATCCTGCTGGCCATGTGGCTGCGCCGGCCCACCTGGGCGATCGCCGGGACGCTGGCGCTGGTCGCGGTCTTCCAGGTGGTCACCGCGGCGGTGGCCGCCTACATGGTGGGCCGGGCCGCCTACCGGGCGCGCTCGCCCGGCGACGACGGCACGGCCGTCCCGCCTGCCGACCCCCACGCGTGAGGCCGCCGACCCCCACGCGTGAGGCCGCCGGCCCCCACGGGTGAGGCCGCCGGCCCTCGCGCGCGGGGAGCGCCGGGCGTAGCGTGGCCCGTATGCGCGAGGCACGTGCGGAGGATGCCCGGACCGAGGCCAGACGACTGATCCGTGACCTTCTGGGCGAGGAGCGGCTGGAGGCCGGTGCCCTGCTCCGCGAGGTGGAGGCCGTGTTCGGCGCCGACCGTGCCGCCCGCTGTGCCGAGCTCGCCCGCTATGCCCCGCTGACCCGCAGGTCCACCGAGCTCGCCGCGCTGGCCGGGCTGCTGGTCGGCACCCGTGACCTGGGCGGGCAGTGGTGGCGGCGGACCCGCGGCGGCAAGCTGCCGGCGCCGGACGAGGTGCTCCGCAGCGCGACCGCCGTCGACCCGTGGACCGACCTGACCGTGCTGGAGATGCTCGCCGCCTGGATCGCCGACGACGCCGCCGACGAGGTCTGGGGCCGGCCCGCCGCGGTGACCGACCTGAACTCCTGGCAGGTGGAGGACCGGGTCGCGCTGCCCGAGGACGCCGCCCCCGGCCGGCGGATCGTGGTCTCCTTCGACGCGGGCGGCCGGCTCGACGCGGTGGTGGTCAGGCGCCGGGAGGGCGGCCTCGGCTCCAACCTCGACTTCGAGTCGCTGCGCTACTCCCGCCCGGCCGAGGCCCAGTGGAGCTGGGGGGTGGCGGCCGGTCTCGGCCCGCACCGGCTGGACGAGCACCCCGACCCCTACGCGCAGCCGGTCGACGGGTCCGCCGCCGGGACCCTGCACGCCTGGGCCCTGCGCCACGGGGCCACCGCCGCGCAGGCGGGCGGGCCGTGGCAGGTCACGGGCGACGTCATCGCCGCCATCGAGCGTGTCGACTGGATGTGGCGCAGCGGTGAGTGGTTCGCCTGGTGGCGCGCCGCGGCCGCGCTGGCCGACGGGGAGCCCGACCGGCTCGCCGCCCGCCTGGAGGAGATGGCCGCCGCTCCCTAGCCGGACCGCGGACCTCCGCCGCCGGAGGGCGGTCGCCGGTGGCCGGGGCTCGGGGTGCGGGCGGTGGGGCCGGATGAGCGTCATGCCGGGCGGTCGCGCCGCGGCGTCCGTCCCCGCCCGCCCCGCCGCAGGTCAGGCCAGGCCGGCGTCGTGTGCGAGCAGGGCGATCTGGGTCCGGTTGTCGAGGTCGAGTTTGCTGAGGATGTGGGAGACGTGGGCCTTGACCGTGGCCACGGTCATGAAGAGCTCCGCGGCGATCTCGGC
The DNA here is from genome assembly GCF_055586905.1 of Streptosporangium sp. NPDC048886. Taxonomy (NCBI): domain Bacteria; kingdom Bacillati; phylum Actinomycetota; class Actinomycetes; order Streptosporangiales; family Streptosporangiaceae; genus Streptosporangium; species Streptosporangium sp. NPDC048886. The sequence goes on from NZ_JBVJHH010000008.1 coordinate 220,406, forward strand.
GTTGGTCCGGCCCTGGGCCACGGCGAGGACCACCTCGCGCTCGCGGGGGCTGAGGGTGGCCAGTGCGGCACGGGCCCGCTGGTAGGTGCCGGCCTGGGTGGCCGCGCGGTCCATGAGCCGGCGGGTGACCCTGGGGGACAGGATCGGGTCTCCGGCGGCGACCTGGCGGACCGCTCCGACGATCTGCGCCGGCGGGGTGTCTTTGAGCAGGAAGCCGCTGGCGCCGGCGCGCAGCGCGTGCAGGATGTTCTCGTCGCTGTCGAAGGTGGTCAGCACGATGACCTCGGGCGGGTGTCGCCGGCTCCGTAGTCTGCGGGTGGCGGTGATGCCGTCCACCCGCGGCATCCGAAGGTCCATGAGCACGACGTCGGGGGCGTGCGCGTCGGCGGCCGCGGGCACCTCGTCGCCGTCGGCGGCCTCGCCGACCACGGTGATGCCGTGGATCCCGTCGAGCATCATGGACAGCCCGGCGCGGACGAGGGCGTCGTCGTCCACGATGAGCACGCGCAGCGGACGGTTCACGCCGGCCATGGTAGCCAGGCGCGCAGGTGGAACTCGCCGCCGGCGGTCACCTCGTGGTCGAGCAGCCCGCCGGCGAGTTGCACCCGCTCGGTCAGCCCGACCAGGCCGGTGCCGGTGCCGGGTGTGATCGGCGGGGCGGCCCCGCCCTCCGGCAGCGGGTTGCGGATGTCGATCACAAGCCGGTCGCCGGGCCGGCCCTCCAGCACGACCTGGACCGGCCGGCCCGCGGCGTGCTTGCGGGCGTTGGTCAGCCCCTCCTGCACAACCCGATAGGCCGTCCGGCCGACGGCGGCAGGCAGGGCGGCCGGGTCGACCACCCCGTTGCGCAGCCGTATCTCCTCTCCGGCGTCACGGGTCTCCTCGACCAGGCGGGGCAGGTCGGCGAGCACGGGCTGGGGCGGTCCGTCGGGACCGTCGTCCTCGTCGCGCAGCAGGATGATCACATCGCGGAGCTCGTCGAGTGCCTGGTGCACCCCGGCGCGGACCACGCCGGCGGCGCGGGAGAGCTGCTCGGGCGGGGAGTCCGGGCGGTATTCCAGCGCGCCCGCGTATGTGGCCAGCAGCGACAGCCGGTGGGCCAGCACGTCGTGCATCTCCCGGGCGATCCGGGTCCGCTCCAGCATCCGGGCCTCGGCCACCCGCCGGCCCTGCTCGGCCTCGGCGCGGCGGGCGCGCTCGCACAGCGAGGTGACGAGCGCGCGCCGCGCCCGGGTCAGCGCGCCCCAGCCGACCAGCGCGCCGTATCCGACGGTGATCAGGGCCAGCCACCAGCCGAAGGTGATCCCTCCGCTCGGCCGCCACACGCCCTGCGCCGCGTGCGCCGCGACCCCCGCCACGGCCACCGCGGCCGCGACGGGGAAGCTGCGCCGCTGAGCGACCAGCAGCGCGCCCAGCGTGGCCACCGGGGTGGCCGCCATCGACAGCGCCGCCAACGCGGTGAGTCCCAGCGCGCCGGTGACCGGCCGCCGCAGCAGGACGGGCAGCAGGGCGCACCCGAGCGCCCCGGCCGCGATGTCGAGACCGAGCAGCCCCTCCGCCGGATGCGCGTCGGAGCGGCCCCAGATCGTCAGCGCGACCAGGCTCCCCACCCCTACGATCATGCCGATCGCGGCGAGGGGCTCGGAGGCGTGCCGCCCCTCGGGCTCCGCCCCCGCCTCGCAGTGGATCTCGCCGTGCACCGACCAAGGGTAGCTCCGGGTACGGCGGCGCCGACACCTACCAAAGTCGGTGTCCGGCCCTACCACAGTCGAACCCGCCGCGGCCGCGCGGCCGATGCGGCGACCGCGCCGCGACGGCGACGCTCATGGACCAGACGGGGCCGCCGCGGCCGCCATCAGCGGACGGCGTGCGGGACGGCCCGCCCCGTCCGACTCCGAAAGGGGAAACGCGTGTCCGGTGAGACCATTCCCACCCGTGCCGTGCCGGAGCGGGCCGGCCGCACCGCCACCCGGCGGGCACTGACAGTGGCCGGCGCGACGGCTGCGGCCCTCGCCCTCTGGGCGCTGGCCGGCCCGGTGGCCGGAATCGGCCTGACCGTCCGGCTCGACGGGGCGGTTCAGCCCGTCGGGCCGGCCGCGGTCGCCACGGCGAGCCTGCTCGCCGGGCTGGCGGGCTGGGCGCTGCTCGCGCTGCTGGAACGGCTCCTGAAACGGCCGGGGCGGACCTGGACGGTCATCGCGGCCGTCGTGCTCGTGCTGTCGCTGGCCGGCCCGCTCGGCGCCGTCGGCACCGCGAGCACGGTGACGCTGGCCGGGATGCACCTGATCGTCGCCGCGGTGCTCATCCCCGGCCTGGGGCGTTCGGCCCGCGGCGCATGACCGTGCCCCACCTGAGCACTTGCCCGCGGCGCATGCGAGGACTTCACCGACTGGGTGCGGTCGACGAGGACGAGGTCACGCGAGGAGGCGCAGGAGGCGTAGCCCGGCCGGAGAACGCGCTCCAGGCGCCGCCCACGGCGGTGACGTCGTGGGACGCCCGGCCGGTCGCCACCTGCCAAGATCGCTTGCCGCCGTCCCGGACGCCGGGGTCAGCCGGGTCCTGACCCCTTCGCGGGCCGTCTCCGCTCGTGGGCGTGGAAGGCGGCCCAGCAGACCAGCAGGGCCAGCGCGAACGCCGGCAGCCAGGCCAGCCGGGCGAGCACCCAGCCGGGACCGTCGGGGGCGGTGTGCAGGCCGGGCAGGGTCTCGCCGGTGAGCAGGCCGGTCGCGGTGACGGCGATCATCGCGGTCTGGTGCCAGAGGAAGATCGTCATCGCGGCCAGGTTGACCAGCGCCACCGGCGCCCAGACGGCAGGGCGGCGCAGCACTCGCCGCAGCGGGCCGAGCAGCAGCAGGGCCGCCCCGCACTGGGCCAGGCCGAAGGCGACGGCCGCGAGGGTGGGCGGGGCGAGGTTGGAGATCCGGGCACCGGGCACCCCGACCATGGCCGCCGGGTAGCCGGCCCACAGGACGAGCCCGGCGGTGGCGGCGCCGCCGCCGAGCAACAGCGCCCATCCGGTCGCCCGGCCCCGCAGGGCGCCGCGGGCCCGGGCGGCGCCCAGGCAGTACGGCACCAGCCAGCCGGCCGCCACGTTGGCCCAGCCGAGCCAGGCGGGCCCGCCCAGGCCGTAACGGCCCAGGTCGACGAGCGCGACGGCGGCGAACGGCCACAGCGGGTGCAGCCTGGCCACCAGTGGGGTCGCCGCCGTCAGCACCGCGAAGACCAGCAGGAACCACAGCGGGGACAGCACCAGCTTGACCAGCGTGCGTACGGTCTCCAGGCCGGCCCCGGAGGCGAGCATCGCGCCCACCGCCACGGTCCACACCACCAGCACGGCGGCGACCGGCCGCGACAGCCGCGCCGTACGGGCGCCGAGCCACCGCCCGTACGTCGTCCCCCGGGCGCGGGCGGAGGCATGACTCTCCGCGCCCACCTGCCCGCCCACCAGGAAGAAGACCGCGAGGGTCTGGAACAGCCAGGAGACGGGGGTGAGCTGGGGCAGGTGCCGGAGCGGGCTGGCGGTGTGCACCGTGCCGCTGTCGGCCACCAGCGCGGTCACCAGCCAGTGACCGAGCACCACGCCGAGGATGGCCAGGGCGCGCAGCGCGTCGAGGGCACGGTCGCGGCCGGGCGGCGTCGCCGCGTCGACCCGCCGGACGAGGTCACGCACGGCGCGGTCGAGCCCGGGCGGGGCCGCCGGAGCGATCCGCCGGACGCGGTCACGCATGACGGTCCTGCCCGGCCGGGGTCTGTCCGGCGACGATGCGGGCGATGTTCCTCAGGGACGTGGAGCCGGACCTGAGGTAGTCGCTGTGGCCGCCGTCGCCCGTGGCGAAGACTCGGGCGCCGAACTCCGGCGAGACCGGGTCGGTCCCGAGTCCGACCGTCACGAAGGGCAGTCGCAGCCGCAGGTGCGGCACCCCGGCGACCCAGTCGCCGGCGCTCCGGCCGGCCCAGACGGTGGCCCGGGTGCGCAGTGCGGCGGCGCTGCCGGCGCCGACGCCCGCGCTGCCGTACAGGACGATGTCCGCGACGTCCAGCCCGGACGCGGCCCGTGCGCAGACCACCGAGCCGTAGGAATGGCACACCAGGGAGATCCGGGCGGCGGGCCGGACCGCGCTCAGCTCCCGCACGAACGCGCGCAGGGCGGGGGCGCCCTCATCCGCGCGGTCGGGTGTCAGCACCGCCGGACTCACCAGGTTGGGTGTCCGGTAGCCGAGCCAGGCGATGACGGCGGACCGGTCGTCGAGCGCCTGCCGCAGCCTCAGCGCGCCACCGCGCAGGAGCCCGTACTTGTCGAGGTTGGTGTCGCTGCCGGGGACCAGCACGGCGATCCGCTCGGCCGCCGACAGGTCGCCGAAGACCTCCGCGGTGCGGCCGCCGCCGCGGCCGTCGAAGAACAGGAACTGCCGCGCCGGGTCCGCCATGGCGCGCAGCATCGCGGCCCGCCACCGGTGGCCGTCGCCGGCGGCCATCCGCTCGGCCGCCCGGATGCCCTCGCGGCCGGCGGCGTACCGCTCGGCGAGGGCGGCGGGGGTCGCGGCCCGCATCGGGGCGAGGGCCGCCGGGACGGGCGCAGGGACGGCCGAGGGGCGGGCCGTACCCGACACCGGCACGGCCACCGAGGCGGTGACCAGTGCGGCGAGCAGGGTACGGCGCAGGCGGGACGCCATGGGATGGTCCTTCCATACCGGATCTCTGTCGTGATTCCGGCATCGAAGTTATGGATCACCCCTTGTGATCGGCGTCCCTACGGAGAGCGCACCTCCCGCGTAGCTCGGCGGGCTTCCGGGTAGCTCTGAAGTAGGGGGTCCGCGGGTAGTCCCGAGAGACCACGGGCGGACGGCGGACGCCCGCCCGCGACCCGGAGCTCCCCCCGAGACCCGGGGCGCGGACACGGCCCCCGGGGCGGGGTCAGCGGAGCCCGTGCCTGTCGGCCCATTCCGCGACGGCCGTGGCGATCACGTGGGGCTGGTCCTCCGGGGTGTGGTGCCCGGCGACCGCGCCGTGCCGCTCGATCTCGAGGCCGGCGATGTTCGCCGCGCACCAGTCGACGATCTCCGGGCCCATCATGGCCCCCGGACCGGGCTGGAAGGTGAGCAGCAGCTTGGGCACGTCCACGCTGGCCGCCAGCCACCGGTCGTAGGCCTCGATCCTGGCCACGACGTCGGCGGGCTCCCCGCCCAGCGGCATCGACCGCGGCCACCGCAGCAGCGGCCGGCGGCTCTCCCGGGTGGGGTACGGCCTGCGGTAGGCGTCGAGGTCGTCCTGGCCGAGGGGGGTGGCGACGGTGCCGGGCAGCGCCTGCTCGATGAAGGCGTTGTCGTCGAGGATCATGGCCTCGCCGACGCCCTCCGTCTTGATCGCCCGGAACAGCGGGCGGCCGCCTTCGGGGAACTCCTCCCAGGACATCGGCTTGACGATGGCCTCGGTGAACGCGATGCCGCGCACCCGTCCGGGATGACGGGCGGCCCAGTCGAAGGCGAGGGCGCCGCCCCAGTCATGTCCGATCAGCACCACGTCGTCCAGGCCGAGCGCGTCGAACCAGGCGTCCAGATAGCGGGCGTGGTCGGCGAAGGTGTAGTCGATGTCGGGTTTGCCTGATGCGCCCATGCCGATCAGGTCAGGGGCCAGGCGGCGGCCCGGGTCGCCGACCGCGGGGAGGATGTGCCGCCACAGGTGCGACGAGGTCGGGTTGCCGTGCAGGAAGACCATCGGCGCACCGGCGCCGAGCTCCTGGTAGGAGATCGTTGATCCGAGCACTTGCTGGACAGGCATGACGGGTCCTTCGGAGGTCGGGGGTTCATCACTCGATCCACCGCGTTCCCGGCCGGGGGCTGGGGACGGTGACGTCCCTGAAAGGAGTTAGTTGGCTAACTGAATAGTGATCGTAGCCGCCCGGATCGCGGCCTGTCCATAGTTAGTCAGACAACTGACTCAAAACGCTGTCGCGCCGGAGCCGTGATCCCGGGGCCCGGCCTGACCGGGTGCCCACGCCGCGCGGAATCAGCGGGCCGCCGTGCCGGTTGCAGCACTCCGTGAAGGTTGAAATCTACTCAGACGTCGTCTGCCCCTGGTGTTACATCGGCCACACCCGCTTCGCCCGCGCCGTCGAGCGCTACCGTGCCAAGGGGGGCGAGGTGGAGGTGGAGTTCCGGCCGTTCCAGCTCGCGCCGGACGCGGAGTCCGCCGGGGAGCCGACCCTCAAGTGGGCGGCGGCCAAGTTCGGCGGGGCCGAGCGGGCCGCGCAGATGTTCGCGCACGTGACGGGCGTCGCCGCCGGAGACGGGCTGAGACTGGACTTCGATCGTTCGGTCCAGGCCAACACCTTCGACGCGCACCGCCTCATCCGGCTCGCCGGCGAGCAGGGGAAGGGGGAGGAGGCGCTCCACGCCCTCTTCCGCGCGCACTTCACCGACGGTCTCGACGTCGGCTCGCGGGAGGTCCTCGCCGAGCTGGCCGCCGGGCTCGGCGTCCGGGCGGACCTCGACGGCGAGGACGGCACGGCGGCGGTCAAGGAGGACCTGGCCCGGGCCCGGGCCCTGGGCGTCGGCTCCGTCCCGCTGTTCCTGTTCGAGGGGCAGTTCGCCGTCTCCGGCGCCCAGCCCGAGGACACCCTGCTCGCCGCTCTGGAGGAGGTCGCCGAGCGGACCGGCCGGAGCCCGGCGCCCGAGGCGGCCGGGTCCGCCGGGGAGGCCTGCGACGACGACGGCCACTGCGCGGTCTGACGCGCCGTCCGCCGGCGCCACGGGCCTCCCCGCGGGGACCCGGCCGGCAGGCCGGGCTCAGGAGTGGCCGAGGTCGCCCGCGCGGTAGTGGCGGCGGCAGAGGACCTGGTAGCGGATCGGGGCGTCACCGGTGTCCCCGATGATCACCTGCTCGCCGGTCCGCACCAGCTTGTCGCCGACCACGCGGGCGTTCAGCCGGCCGGGACGGCCGCACCAGCACAGCACCTCCACCTGGAGGCGGCTGATCTCGTCGGCCAGCTCGAACAGGCGCTGGGCGGCGGGGAACATCTGCGACCGGAAGTCCGCCGCCAGGCCGAAGGCGTAGACGTCGATGCCGAAGTCGTCGGTGAGGTCGGCGAGCTGCTCGATCTGGGCGACCGTGTAGAAGCACGCCTCGTCGCAGATCACGTAGTCGACGGGCTGCTGGTGGCCGCGGACCAGGGCCACCAGGTCGAGGTCGTCGACGACCTCGATGGCGTCACTGCCCAGCCCTATCCGGCTGGTGAGCTGAGGGCCGCCCGAGCGGTCGTGCTTGGTCAGCACCAGGCCGCGCCTGCCCTGACGGCCGTGGTTGTAGTTCATCTGCAGGGCCAGCGTGGACTTGCCGCAGTCCATCGGGCCGAAGTAGAAGCGCAGCACCCCGTCACGGGATTTGAGGGGGACGGCGGAGAGCGCGGACGATTCGGTCACGGGGGGTCAGCCTAGTGGGTCGGCCGGGAGCGTTTGGGCAGGCGGTGCGCTGGTAGGAATGGGGGACCTCGCGGTGACATAGCCTGGTCCGGCTTGGCTTGACTGCGAAAAGCATGGGAGATTCATTTTGCCTATCGGAAAGTGGGAGGGTCTGTGACGACCGCCAAAGCCTCTGCTCCACCTCTCAACAAGATCCCCGCGGCCACGTCCCCGGCGATGCCGTCCACGGCGGAGACCGCTGAGATACCCGTCGCGCTCGCGGCGATGATGACCGAGGACGAGGCCGTCGCCGCCCAGGCGGAGGCGGCCCGCTGGCGCTACGGGTTCTACGTCGTCGTCACGGGCCTGGTGGTCCTCCTGGTCGCCTTCGTGGTGATCGCGATGCGCAACGGCGAGTCCGCGGCCCCCTTCGCCGGCCTGGTCGGCGTCTCGGGTGCGATCATCGGCGCCTACTTCGGGGTCCAGGTCGGCCAGTCGGGCAAGGACCGGGTCGAGGCCGAGCTGCGCCGTACCAACGAGATGGCCATCCGGCTCGCCGCGAAGGTGCACGCGCACGACGCCGACGCGGTGATCGGCTCCACCATGGGTCCGCGCCGCCGCTAACAGTGCCCAAGGACGCGGCCCAGCTTCGGCAGGGTCCGCCGATTTGCCGCCTCCGCAGGACTGGGTAGACACGGGGGCATGCGTAGCGTCCGTATAGGGGTCGACACCGGGGGCACGTTCACCGACGTGGTCGCGGTGGACGAACAGACCGGTGAGATCACCACTACCAAGACTCCCTCCACACCCGCCAACCCCGCTGACGGGTTCATGGAGGGAGTGCGGAAGGTCCTGCGGAAGGCGGGCGTGGAGACCGTGTCGGCGGTCGTGCACGGCACCACCGTGGCCACCAACCAGCTCCTCGAAGACCGCATCACGGATCTGGGCCTCGTCACCACCGAGGGCTTCGAGTTCATCCTGGAGATCGCCAGGCAGAGCGTCCCCGACGGCTACGGCAACTCTTACTTCTGGGTGAAACCGCCCCGGATCGTCCCCGTGCACCGGGTCAAGACCGTCGGCGGACGTCTCGACCACACCGGCGCCGAGGTCCGCCCGTTCGACGAGGCGCAGGCCGTGGCCGTGGCCGGATGGTTCCGCGAGCGGGGGATCACCGCGATCGGCGTGTGCCTGCTGCACTCCTACGCCAACCCCGGACACGAGCTCCGCATGCGCGAGATCATCGAACGTGAGCATCCCGGCGCGGTCGTCTCGATCTCCAGCGACGTACTGCGCGAATACCGCGAGTACGAACGGTCGGTGACGACCCTGGTGGACGCCGCGGTCAAGCCGACCATGCGCCGCTACATCGCCAACCTCGCCGACCGGCTCGGCATGCCGTTCTCGGTGATGAAGAGCAACGGCGGCGTGCTGTCCGCCGCCGAGGTCGTGCACCAGCCGATCACGACCGTGCTGTCCGGACCGGCCGCGGGCGCGCTCGGCGCCGCGCTGGTCGCCTCCACCGCCGGGCACCCGTCGGTGATCACACTGGACGGCGGCGGCACCTCCACCGACGTCGCGGTGGTGATCGACGGGGAGCCCTCGCTGACCACCGAGGGCGGCATCGGCCGCTACCCGTGCAAGATCCCGATGATCGACATCGTGACCGTGGGGGCGGGCGGCGGGTCCGTCGCGTGGATCTCCCCGGAGGGCACCCTGAAGGTCGGCCCCAGGTCGGCCGGGGCGGACCCGGGCCCGCTCTGCTACGGGCGGGGCGGCACCGAGGTCACCGTCACCGACGCGCACGTCTTCCTCGGGCGGGTCCCCCCGCACCTGCTCGGCGGGGAGATCCCGCTCGACGCCGACGCGGCCCGGCAGGGGGTCGAGGCGCTGGCGGGCAAGATCGGGCTGAGCCCCGAGCGGACCGCGGCCGGCGTCCTGGAGATCAGCGCGTTCAACCAGTCCAACGCGATCCGCCAGATCACGGTCAAGCGCGGCCTGGACGTGCGCGACTTCCCGATGGTCGCCTTCGGAGGCTCGGGGCCGCTGCTGGTCTGCCGGCTCATCGACATCCTCGGCCTGCCGTCGGTGATCGTCCCGCCCGACCCCGGCAACGTGTCGGCGTTCGGCCTGCTCACCGTCGACGTCAAGAACGACTACGTGCGCACCTTCGTCACGCGAGAGCTCTCCCTCGACGCCGCCGCGGAGATCTTCGGCGACCTGGAGCAGCAGGCGGCCGAGGCCCTCGACCGCGAGGGGTTCGCCGCCGAGCGGCACGTCTACGCGCGCAGCGCCGACCTGCGCTACTACGGCCAGGCCTACGAGGTGCGGGTGCCCGCCCCCGCCGGGCCGCTGGACGAGACCTGGCGTGCGGAGGTGCTGGACCGTTTCCACCAGGCGCACCGAAGACTCTACGGATACGGCTACCGCGACGACCCCCGGCACGGCGTCGAGTGGGTCAACCTCCGCGTCTCCGGCATCGGCCCCATCACCCGCCCGGCCATCGGGCGCAGGCCGTACGGCGCCGCCGAGCCCCGGCCGGTGACGGCCCGCGAGGTCTTCTACGACGGGTGGGGGCCGGCGCCGATCCACCGCCGGGCCGACCTGGGCGCCGGATCGGTGGTCTCCGGCCCGGCGGTCATCGAGGAGTACGGCTCCACGCTGCCGGTGCACCCCGGCTTCACGGCCGCCATGGACGAGTTCGGGAATCTGGAGGTGCGCCGTGCGCGGTGAGCCGATGAGCGCCGACCCGGTGCTGGTGGAGATCGTGGAGGGCACGCTCGCGTCGGTGGAGAAGGAGGTCGAGACCGCCATCGCGCGCACGGCCCGCTCGCCGATGATCCGCGACGCGCACGACTTCCGGGCGGGCATCCACGACGTACGGCTGCGCAAGCTGACCGGCAGGTCCTACTCGGCCCTGGTCCAGCCCGTCGTCAGGGACTTCCCCGTGGACGGGATGAACCCCGGCGACGTGTTCTTCCACAACGACGTCTACCTGTCCGAGGGCGGCATCGGGCACCTGCCCGACCTGTGCGTGACGGTCCCGGTCTTCCACGACGGAGCCGTGGTCGCCTTCGTGCAGGCGTTCGGGCACCACGACGACATCGGCGGGGCGGTCCCCGGATCGATGCCCTCGCACGCGCGCAGCGTGTTCGAGGAGGGGCTGATGGTCCCGCCGATCAAGCTCTGGGACCGGGGCGTGCCCAATCGGGCGGCGCTCACGATCATGACCCGTAACTCGCGGATGCCCGACTCCCTCGCCGGCGACCTCGACGCCGAGTGCTCGGCCTGCCTGATGGGCGCGCGGCGGCTGGGGGAGCTGTTCGACCGCTACGGGCGCGAGGCGGTCGAGGCGTGCTTCGACGCGATCATCTCCAAGACCACCGAGACGTTCCGCAGGGAGCTGCTGGCCAGGATCCCCGAGGGCACGCACGTGTGGGAGGACTACGCCGAGCACGACGGCGTGGACGAGCCGCGCCTGCACACCCAGCGGATCACCCTCACCGTCGACCACGGCGCGCGGGTGCCGCTGGTCATCGACTTCACCGGCACGTCACCGCAGGCCAAGGGGCCGATCAACCACGCGGGCGACTACGCCGACGGGGTGTTCCTGAAGAAATGGCTCGCGCCGATCCTGCGCAACCTGGCCGAGACCCCGGAGCGGATGGCGGAGCTGGACGTCAACGAGGGCGTCGTCCCGCTCATCGAGATGCGCTTCCCGGAGAAGGGGACGCTGCTCACCCCGGTCTTCCCGGCCCCGACGAACGCCCGCACCTTCGTGATCCTGCGGCTGCTGGGGGTGCTGGCCGGGGTGCTGGCCAAGGCCACCGGCGGCCGGATGCCCGCCGACCAGGAGACCATCCGCTACACCGGCGTCTACGGCGACGACGCCGACGGCAGGCCGTACCTGATGAGAGAGGTGCTGGGCGGCGGCTCCGGCGGCCGATGGTACGCCGACGGCGAGGACACCATCCACGTCGTCCCCGACTCGCGCAACATACCGGTCGAGTTCGCCGAGTCCCGCTGGCCGTTCCGGGTCGAACGGCTCGGCCTGGCCCAGGACTCCGGCGGTCCCGGCCTCTACCGCGGCGGCCTCGGATACGACAAGCACCTGCGGATGCTGCGCGACGCCTCGTTCATGTCCATCGCCGACCGCTCGATCCTGTCCTGCTGGGGGGTGAACGGCGGGCGGGCCGGGCGGCCGTTCGTCGTGGAGATCGAGGGGCGGGAGATGGAGGGCCTGGTGGACGACTCGCCGGTCCGCGCCGGTGAGGTCATCCGGGTGCGCACCACCGGGGGCGGCGGCTGGGGCTCGCCGCTGGAGCGCGACCCCGCGCTGGTGGCCGCCGACGTCCGCGACGGCAAGGTCTCGGCCGAGGGGGCCCGTGACGACTACGGGGTCGTCCTGAGCGGCCCCCGCGACGACCTCCGGGTCGACGCCGAGGCCACCGCCCTGCGCCGCGCCGAGCTCCGGGCGCTCGTGCCGGACGGGGCCCCGTTCTTCGACCGGGGCCCCGGCTTCCCCTCGCTGTCGGGCGGCCTGCCGCACGCGGAGGTGGACTTCATGTGACGGACGGCCACGCCAGGCCGTCGACGCGGCCGGCGTGCTCCTCGCGTACGTCGGCGGCTCGGCGATTCGGCGGCTCGGCGGCTCGGCGGGGAGCCGTCAGTTCCGGCGGCGGAGGGTGCGGGTGACGGCGAGGCCGCCGACGGCGAGGGTGCCGGTGAGCAGGATGCCCGTCTCGGTCCACTGGAAGCGCCAGAAGCGACCGGTCGGGTGGTGATAGACGGCGATCCGGTAACCGGCGTCGATCAGGCACTCGTCCTTCAGCAGCTGGGCCCGTTCGGAACGGGCGTCCATCCCGGGGGGCGGCGGGCAGACGTCGGCCGGCGGGGCCGCCCCCTCCCGGCCTGACGGGTCGACCCACGCCTCGCGGACCAGTTCGGCGCCGCTGTCGTAGATCGCCAGGCGGTTGCCGGTGACGGTCCGCACCGGCTCGGCGTAGGAGTCGCGGGAGAAGAAGACGGCCGGGACGGCCAGCGAGACCACCGCGACGGTGACCGCCATCGCGGCGACGGTGCGGCGCAACAGCGTCCCGGCGGCGGCGCCCAGGACGAACGCGAACAGCCACCACGCCGCCGGGACGACCCCGGTGATGGTGAACGTCCCGGGCTCCATCGACTTGTCGCCGATCACGCCGCGGAAGATCGGCAGCCACAGGCTGACCATCGCCGACAGGAGCAGGGCGGCGAGCGCGGCCAGGCCGCCGAGCACACCGAGCTTGACCGCCAGCCAGCGTCCGGCCGGCACGGACTGGGTCCAGGCGAGCGCGTTGGTGCCGCGCTCGAACTCGGCCGCCAGCAGCGGTGCGCCCCAGAACGCGCCGATCAGCGCGGATCCGAAGAACGGCAGCAGGCCGAAGACCAGGAAGACGGGGCTGTAGTAGTCCTGGTAGAGCGTCGTGTTCACCTCCGAGCAGGCCGCCGCCGGGCCGGGGCAGCCGGGCGGGGCGTGCCCGGCGATGTGGGCGGAGGCCCGCAGTCCGGAGACCAGCAGCAGGACTCCCAGGACGAGCAGCAGCGCGCCGGTCGCCAGGATCTGCGCGCGGTGCTGTCGCCAGGTCAGCCAGAGCAAGAGGGGTTCCTTCCGATTCGTGCGGGGCCGGACGGGTCAGCGTGCCGGAGCCAGGGCAGGGCGGGGGAGCGCGGCGAGGTCGGGGGCGCGCAGGTAGGCCAGGACCGTCTCCTCCAGGTTCACCGGGCGGGCGCTCCAGCGCGGGTCGGGCAGCGGCCCGGTGTCGCGGACGAGGAGGGTGGCCTGCCGCCCGGTGCCGCCCCGCGAGATCACCGGCAGCCGGGCGGCGAGCGCGTCGGCGGTCCCGGCGGGTCCGGTCAGCAGGCGGTGCCCGGCGACCAGGTCGTCGATGTCGCCGCTGACCTGGACCCGGCCCCCGTTGACCACGATCAGCCAGTCGCAGATGCCCTCCAGTTCGGAGACGACGTGCGAGGACAGCAGTACGGTCAGCCCCGTCTCCGCCACCGCCGCCATCAGGCTCCGCATCACCTCGTCGCGGGCCAGCGGGTCGAGGTCGGCCAGCGGCTCGTCCAGCACCAGCAGGTCGGGGCGCTTGGCCAGCGCGACGGTCAGCGCCACCTGGGTCCGCTGGCCACCCGAGAGCCGGCCGACCCTGCGCTCCAGCGGGATGCCCAGCTCCGCCAGCCGCCGCCGGGCCGAGGCCTCGTCCCAGCGGGGGTTGAGCCCGCGCCCGAACCTCAGCATCTCCTCCACCCGGAACCCGGGGTAGAGCGGCTTGTTCTGGGCCATGAACGCGACCCGTTCCATGTGCTCGCGGGCCGGGCCGCCGAAGATCCGCACCTCTCCCGCGGTCGGGGTGAGCATGCCCACGGCCAGATGGAGCAGGGTTGTCTTGCCCGCGCCGTTGGGCCCGGCCAGCGCGGCGACCCGGCCGGGCGGCACCGTCACCGAACAGTCGCGCAGCGCCCAGGTCCGCCGGTAGCGCATGCCCAGGCCGGTGGCCTCCAGCGCCGCCCTCATGCGATCTCCTCTCGGAAGGTGTCGGTCAGGACCGTGGCGACCAGTGCCCGCAGGTCCTCCTGGTCCAGGCCGGCCTGGAGGCCGTTGCGCACCCACTGGACCAGCTCCGCGCGCAGCCGCGCGCGGTCGTTCGTGGACGCCGCGCCCAGCGACCGCTCCACGAACGTGCCCAACCCCGGCCGCCCGACGACCAGCCCCTCCCGCTCCAGCTCCCGGTAGGCCTTCAGCACCGTGTTCGGGTTGATCGCGAGCTGGGCCACGACCTCCTTGGCCGTCGGCAGCCGGTCACCGGGCCGCAGCAGGCCGAGCCGGAGCGCGTGCCGGACCTGGTGGACGAGCTGGAGGTAGGTCGCCACCCCCGACCCCCGGTCGAGGCGGAATTCGATCACCGTCGACACCTTTCACTATTTGATTAGTGAAATGTTTAAGGAGGGTGATGACGGAAGTCAAGTCCTGGCGTCCCTTGACGTCCCCTGACGTCACCGAGCGGGGCGGTCCGCCGGCGGCACGCCATCCGTGATCACCCCGGTACGGCACGGCCGGAGTGAGTCCGACGCGCACGACTCGGTCCCCGCCCGGCGGGGGACGCGCGGAGAGCTTCAACGCCGCCGGCCATCCGGGAGAGGTGGCGTTTCAGATCGTTTTTTCACCCCCTCCATTGACGAGCGCCCCGTCCTGGGGTCTGCTGCGGCTAGATCATGTCGAGGTTCGAGGAGGGAGGCGCATGCGCCTGCGCACGATGGTGGCGGCTTTCGCGCTGGCCGTGACGTCGACGGCCGCACCGGCCTGGGCCGGTCCCGCCCCCGGACTCGTGGCCCCGCCGCCGCCGTCCGCGGGCGGCTGCGATCCCGTCGCCGGCCCGGAGTGCCTGCTGCCCTTCCCCAACGACTGGTTCACCGAGGCCGCGCGTACCCACACCGGAGTGCGGGTGACGCTCTCGGCCGAGGCCATGCCCCGCAACGCGGCGGGCACCCCGATCGACCCGGCCCAGTGGAACGGCGCCGACGGGTTCTCCCCGGGCTCCATGCTCCTGGCCCATGTGCCCGGCCTCGACCTGGCCAAGACCGGCGCCGCGCCCGTCACCGACATCGGGTGGTCCCTGCGCAACGACGCCCCCATCGTGATCGTCGACACCAGGACCGGGGAGAGCTGGCCGTACTGGGCGGAGCTCGACGCGGGCGCCGCCGACCCCGCCCGGCAGGCGCTGATCGTCAGGCCGGCGAAGAACTTCCGCGAGGGCCACCGCTACGCCGTCGCCCTGCGCCGGCTGAAGGACGCCGCGGGCCAGGAGCTGCCGGTCCCGCAGACCTTCGCCAGGCTCCTCGGCGAGGAACTGCCCGCCGGCGACCCGCTCGCCGCGCGGCAGCACGCGCTCCACCGGACGCTCGCCGACCTCGCCAGGGCCGGGGTGGACACCGAGGGACTCCACCTGGCCTGGGACTTCACCGTGGCCAGTGAGCGGGGCATCGCCGGTCCCGTGCTGACGATGCGCGACCAGGCGCTACGCGGGCTCAGGGGCCGCTCACCGAAGTTCACGGTCTCCTCCGTCACCGACCTCACCCCCGAGCAGGACCCCTCGATCGCCCGCGAGGTCACCGGGGAGATCCTGGTCCCCAACTATCTCGACAGGCCGGGCGGCCCGCCGGGCTCGAACCTCAACCGGGGGCCCGACGGCCTGCCGCGCCCGCTCGGTGACACGGTGAAGGCCCAGTACCAGTGCGAGATCCCGCGCTCGGCCCTCCGGCGGCCCGCGCATCCCGCGCTGTACGGCCACGGCCTGCTCGGCAAGGCCACCGAGGTGCGCGCCCGCAACGTGCGGGCGATGGCCGGCGAGCACGGCTTCGTCTTCTGCGCCACCAAGTGGATCGGCATGTCCGACGAGGACGTCCAGCACGTGGCGGGCGTGTTCGGAGACTTATCCCGGTTCGGCACGGTCACCGACCGGCTCCAGCAGAGCCTGCTGAACTTCGTCCTCCTCGGCCGGGCGATGCTCACCCGGGACGGTTTCGCCGCTCACGCCGCCTTCCAGGACGGGCGGGGCAGATCGCTGATCGACCGGCGGGCCGATCTCGCCTACGACGGCAACAGCCAGGGCGCCATCGCGGGCGGCGCGCTGGTCGCCGTCTCGCCCGACGTGCGCAACGCCGTGCTCGGCGTGCCGGGGATGAACTACAGCACGCTGCTCAACCGCAGCGTGGACTTCCAGCCGTTCCAGCGGCTGATGGACGGCGCCTATCCCGACAGGCTGACCCAGCAGGTCTGCTTCGCGCTGATGCAGATGCTCTGGGATCGCGCCGAGACCGACGGCTACGCCCAGCATCTGGCCGACGACCCCCTGCCCGGCTCGCCCCGCCACCGCGTGCTGCTGCACGTCGCCTTCGGCGACCACCAGGTCTCCACGGTGACGGCCGAGGTGGAGGCGCGCACGGTCGGGGCGCGGGTCCGCCAGCCCGCCGTCGCCGCCGGCCGGAGCCCCGACCTGGCGCCCTACTGGGGGATCAGGTCCATGCCCCGCAGGCCGTACGCCGGCTCGGCCATGGTGGTCTGGGACAGCGGCGCCCCGGCGACCCCGGCGGCCAACCTCCCGCCGCTCGGCCCGCAGTACGGTCGCGATCCCCACGAGGACCCGCGCAACGACCCGCGGGCCCGCGTGCAGAAGGCCCACTTCCTCCGCGACGGCCTGGTGGTCGACGTCTGCGGCGACGCCCCCTGTACGGCGGGCCCGGCCGAGGCCACTAGCTCGCGGTGACCGTGCGGCCCGGAGGGACGTGCTGGACACGGGTGCGGCCGCCGGGGAGGTGAGCCGTCCAGCGGCAGGAGACGTGGGAGGACAGGTTGGTGAGGGTGCTGGCGTGCCGGTCGTGCCGGACGGCGAGGTGCCCGTCGCCGAGCGGGATGCCGCTCACCTCCAGCCAGTCGATGTCCTCCGGCAGGTGGGAACGGGTGGTGACGGCGCCGTCGGGGGCGTCGGGGCGGACCCCGAGCAGGCCCTCGACCACCTGCCCGACCAGGGTGAACGGCACCTCGGGGTAGTCGCCGTTCAGCCCGCCGGCCACGTGCGGCCGGTCGCGTACGGCGAAGATCTCCCGCATCCACTTCCAGGCGGTGCCGTCGCGGCCGTGGCGGAAGAACGTGTCGGGCAGGTAGGTGAGCGCCTCGACGTTCTCCGGCCGGCCGGGGCCGGACGCCTGGGCGTCGACGAAGTCGAGGTAGTCGTCGTTGCGCGGGCCGTCGTCGACGATGCCCTTGAGCGGCATGAACCAGCTGTTCTCCCGGCCCCAGCCGGTCATCGCCCGCCCGTCCACCGTGTAGGCCCTGACCATCTCGGCGCCGGCGCCCCGGCCGCTCCAGGTCTCGTTGAAATACCGTTTGAGCTCGGCGGCCCGCCGCTCGAAGGCGGCACCGTCCGCGCCCCCGGCCCGCGACAGCGCGGCCATCGCCAGATACGCCTGGTACTGAGCGGCGATCCCGTCCCCCGATTCGGCCAGCGGCTCGCCGCTCAGCTCGTTGTAGCTGGCGGCACCCTGGAAGATGCCGCCGCCCGTGCCGCGCGCGACGGGCCCTCCGGCACCGTGCAGGGTGACGAACTCCCCTGTCGCGTGCCGGTAGAAGTCCCGCAGCACGGGGTCGTCCACGTAGGCCGGGTCGCCGGTCCAGCGGTGGCCGAGCTCGGCCCGCTCGACCAGCTCGAACACGGCGGGAACCTCCCGGACGAAGTCATCGGGGCCCCGGTAGTCGATGGCCAGGTAGGAGCCGTCGAAGTTGAACGCCCACACCGGGTAGTAGCCGTGCTCCGGCGTCGCCGAGGCGGCGAAGCGGCGCAACATCGTCAGGTTGGCCTCGGCCAGGCCGAGCAGGTGGGCGCCGGCGAACTGGTGGGCGAAGTCACGGGAGTAGAAGCCGCTGCGGTGGGCGTATCCGGCCCAGTAGGACGGCAGGTAGACACCTTCGCCCGTGCCGGACGGCTGCCGTTCGTCGACGTTCAGCGGCCCGAGTGAGCCGCCGGGATGCGCCCAGCGCAGCGCCCGCTCCCGCGCCCACTCGAACATCGTCACGATCTCCGGGCACGACGAACTGATTTCCATAGGTGTTCCGATCTCGGGGAGGACTACCCACCTGAGCTGGCCCGGACCACGAGCTCGCCGGGGAGCAGGAGGCCGGCCTGAGGGGTGACGCCGTCCTCGACGGTCTTCAGGAGGCGGTTGACGAGCGCGCCGGCGATCTGGCGCAGCGGCAGCCGTACGGTGGTCAGGGCGGGTTGCAGGAACGCGGTGACCGGAAGGTCGTTGAAACCGGCCACGGCCAGGTCGGCGCCGATGCTGAGACCCTCGGCCCGGGCGGCGGCGTAGACGCCCAGCGCGAGCCAGTCGCCGGCGGCGACCACGGCCGTCGGCCTGACGCGCCCGCCCAGGAGCTCGCGTGTCGCCGCGACGATCTCGCCGGGGTCGTCGCCGGGCGCCGAGATCTCCTGGCCGCGCAGACCGTGGCGGCGCATGCCCGCCTGGAAGCCGTCGCGGCGGTGGTCCATCCAGGGCAGCCTGGAGGAGGAGGCGAGGAAGGCGATCCTGCGGTGCCCGGCCGCGGCCAGCAGGCCGACCAGGTCGATCATGGCCTGGACGGTGTCGACGTCCACCCAGTTCTGCGGGTGTTCGGACGCGGTCCTGCCGAAGGCCGCGAACGGGAAGCCCCGGCCGGCCAGATAGGCCACGCGGGGATCGTCGTGCAGCACGTCGGAGAGCAGGAACCCGTCCACGGTCCTGGCCGCGATCAGCTCCTCCAGGGCCCGGGTCTGGTCCTGTCCCGGGTGCGGCCGGACCAGCAGGATGTGATAGCCGGCCTCGCCCGCGGCCGCGACGATCGCCTCCAGGAAACCCCCCATGAGCGGGTTGGGGTTGGTGGGGTCGTCCTCGGGGGTGGGGTAGGCGATGATCCGCCGGGTGCCCGAGCGCAGGCTGCGCGCGGACTGGTCGGGCCGGTAGCCGAGCTCCTCGATGAGCGCGGTGACCCGCTCCAGGGTCTCGGCCTTCAGCCGGTAGGGCGCGTTGAGCGCGTTGGAGACGGTCTGACGGGACACACCGGCCGCGCGGGCGACATCCTCGATCGTGACGCCGCGTCCACGGGGCCGGTGCGTCTCCATCTATTCCTCCTCGGTACGGCGGCGCAGCCTCAGCAGTCCGCCCGTCGGCACGGTGACCAGGTTCGCTCCGGCGTCCAGGCGCAGCGTGGCGGCCGACAGCGGCCTTCCGCCGCAGTCGTGCACGGTCGCCTCCAGGCTCTCCGCCTCCGTGCCGAGCAGCACCACGCGAGAGTCCGGGGCGGCGTTGGCGACCAGGAGCTCACGCCAGCCGGAGGCGGGGATCTCCACCGGCAGCGGCCCGTAGCGGGCGATGACCATGGTCTGATCATCGTAGGCCCGCACGAGGGGGTAGCCGTGCTCGGGCTGAGCCGGCTCCAGCACGCCGAGCTGGAGCGTCTCCAGGTGCCGCCGGAAGATCCCCAGCCAGAACCCGACGGCGGCGAGCTGCTCGGGGGTCTGGGCGGTGAGGTCCACGGAGATCTGCGGTACCGAGAACAGCGCGTTGATCAGGTGGACCGCGACCTGTTCGGCGGGCTCGGACGGGTGCCACAGGATCATGTCGGAGTGCACGGCGACGGGACCGGCGGTCAGCCGCAGGTCCACGGTCCGCTGCCGGTTCTCCTGCGGGCTGAGCGGGCAGTCGACGGCCCGGACCATGTTCGCGTACGGCCACAGACCCGGGTGCGTGTACGGCTGGCGGTGCTCGATCAGCACCTCGGGCCGGGTACGGCGCAGCCGCGTGTCCAACTCGTGCAGCAGGCGCCGCACACCCTCGTCCACCTCCTCGCAGTCGGCCCCCTCGCCGGGGGCGGGGTCGCCGCCCGGCGTCGCGAACCGGTCCACGAAGTCGATCTTCAGGCCGTCCATGCCCCACTTCTCGACCGCCTGGGAGAGCCGGTCGACGAGGAACTCGCGGACGTCGGGGTGACGCGGGTCGATCACCCCGGCGTCCATGTGGTCGAGGTAGCGCAGGAACTTGCCCTCGAAGCGCTCGAACGCGGCGTTCTCCTTGCCGACGAACGGGATGGCGTACCAGAGCATGTAGGCCTGGCCGATGTCCTGCACCCGCTTCACGTGAGCGGAAATATCAGGGAAAGCCGCCGAGTTCGGCTCCCAGTCGCCGCAGAAAGCGTAACCCCGCGCCCGGTCGGCGGTCTGCCAGCCGTCGTCCACGATGATCGTCTCGCAGCCCAGCTCCTTCGAGAGCCGCGACTGGAGTTCCACCGACTCCTCGCTGACCTCCTGGTGCATGCTGTACCAGGTCGAGTACGCCGGCAGCCGGGCCGCGCGCGGCGTCCGCGGCAGCTCCCGGCCCTCGCCCCACCAGGCCGCCACCCCGGCCAGCGCCGCCGAGAACAGTCGGTCGGACAGGTCCAGCCGCAGCCGGAACGCCGGACCCTCGTGCTCGATCGTGAACACGAACTCGCCGGTCTCCTCGATCAGCCCGCCGCTGAAGCGGGACAGGCCCGCCGACCCGTCGAGCGCCGCGGTGCACACGTTCGCGTCGCCCGCGCCGACCAGGGAGACCACCGGCGCGCCGACGGCCAGCCGGGACGTCTTCGACCCGCTCCAGATCGGCGGTACCCACCGGGGACCGCTGTCCGGCGTCCAGAACGCGGTCGTCGAGACGCACGGCACGCGCCACTGCGCCCCCGTCGCGCCCGGCGCGTCGATCACCCAGACTCCGTCGGTGGCCTGCGTGACCGCGATGTCGCGAGCTCCGGAGATCTCCACGTTCAGCCCCCCGACGGGGACCTGGGCGGAGTCGCCGGAGAGGGCGTGTGGCAGCCACAACTGCATGTCTATCCCTTCGTGGCCCCGGCCAGCAGGCCGGAGATGAACTGTCGCTGAAAGAACAGGAAGAGCACCATCACCGGCAGCGTGGAGAGGGCGCTCGCCAGCAGGACCTGGCCGAAATCGGTTTCGGACAAGCCGTTCAGGGTGGCCATCGCCACCGGCAGGGTGTGCATCTCCGGGCTGCGCAGCGCGATCAGCGGCCAGACGAACTCGTTCCATGACCACAGGAAGAGGAAGATCGTCAGAGCTGCGATCACCGGCCGCATCACCGGGACCACAACGCGCCAGATGATCCGCAGCTCGCCCGCGCCGTCCACCCGGGCCGCGTCGAGCAGTTCGTCCGGCAGCCCGCTCATCGCCTGCCGCATCAGGAAGATGCCGAACGGCACGGTCAGGCCCGGCAGGACGAGCGCTGCGTAGCTGTCGAGGAGCCCGAAATCGAGCATCATCTCGAAGAGCGGGATCAGCCGCACCTGGCTGGGGATGACAAGCGAGCTCAGCAGCAACACGAACAGGATGTTCTTGCCGCGGAAGTGGAACTTGGCGAAGGCGTAGCCGGCGAGGACCGAGACGACCAGACCGCCGACGGTCTGCGTGGACGCGACAACGGCCGAGTTGAGCGCCACTTTGGTCAGCCCGATGGACTCCTCCAGGCCCGCCAGGTTGTCCCAGAGATGGTCGCCGGGCCAGAATTTCGGCGGCCAGGTGAAGATGTCCTTGTCATCGTGGGTGGCGGCCATCGCCAGCCAGTAGAAGGGGCCGGCGCAGAGTCCGAAGGCCACGGCCAGCGCGAAGGTGAGCGCCCAACGTTTCATCGGCGCTCTCCCGCCAGCTTGGCCTGGATCAGGCCCAGTACGATGACCAGCAGCGCCAGCACGTAGGCGATGGCCGAGGCGTAGCCGAAGTCGAAATACTTGAAGGCGTTCTCGTAGAGGTACATGGTGACCGTGATGGTGGCGTTGTCCGGGCCGCCGTTGGTGAGGACATAGGGCTCGTCGAAGAGCTGGAGCGTGTCGATCGTGCAGAGCACCATGGTGAGCAGGATGATCGGCCGCAGTTGCGGCACGGTGATCCTGCGGAACCTGGTGACCGGTCCCGCGCCGTCCACCATGGCCGCCTCGTAGAGCTCTTTGGGAATGCCCTGCAGGCCCGCCAGGTAGATGACGGCGTAGTAGCCGACGTAGTGCCAGTTCAGCGCGATCACGATGCCGATCCGGGCCCAGACCGGGCTGCCCAGCCAGTCGATCCTGTCGATGCCGACGAAGGAGAGCAGCCAGTTGAGCAGGCCGCCGTCCCTGTTCAGGATCACCGAGAACATCACGCCGTAGGCGACCAGGCCGGTGAGTGAGGGAACGAAGACTCCGAGCCGCCACACCGCCCGGGCCTTGACCAGGCGCGAGTTCAGACCCAGGGAGAGCAGCAGGGCCAGGCTCAGCATCAGCGGGAGCTGCACGACCAGGATCAGCGCCGTGTTGCGGAGCGCGGTCCAGAACACCGGGTCGTGCATCAGCCGTGCGTAGTTGTCCAGGCCGGCGAAAGTCCGCTCCGAACCCGTGGTCAGGCTGATCCAAGCCGACTTGGCGATCGGGTAGGCCTTGAAGATCAGGAAGCCGAGCAGCGCGGGCATGAGGAGCAGGTAAGGGAGCGTACGACGGTCGATCAGCGTCCGGCGCGGCTTCCCCTGGGGCCGCGCCGGAGCCGACCTGTCAAGCAGGAGCGTCATGCTTTCTGCCGTCCGGTCTGCTGGGCGAGCAGGGCGGCGGCCTCCTTGAGCGCCGTGGCCGGGTCGGCGCCCTTGATCAGCACCTTCGTCTGCGCGTCGGAGGCGACCTTCAGAGCCTTGGCGTAGTCACCGGTGAAGTTGGTGGCGCCCGCGCCCTGACCGAGGACGTCGACGAAGGTCTTGAGCACCGGCTGGTCGCCGTAGTACGGCCATGCCTCGGTGTAGACGGGGGCGCTGTGCGCGGCGGTGAGCGCAGGGAACACTCCGCCCGCCTTGAACATCTTGTTCATGGAGTCGGGCTTGGTCAGCGCGTACTCCACGAACTTCCACGCGGCGTCTTTGTTCTTGCTGGACTCTGCCACCGACAGGTAGGTGGAGTTGACGATCACGGACTGGCTGCCGCCCGCCGTGATCGCGGGGGGCGCGATGAGCCGCCACTTGCCCTTCTGGTCGGGGAACTTGGTGGCCAGGTAGTTCGCGGCCCAGGCGGGGAAGGGCGCGATGGCGAACTTGCCCTCACTCATGATCCGCTTCCAGGTGCCCTCGCCCGCGGTGTCCTCGACCAGTCCGGCGTCGTTCAGCTGCTTGATGATCGTCATGGCCTGTACGGCCTGCGGGGAGTCGAGGGTGACCTTGCCCTCGAGGTCGAAGTAGAACGCGCCCTGGAGCTGCATGAGGTTCTGGAACAGGTCCAGGTCGGGGGTGGTGCCGGGCTTGTTCAGGCCGGTCAGGGCGATTCCGGTGGCGGCCTTGACCTTCTTGCCCGCCTCGATCATGTCAGCCCAGGTCTTGAGTGACTCGGGGTCGACTCCGGCCTTTTCGAAGTAGTCGGTTCGGTAGAACATGCCGAGCGGGTTGACCTCCCAGGGCATCGCGTAGACGCCGCCGTCCTTGCCCGTGACCGTCGGCCACAGACCCTTGGAGAAGGCGTCCTTGTGCTTGTCGGCGCCGAGCTTGTTGAGGTCGGCGAGACCGCCCGGAAATTTCTCCATGTATCCGGGCAGGTAGTCGACGCCGATGTGCAGCACGTCCGCCAAGCCCTTGCCGCCCGCCGCCAGACCCACTGTGATCTTGTCCCAGATCGCCGGGTTGCCGACGTCCTGGACGTCAACCTTGATACCCGGGTTGTCCCGCTCGAAGTCGGGAACCACGCCGCGCAGCGCCTCGGCCGCGGTGGTCCAGCTCCAGATGGTGATCTTCGTCGGCCCTCCGGAGGACGACTTCTCCTCGGCGCCGCACGCTGCGGCGCCGAGGACGACGGCTCCGGCCACGGCCAGCCGCATCAGGTGGCGGCGGCTCATGGAGATACCGGAAAGCTTGGAAGCCGGCGTGGGATTCCCCGGTGACATGGTCATTTCGCTGTTCCTTTCAGGGGGGTGAGTGCCGTACTGGACGGCGGCGGGGGCTCAGAGGCGCGTGCCGCGCGAAGGGCGGAGGCCAGGCGCCGGGTGGTCTCGTGGGGCGTGGTGGCGTGCGGGGACAGGCGGATCCAGCCGCCGCGCAGGGTGGTGACGAGCCCGGCTCCGGCCAGTGCCGCGTGCGCGGCCGCGGGCTCGAGGCCGGGGAGGCGGAAGCAGCCGATGCCGCCGCGCTCGGCGGCGTCCAGGTCGTCCAGCAGGATCTGCGCCCCGGCGCCGCGGGCGGTGTCGAGCAGGGCGCCCAGGGTCTCGGCGACCCGGCGGCCGATCTCCGCGACCCCCACGCCCAGGACCAGGTCGATCGCGGCGCCGAGCGCGGCCACGGCGGGGTAGTCCGGGTTGGTCAGCGTATGGGCGATCGCCCCACGCAGCGGCGGGCGGGGATGCGCGGCCGTCCCGCCCGCGTGGGCCGCCCCGTCCCCGCCGGCCGGGCCGTGCCCGGGACCGTCGGGGGAGGCGAGAGCACGGGCCGGGCTGTCCGGGACGGGGACGTCCTCGCCGGTGCCGAACGGGTCCTGGACCCCGGACCAGCCGCCGAGGCCGGGGACGAGCCGGCCGTCCACCCGGTCGCGGACCAGGAGCAGGGCCGCCCCCCAGCCGGCGCGCAGCCACTTCTGGCCGCCGCAGACCAGCAGATCGGCCGCGTCGACCTCGATCGGGACGGCGCCCAGACCCTGGATCGCGTCCACGACCAGCACCCGGTCCGGGCCGAGGAGCTCCTTCAGCGCGCCCAGCGGGGCGCGGTAGCCGGTGAGGGCGTCCACGGCGCTGATCGAGAGCGCCCGCACGTCGCCGTCCAGGTGCGCGGCGACGACGTCCGGGGTGATCCGGGGCGAGTCGATCCAGCGCACCCGGAGCCCGCCGCGCTCCTCGAACCGCAGCCAGGGGTAGACGTTCGAGGGGAACTCCCCCCGGGGGACGAGCACGACGCCCGCGCCCCCGCCGGAGCCGCGGTCCGGAGACGGGGCCTGGAGGGCCGCGGCGGCCGCGAACAGGCCGTGGCTGGTGGAGGAGACGAAGGCCACCTCGTGTTCGGCGGCGCGCAGCAGCCGCGCCGCGTCGGCCCGCGTCCGGGCCGCCTGCAGTTCCAACTCGGCCAGCGCGATGGACGAGTCACCCCGGAGGAGCCGGGCCGCCTCGATGAGCGTCGTGGTGACGTCGTGCGAGGTGGGCCCGATTCTGGCGAAGTCGAGGTAGCCCGGAGGCTCGCTGAACCTGGCCAGGTAACTGTCTATTTGAACGTTCATATTCAGCGCTGACGGCACTGCGGAAGCCTCCGGCGGCTTGAAGGGGTGGATGTGTTGAACGTTCATATCACCCAAAAGGGGACGTCGTGGAGCAAGATTTGATAACGGAGCGCGAGCCCTGCGACGGGTTCCGTGTCGGGGCGACGCCGCCGTCCGCACCGTGGCCGTGATCACGGCCACGGTGCGGACGGCGGTCTGTTTCCCCGGCACGGCTCCTCAGCGGGGGAGGTTGCGGCGGAGGAAGTCGAGTTCGATCGCCATCAGGTTCTCCGCGACACCGTCGGGGGTCATGTGGCTGACGCCGGGGAGCAGGAGCGTGGAGTGCGGCCGCCCGGCCCTGGTCAGGGCCTCCGACAGGCGCAGGGTGTGCAGCGGGTAGACGTTGTCGTCGGCCAGGCCGTGGATGAGCAGCAGCGGTCGTTCGAGTCCGGGGGCGTCGGCGATCAGCGAGTCGCCGTCGTATCCGGAGGGGTTCTCGTCGGGCAGGCCGAGGTAGCGCTCGGTGTAGGCGGTGTCGTACCAGCGGAAGTCGGTGGGCGGGGCGCCCGCGCAGGCGGCGTGGAAGACGTCGGGACGCCGGAGCACGGCGAGCGCCGCGAAGTAGCCGCCGTAGGACCAGCCGCGCACGCCGACCCTGGACAGGTCGAGGTCCGGATGCTTGCCCGCGAGCTCACGCAGCCCCGCGACCTGGTCCTCCAGCGCCACCTGCGAGAAGCGCCGGAAGATCGCCCGGCCGAAGGAGGCCGACACGTTCGGCGTGCCCCGGTTGTCGATCGTCACGACCGCGAACCCCTGGTCGGCCCACCACTGCTTGCGGATCCACCGGCCGGGTTCGGCGGCGATCGCCTGGTAGCCGGGGCCGCCGTACACGTCGAGGAGGACCGGCAGTCTCTCACCGGGTATGTGCCCGCTCGGATAGAGCACCGCGGAGGGCAGGCGATGCTCGGTCACCCGGTCCAGGATCGGCCGCGGCCGGTACGGCGACGCCGCCGACAGATCGCGGATCTCCACGGCGGAGCCGGGGGCGATACCCCCGGGGTACACGACCCGGCGGATGCGGGAGGTCTCCAGCGAGCCGCTGGTGAGGACCACGGTCGAGCCGCCGGTCAGGGCGCTGTGCACGCCGGGCCCGTGGGTGATCCTGGCCGGCGTGCCGTCCGCCGTGAGGCGGTAGACGTGCTGCTCGGCGGGGTCCGCCTCGCTGCCCTCGAACAGCAGGTCGTCGCCGAGGGAGCCCACGACGCGTCGCACGTACAGCGACGGGGGGGTGACCACGGTGCCGTCGACGGCCAGGGCCTGGGTGTCGTGCGCCTCGACCGTGGTCAGCACCCGGCCGTCGGCCAGGAGGGAGGGGGTGCCGGGCACGGCCTCGATCCACAGCGGGTCGGCGAACTCCGCCAGGGAGGAGGTCGTGGCGGTGGCGAGGTTGATCGCCAGGAGCAGCCCGTTCTGCTGGAGCCGGTCCAGCACGGTGATCGTCGGGCGGTCCTGCTCGCTCCAGTCCACCGCCGACAGGTACGGGTACCTGGTGTCGTTCCACAGGATCTGCCGGCGTGTGCCGTCCAGGCCGAGCAGGTGCAGTTCGACGGCCGCGTTCGGCCCGCCCGCCTGCGGGTAGGCGGGCTCCGGCGTCGCCTGCTCGGGCCGCGTGGGGTCGGCCAGGCGGCGGCGCGGCACCCGGGTCTCGTCCACCCGGGTGGCCAGGAGCGCCGAGCCGTCGGGCGCCCACCAGTGGCCCCGGTGCCTGCCGAGCTCCTCGGCGGCGGCGAACTCCGCGACGCCCCAGGTGACGTGGGACTCGCCGGCGATCAGGCGGTTGCCGCCGTTCTCATGGACGTAGAGCCGCCCGCCCGTCACGTAGGCGATCCTGTCTCCGGACGGCCGGGGGTCGAAGGCGGGCCCGGCCACCGGGATCTCCTCGACGGCGGCGGTGGCGACGTCCACCCGGAACAGCCGGCCGCCCAGCGCGTACACGGCGACGGCGCCGTCGGCGGCGTAGGAGCCGATGCCCGGCGCCCACAGGCGCAGCCGCTCGCGCAGGGCCCGCTCCTCGGGCGGCAGGGTGTGCGGACCCTCGCCCGGTCCGGCCAGCGGCCGCTCCACGCCGGTGGCGACGTCGAGCGCCCACAGCCGCTCGACGGGGTCCTCGGGGCCGTCGGAGCGCAGGAACAGCACCTGCGAGCCGTCGGAGGAGACGGTCAGGGCCCGGGGGGAGCCGTAGGTGAACCGCCCGGTGGCGGCGAAACGCGCGAGGAGTGCGTCAGAAAGCATGTAATGTGAAATATCACACTACATTCTGGATGGCGAGGGTTCCGCGCCGCCCTCGTGGAGATGCCCTGGTCCCGCACGTCGGGGGAGCGCGGCCGGAGCACGACGGGTCGGCTCAGGACGGCCGGATCCTGACGAACTCGCCGGGGACCGCGGCCCCGTCGAGGAGGAAGTCGGCGCGGGAGCGGGTGCCGTCGGCGGCGAACCACTCCTCCTCGGCGCGCATCCACTCGCGCCACTGCGGCGCGTAGGAGGCGCCGTCCCTGGCCAGGGCGCGGGCCAGCCGCAGCTCGGCGGGCGCCTCCACCCAGACGGTGAAGGCGGCCGGGGCCGTGCGCCGGGCGGTGCTCACCCCTTCGAGGAGCAGCACCGGCGCGACGGGCACGTCCACCCAGTCGGTGAACGTGCCGGCGGCCCAGTCGTAGCGCCGGTAGCCGCCCGGCCGCCCGGCCGCCAGCGGGCCGAGCACCTGCTCCTCGACCTGCCTGAACCAGGTCACGGGCGGCTCGTCCCACGGCACGGGGAAGTCGTCGCTGTGGATCACCTGGGCGCCCAGCGCCCGCGCCAGCCGCCCGGCGAAGGTCGTCTTGCCCGACCCGCCCGGTCCGTCCACCGCCACGACGCGGACCGGCCCGCAGGACGGCGGCAGTCCCCGGACCGCTCCGGCGAGGTCCTCGAAGGAGACGATTGAAGCCACCCGCCCATGGTGGCAGCTCCCGGCGGAAGAGGGGGAAAGCGGTCGGACGGGGTAGGTCCCGGGTAGGTCCCCGTTCCGCCGGACGGACGCCGGCGGGCCCGCTCCGCCGACGGCGGGACGGGCTGGAGGTGGAGGGCCCCGCCTGGGAGGATCTTCGTGTGCCGGACCTGACGCGGGAGCGGCACGGGCCGCCTGGCAGGCCGGCGTCAGGCTTCAGGGAGAATGCCCTTCCCGCTCCGATTCGACTAGGCTCGGCGACCACCACAGGAGGTTGATCTTGCACGGATCACTCGGCGACATCGTCGTTCTCGACCTCTCCCGCGCGCTGGCGGGACCGCACGCCGCGCAGATGCTCGGCGACCTGGGCGCCCGCGTGATCAAGGTGGAGCATCCCGGCGGGGGCGACGAGTCCCGGGGCTGGGGGCCGCCGTTCGCCGGTCCCGACGGCGACATCTCCACCTACTTCCTCGCGGCCAACCGCAACAAGCAGTCGATCACCGTGGACCTCAAGTCCGCCGAGGGCAAGGCTCTGATCGAGCGTCTGGTACGGCAGAGCGACGTGCTGATCGAGAACTTCCGCACCGGCGTCCTCGACCGGCTGGGCTTCCCCGTCGAGCGGTTGCACGCGCTCAACCCGCGCCTGGTCGTCCTGTCGATCACCGGGTTCGGCCACGACGGCCCCGAGGGCGGCCGGCCGGGCTACGACCAGATCGCCCAGGGCGAGGCCGGCCTGATGAGCCTCACCGGGCCGTCCGCCGAGGAGCCCTACCGCGTGGGCGCCTCGATCGCCGACCTGCTCGCCGGCATCCACGGCGCCTACGGCGTGGTCGCCGCCCTCTACGAGCGCGGGCGGACCGGCCGGGGCAAGGTCGTGCGGACCTCGCTGCTGGCCGCCGTGACCGGCGTGCACTCCTACCACGGCACGGCCTGGACCGTCGGCGGCCAGGTGCCCAGGGCCAACGGCAACCACCACGCCTCCATCGCCCCCTACGGCGCCTTCCGCTGCGCCGACGGCATGATCCAGATCGCGGTGGCCAACGACACGCAGTGGCGGAAGGTGGCCACCCTGTTGGACATCGATCCCGATATCCCGAAATATGCGATAAACAGGGAGAGATTTGCGCACCGGGACGAGCTGATCGCCGACATGGAGCAGGTGCTCGCCAAGCACGACCGCGCCCACTGGCTGGCCGCGCTCGGCGAGATCGGCGTGCCCG
Organism: Streptosporangium sp. NPDC048886; assembly: GCF_055586905.1. Classification (NCBI taxonomy): domain Bacteria; kingdom Bacillati; phylum Actinomycetota; class Actinomycetes; order Streptosporangiales; family Streptosporangiaceae; genus Streptosporangium; species Streptosporangium sp. NPDC048886. The sequence goes on from NZ_JBVJHH010000008.1 coordinate 249,800, forward strand.
CCGGCGCGATCAGGTCCATCGACGAGGTCTACGCCTGGGAGCAGACCCGCTCCCAGGGGCTGCTCGTCGAGGTCGACCACCCCGTGCTGGGCGCCATCGAGCTGCCCGGCCCGCCGCTCCGCTTCGACGGCGAGCCCGCCGTCCGCCACGGCGCCCCGCCCGCGCTGGGCCAGCACAACGACGAGATCCTCGCCTGGCTGGAGGAACGTGAAGGATGAGAGCCTGCCCCACGCGGATCCCGCCGTGCGGGGGCAGGGGATGAGCCGCACCCGGCCCGACGCCCGCACCCTCATCGACACCGTCCTCGACCCGGGGACGTGGCGGTCGTGGGACGAGACGCCCGCCGATCCGGCCGAGCCCGGATCGGACTACGCCGAGGAGTTGGCCAAGGCCCGGGCCAGGACCGGGTACGACGAGTCGGTGATCTCCGGGGAGGGCCTGCTCGACGGCCGCCGGGTCGCGGTCATCGCCTGCGAGTTCTCCTTCCTGGCCGGGTCGATCGGGGTGGCCGCCGCCGAGCGGCTCACCGCCGCGATCGAGCGGGCCACGGCCGAGCGGCTCCCGCTGCTGGCCGCCCCGGCCTCCGGAGGCACCCGGATGCAGGAGGGCGCGCTGGCCTTCGTCCAGATGGTGAAGATCACCGCCGCGGTGGTCGCGCACCGCACCGCCGGCCTGCCGTACGTCGTCTATCTCCGCCACCCCACCACCGGCGGGGTCTTCGCCTCCTGGGGCTCGCTGGGGCACGTCACCGCCGCCGAGCCGGGCGCGCTGATCGGGTTCCTGGGACCGCGGGTGTTCGAGTCGCTGCACGGCTACCCGTTCCCAGAGGGCGTGCAGGTCTCCGAGAACCTCTTCGCCCACGGCCTGGTCGACGCGGTCGTCTCCGCCGAGGACGCCCGGCGCGTGGCGATCCGCGCGCTGGCCGTGCTGTGCGCCCCGCGTGAGGAGCTGGAGAGCGGGCCCGAGCCGGACGGGCACGTCCAGCCGACCGAGGCGTGGGACGCGATCAGCCGCTCGCGCCGGGACGACCGTCCCGGCGTTCGGGCGCTGCTCAAGCTCGGGGCCTCCGACGTCACCCCGCTCAACGGCACCGGCGAGGGCGAGAACGACCCCGGCCTGCTCCTCGCCCTGGCCCGCTTCGGCGCGGCCCCCGCCGTCGTGCTCGGCCAGGACCGCAGCCGCCAGCGGGTGGTGGCCCCCCTCGGCCCGGCCGGGCTCCGGGTCGCGCGGCGGGGCATGCACCTGGCCGCCGAACTGGGCCTGCCGCTGGTCACCGTGATCGACACCTCCGGGGCCGCGCTGTCCAAGGCGGCCGAGGAGGGCGGCCTGGCCGCTGAGATCGCCCGGTCCGTGGCCGACCTGATGGTGCTCGACGCCCCGACCGTCTGCCTGCTGCTCGGAGAGGGGGCCGGCGGCGGCGCCCTCGCGCTGCTGCCGGCCGACCGGGTGCTCTGCGCCCAGCACGCCTGGCTGTCCCCGCTGCCGCCGGAGGGGGCCTCCGCGCTGCTGTACCGGAGTGTGGACTTCGCGCCGGAGATCGCCGCCGCGCAGGGCGTGAAATCCACCGACCTGCGTCGCGACGGCATCGTGGACCGGATCATCCCGGAGCTCCCCGACGCCGCCTACGAGCCCGAGGCGTTCTGCCGCCGGGTGGCCGGCGCCCTCGAATACGAGATCACCGGCCTGCTGAGGCGGGCCCCCGCGGACCGCCTCACCGCCCGCCTGGCCCGCTACCGGCGGCTCGGGGTGGGCTGAGACGCCGGCGGTCTACGGGGGTGGCGGGCTCCCCGCGCGGGCACCTCGTGCCGCCAGAGCTCGTCGCCGCCGGTGTCGAAGCCGACGTATACGGCGCCGTCCCGATTCGGGTCGGCCCCGGCGGGCAGTTCACCGCCGAACAGGCGGACGCCCTGTCCGGGGAAGGCGTCGACCGTGTCGGCCGACACCCGGCCGCCGCCGCGGAGCCGCAGCTCGACCCGGGCCGTCCCCGTACCGGTGTAGCCGTACCAGCGACCGGCCACGGCCTGCCCGGGACCGGCCCAGGCGGTGACCGGCTCCCTCCTCCGCTCCTGGCCGGCGCCCAAGGTCGTGCGGGAGTCGCCGCCGGTGAGTCCCGCCTGCCCGCCGCCGTGCCAGAACACCAGGCAGTTGCCGGCGTGGAGGTGGGCGCTGATCCCGCCGGGCAGGGGGACACCCGCACCGGCGGGCTCGCGGTCCTTGTGGCAGGCCGGTGTGATGACGTCGTCCAGCCGCTGGAGCGGCTTCCCGCGCCCGTCGGCGAAGGTGTAGCTGACGGAGGGGGGAGTGCCGAGGGAGTCGCCGGGGAAGCGGACGGTCCAGACGGGCAACGGCATGCCCCGGCCGCGGATCACGGTGCCGGGGAAGCTCCGGCCGCCGACGGCCGCCCTGACCGCGTGGACGGACTCCTTGGCCGCGCCGAAGACGGCGACCTCGGCCGGGAAGGGGACGCCGCCGGTCCGGCCGCCGACCCTCCCGGCCTCCTCGCCGTCCCACTGCTCGACGGGCGTGCAGCCGGCCATGGTGCCGCCCGTGTCCGTGACCTGTTGCGCCCCGCAGAACCGCAGCGGACCGGCCTGCGCCCCGCGGCTGTACCAGGCCCGGATCGGGACGTCCGGGAAGTCCGGGTGCGGGATCGTGAGCACCTCTCCGATGGGCGGATAGTCCCGCAACGCCTTCTCCAACGACTGCTCGGGACCGTGGACGGAGACCATGCTCGTGTTCTCGCCCTCCCCCGCCGGCGGAGCGACGGCGGACCAGGCCAGTGCGGCCACCGCGGTCACGGCGGCCGCCACGGGGACCAGGACGGCCCAGCGGCGCCGCCGTACCCGGGAACCGCGGGCCTGGACCCTCGTGTAGGCGTCGGGGGCGGCGGTGTAGGCGCCGGCGCGGGCGTCGAGCGCGGCGCGCAGGCGCTCTTCGAGATCGTTCATGAATCCTCCCGGAGAGTCCTGCCCAGGGCGGACAGGCCCCGGCTCGTGTGAGTCTTGACGGAGCCGGGGGAGACGCCCATCGCGTCGGCGATCTCCCGCTCCGACAGGTCCAGCCAGTAGCGCAGGACCAGGGCCTCGCGCTGGCGGCGGGGGAGGCGGTCGAGGGCGGCCAGGAGCTCCCGGTGCTCCTCGGCGGCGATGACCACGTGCTCGCTGCTGGGCGCGGCCGGCGGCGGGGCGAGCGGGCGCAGCCGTACCAGCCGCAGGTGGCGCAGCCGGTTGCGGGTCATGTTGCACACGGTGGAGCGCACGTAGGCGACGGCCGCGCCGTCGTCGCGCAGCCGTGACCACCGCGCGTGGAGGCGGGCGAACGCCTCCTGGGCTATGTCCTCCGGGTCGTCGGCGCCGAGCAGTCCGGCCAGCCGCACCATCGACAGATGGTGCGCCGCGAACAGCTCGGCGAACGAGGGAGGCGCTGCTGTGGAGAGGACGGTCACACTGTCGAGACACCCGGGCGGCCCGTCGGTTGACAGGGCACGCCGCGGCGCTCCTACGGCTCCGGCACCGAGGGGCCGAGGGAGACCGGCAGGCGCTCGATCCGGAGGGAGAAGACCTCCTCGCGCGGGACGACGACCTCGTAGGCGCCGTGGTCGACCATCCAGTAGCCCAGCGCCTCGGCCTTCATCCCGCTGTGCCCGGTGTAGGCGATGTGCAGGCTCTCCTCGCCGTTCTCCTCCGAGACGTCGAGGACCAGGCACGGCTCGCCGCCGAACGCGCCGACCGTGCGGACCAGCACCAGCCAGTCGAGGTCGGCGCGGGAGACCACCGTCCGCCAGTAGCCGGCGGCGGCCTCGAAACCCTCCTGGGCCTCCTCGTTGAACAGCACGACCTCGTCGGCGCCCGGGCCGATGGCGGCCGCGTAGGTCCGATCGGCGTAGTGGGCGACGAAGCCCGAGGCCACCGGCTCGATCTCGGGGCTCATGCGGCCGGCCTCCAGCTGAGTCCGTCGTACAGGCCGAAGAGACGCTCCTCGTCGGCGGTCACGTGGATGATCTCGGCCCCCGCGGGGATCGGCATCGGCGTGGTGTGGAACTGCGGCACGACGTGCTCGCGCGAGGTCGTGAAGCCGTTGCCGGCGAACGGGGGTGAATCGTTCCAGTCACCGCCCATGTGCGGGCCGTACGGCACGACGTAGCTGTCCATGTCGCGGGCGAACCAGCGCATGAGATAGATCTCCGGGACCGTGACGGTCAGCTCCGAGCCATCGAAGCCCAGGTCGAGACCGGTGAAGAGCTGCGCCGGGGTGGTCAGGCGGGCGCAGTCTTGCACCCGGTAGACATATCCGGATATCACGGTCCGCCTGCCGGCCAGATAGGGCACGAGCAGCCGGGGCGGGATGACCTTCTGCATCTGCGTTCTACGACCAGGTGGCTCACTCACGGTGGCAGTTTACGATCTGCCGACAGGGAGCCGCCGGTGTTCCAGGCACGGTAGGGCATTCCGGGTGGCAATCGTGATCTGAGGGTCCAGCTCGCACGTCTGCACGGCGGGCGCCGGGCCCAGGTCGGAGCGGACCACGCCCATCGGGTCGACCAGCATGCTCCGGCCGATCCCGAAGCCGTCGCGGACCTGCGGGTTCGGCGCCTGGCCGACGGCGGCCACCCAGGTGGTGTTCTCGATCGCGCGGGCCCGGACCAGGGTCGTCCAGTGCTCCTCCTTCATCGGCCCCGACCCCCAGGCGGCGATCACCGCGAACAGCTCGGCGCCCTGGTCCACCAGCGCCCGGGTCAGCTCGGGGAAGCGGATGTCGTAGCAGGTGACCAGGCCGACCCGGAGTCCGGCCAGCTCCACCACGACCGGGGTGTCGCCCGGCGCGACCAGCTCCGACTCGCGGGCGCCGAAGGAGTCGAACAGGTGGATCTTCCGGTAGGCCGCCTCGATCCCGCCCCCGGGGCCGATGGCCACCGCGGTGTTGTGGACCCGGCCCTGTCCCGGCTCGAAGACCCCCGCGACCACGGCCAGGCCGTGCGCCCGGGCGGCCTCGGCCAGCCCGGTGACGAAGGGCCCGTCCAGCGGCTCGGCCAGGTCGGTGATCCGCCTGCCGTAGCGGGTGAGCGTGGCCTCGGGGAGGATCGCCAGGTCGGCGCCGCCGGCGGCGGCCCGCTCCAGCGCCTCCCGGGCGCTGCGCAGGTTGGCGGCGGGCTCCTCGGAGACCGCGATCTGGCACAGGGCGATGCGTGTCACGCGTCCGACCTTATCCGGCGGTTCGGCATGGGCTCCATCCACGTGAGGCAGCGCCACCCCCACTCCAGCGGGCCGTATCTGAACCTGGCCAGCCAGGCCCGGCTGAACACGACCTGGAGCGCCAGCACCGCGGCGGCGAGCAGCACCCCGGTGATCCGGGTCGGGTCGGCGGTCAGCAGCGGCAGCGCCGCCAGGATGACCAGGGTGCTGACCAGGTAGTTCGTCAGCGCCATCCGGCCCAGCGGGCTCAGCGCGGCCAGCAGCGCCTCGCGCGCCCGGGTCCGCAGGAGCAGCAGCAGCCCGGTGCAGTACGCCGCCGCGGCGGCCAGCCCGGCGGCCGGGTAGGTGCCCCGGTAGAAGAGCGTGTGATCGACGGCGGTGCGGGCCCACAGGTAGCCCAGCGTCACCGCCAGCACGCAGGCGCCCGCGAAGACGGGCGCCAGCAGCCACTCGGGCGGCGGATACTCCATCATGGCCATGCCCAGCAGGAACAGCCCCGGGATGAGCTTGGTCCCGCCCCCCTCGTGCACCGCCCAGGCCGTGACGGCCACCCCCAGCGCGAGCGCCGCCGGCCGGGGGAGGCAGGAGGCGGGCAGCAGGACCAGCGCCCCGAAGATCGCGTACGGCAGCAGCACCTCGCCTGGGTTCACGAGCTGGTGGGCCAGTCCGAAGCAGGCCAGCACCGCCAGCCTGCGCAGCAGCACCACCCGGGGATGGTCCGTCCGGCCGGCCGCGGACCTCAGGAACAGCGCGAAACTCAGCCCGAACAGGAACGAGAAGATCGGATAGAACCTGCTCTGCAGGAGGTTGTCGATCATCCAGTCGACCGCGGTGTCCTCGGGGGCCGTGAGGTGCTCGCGGGTGTGCTGCCAGGTGTTGACCAGCATGATCCCGCACACCGCGAAGCCGCGGAGAGCGTCCAGCTCATGAAGCCTTCGGGTCACAGGAAATAGACGTACCACCACACAATCCACCCTGCATATACGACCCCTGATAAAAGTGAGCTTCTCCTCTTTTCCCAGCTGTCGCACTCCGTGGAGCCGCCGCACGGCAGGCCCGCCCACGCGCGCCCGGGTCGGTCCCCGCCGGCGTGAAACGTACTCGGACACGGGGACGCTCCGATGTCGATCGCCGGGCGGCGTGCCGGTTACGCTGGGGCGCGTGAGCGATCCCCTGGTGGCGCGGATGCGCGAGTTCGGCACGACGATCTTCGCTGAGATGTCGGCGCTCGCCGCACGGACCGGCTCGATCAACCTGGGACAGGGCTTCCCCGACACCGACGGGCCCCCGGAGATGCTGGAGCGCGCGGTGTCGGCGGTCCGCGGCGGCCTCAACCAGTATCCGCCGGGTCCCGGCGTCCCCGAGCTGCGCCAGGCCGTCTCCGAGCACCGCAAGGACCACTACGGCCTCGCCTACGACCCCGACGGCGAGATCCTCGTCACCGTCGGCGCCACCGAGGCCGTCGCCGCGTCGATCCTGGCGCTGTGCGAGCCCGGCGACGAGGTCATCGCCTTCGAGCCCTACTACGACTCCTACGCCGCCTCCGTCGCCCTGGCCGGAGCCGTGCTCCGGCCGGTCACCCTGCGCCCGGTCGAGGGCCGGTTCACCTTCGACCCCGCCGAGCTGCGCGCCGCCGTCGGCCCGCGCACCCGGGTGATCCTGGTCAACTCCCCGCACAACCCCACCGGCACGGTCCTGACCCGCGCCGAGCTGGAGGAGATCGCCCTCCTGTGCCACGAGCACAGCCTGGTCGCCGTCACCGACGAGGTCTACGAGCACCTCACCTTCGACGGCGTCGAGCACATCCCGCTGGCCACCCTCCCCGGCATGCGCGACCGCACCGTGATGATCTCCTCGGCGGGCAAGACCTTCTCGGTGACCGGCTGGAAGACGGGCTGGGTCTGCGCCCCGCCCGAGCTCGTCCGCGCCGTCCAGACCGTCAAGCAGTTCCTCACCTTCACCGCCGCCGCGCCCTGGCAGCTCGCCGTCGCCTACGGCCTGCGCCACGAGCTCGGCTGGGTCTCCTCCCTCCGGGCCGGCCTGCAGGCCAAGCGCGACCGCCTGACGGCCGGGCTCTCGGCCGCGGGCTTCGACGTCTACCGGCCCGCCGGCACCTACTTCGTCCAGACCGACATCCGCCCCCTGGGCTTCACCGACGGCCTCGCCCTCACCCGCGAGCTGCCCGCCCTGGCCGGCGTGGTCGCCATCCCCACCCAGGTCTTCTACGCCCACCCCGAGCGCGGTGGCCACTTCGTCCGCTTCGCCTTCTGCAAGAAGGACGAGGTCATCGACGAGGCCGTGAGCCGCCTGGCCCGGCTGGGCGGGACGGGAGGCGGCTCCGGGTGAGGGGCGGACGCCGCCTGCCACCGGGCTGACGCGTCACCAGGCGCGTGCGACCGGCCCACACGTTGCGGGCGCGGAGACGGGTGTCGCCGGCAGGACCCGGCTGCTCGCTCCAGCCCGGACCGCCGGTCTGAACCGTCCGGATCACGGGATGATCCGGACCGGCAGGCGTCTGGCGCGGACGGCGCCGCGGACCGCCGTGGCCAGCTGGGCGTATTCGGGGGCCCGGGCGGAGCTGGCGCGGTAGGCCAGGCCGATGGTGCGGCCGGGGGCGGGGGACTGGAAGCGGCGCAGTGTCAGCCGCGCGCGCTTGCCCGTCTCCACCGGGACGGCCGACTCCGGCAGCAGGGTCACGCCGAGACCGCCCGCGACGAGCTGCACCAGGGTGGGGAGGCTGGTGGCGTAGGTGGCGGCGGTGGCGCGGGCGCCGACCTCGCGGCAGACGTCGATGGCCTGCTCGCGCAGGCAGTGGCCCTGGTTGAGCAGCACGATGTCGAGCCCCTTGAGCACATCCCGTTCCAGCGGCCCGTCGGCCTCCGCCAGCGGGTGGCCGGAGGGGCAGGCGAGCAGGAAGTCCTCCTCGTAGAGGGGCTCCTCGACCAGGCCGGCCGTCTCCGTCGGAAGCGCCAGCAGCACCAGGTCCAGGCGGCCCTCGCGCACCTCCTCCAGGATGGTCTCGGTCTTGGCCTCGTGCACGGTCAGCTTGAGCCGCGGGAACCTCCGCGCGAACATCGGCAGCAGCGCGGGCAGCACGTAGGGGGCGACGGTGGGGATCACCCCCAGGTGCGCCGGGCCGTGGAAGGGCTCCCTGGTGTGGGCCACCTCGCCCATCAGGTCCTCGACCGCCTTGAGCACCCGGGCGGCGTGCACCGCCACCCGCTCGCCCGCCGGGGTCAGCAGGACCTTCCTGGTGGTCCGTTCCAGCAACTGGGTGTGCAGGGTCTCCTCCAGGGCCGAGACCGCGCCCGACAGCGCGGGCTGGCTCATCCGGAGAGCGGTGGCCGCCTCCCTGAAGTGCAGGTGCTCGGCGACCGCGAGGAAGGCCCGGAGCTGGGCCAGGGTGGGGGTGATCTCGCGGGGCGGCTGCAGTGCGGAGGCCGGACCTTCGGGGCGGGGAGGGAAAGGGGGACGGCGGGTCATGGCTTGATCATTTCGAATAGTGGAGGACAGGCTTGAACGCGGAGCGTTACGCTCGGTGCGTGCCGGTAGCCGAGAGGTGGAGGCTCCGGGCCCCCTGGCCGGGCGGGCGGAGGCGTCGGCCGGCCCGGCCCGGGTGGCGCGGCCTGACGTCCGACCTCCGGTCAGAACGGCGAGCCGCGAGCGTCGACCTCGGGGTGGAGAGGCCGACTGATAGGAAAAACTTTTCACATTGGCCTGACTGCTCGATTTCTCGGATCAATGTTAGATGCGGCAGGGTAGGCCCCGACAACGACGTCCTTTGCAAAGGAGATCCGGACTTGCTCACCGTCGGTGACCACTTCCCTGAGTTCGAGCTGACCGCCTGCGTCTCCCTGGACGCGGACAGCGCGTTCGCCGAGATCAACCACAAGTCCTACGACGGCAAGTGGAAGATCTATTTCGCGTGGCCGAAGGACTTCACTTTCGTCTGCCCCACCGAGATCGCCGAGTTCGGCCGTCTGGAGGGCGAGTTCGCCGACCGCGACGCTCAGGTCCTGGGTTTCTCCGTCGACTCGGAGTTCGTCCACCACGCCTGGCGTAAGGACCACCCGGACCTGCGTGACCTGCCCTTCCCGATGCTGTCGGACATCAAGCGCGAGCTCTGCACCGAGCTGGGCATCCTCGGGGCCGACGGCGTCGCCCAGCGCGCCACCTTCATCGTGGACCCCAACAACGAGATCCAGTTCGTCATGGTGACCGCCGGTTCCGTCGGCCGCAACGTCAAGGAAGTCCTCCGCGTCCTCGACGCGCTCCAGTCGGACGAGCTCTGTCCGTGCAACTGGAACAAGGGCGAGGCGGGCCTGGACGCGCAGAAGCTGATGGCCGGATGAGCGTCGACGCTCTGAAGGAGGCTCTCCCGGCCTACGCCAAGGACATCAAGCTCAACCTGGGCTCGGCCGTGACGACGTCGTCGCTGACCGACCAGCAGCTCTGGGGCGCGGTCCTGGCCTGCGCGCTGGCCACCAGGTCGGCCCGCGTGATCGCCGAGATCTCCGCCGAGGCGGCCGCCAACCTGTCGGCCGAGGCGTTCCAGGCGGCCAAGGGCGCCAACGCCGTCATGGCGATGAACAACGTCTACTACCGGTCGGTCCACCTGATCGGCGACGAGACATACTCCACCATGCCGGCCAAGCTCCGCATGACGATCATCGGCAACCCGGGGGTCGACAAGGTCGACTTCGAGCTCTGGTGCCTCGCGGTGTCGGCGATCAACGGCTGCGGCCGCTGCCTGGAGTCGCACGAGCAGGTGCTGCGCCAGGCCGGCCTGCCCCGCGAGCAGATCCAGGAGGCCCTCCGGATCGCGGCGGTCGTCAACGCCACCGCCGCCACCCTGGAGTCCGAGGCCGCCCTGGCCATGGTCTGAGCCTCCGGCCGGGGCCGGGTGCTCGGCCGGAGGTCCGTCTCCCCGGTCCGGGGCCGAGCCTCCGGCCCGGGGTCCGGGCTCTCCGGCGGACGGGCGGGTGTTCCACGGAACACCCGCCCGTCGCCCGTCAGCCCTGCGGACCGACGTCTTCCGCCCGGCTCTCGGGCTCCTTCCACGTCCACAGCGGGACCTCGCGCAGCGGGTGGAGCTCCTCGTCGGTGGCCGCGCGGGAGTTCTGCTGGGCCACCCGTGAGCCGAACTCCAGATGCTCGCGTACGGCCTCGCGGAAGGGCTCGTCGTCGGGGAGTCCCGCCTCGTCGAAGGACTCCATGTACAGCTCCACGAAACGCTCGCGCTGCTCGTCGGAGATGTCGAGATGGCGGTGCACCCGGATGAGATGGTCGAAGCCCACCTCGCGGGTGAAGCGGTCGGGCCCGCCGAAGGACTCGGCCGTGAACCAGGTCAGGTGATCGACGTGGGTGGCGCGGCGCTCGGGGAAGAGCTGCTTGAGCAGGGGGTCGTCGAGGACCTTCGCGTAGAAGATCTCTTCGAGCCGGTGTAACGCCCCGTCGCCGCCTGCATGCGAGTACAGACTGGTCATGCACCCACCTTGATGGTCACCCGAGAGGATGTCCAGGGCCTCCGGGCGGGGAGCGGAGAGGCCGGTGCGCGCGGGCGGCCGCACCCGCCGGGCGCCTCATCCGAAGATCACCTGAGCGACCGCGAGTCCGACGGACACCGCGCCCAGGCCGGCGACGACCGAGGCGACGACATTGGCGACGGCGAAGAACACCGCGCCGGTCTCGGCCAGCCGCAACGTCTCGTAGGAGAACGTCGAGTACGTGGTCAGCGCCCCGCACAGCCCGGTGCCCAGCAGCAGTCGCACCTCGGTGCCCGCCGCGCCGGCCAGCACCGCGCCGGTCAGCACGCCCAGGATCATCGAGCCGGTCATGTTGACGGCGAAGGTGCCCCAGGGGAAGACCGTGTCGTGGCGGGCCTGCACGGCCCGGTCGGTCAGGTAGCGCAGCGGCGCGCCGACCGCGCCGCCCAGCAGCACCAGCAGCCAGTTCACGGCGCCCCCTGGCGGCCGAGGTAGTGGACGACCTCGACCTCGTCCAGCACGGCCAGTCCCTCGATGAGGAGGTCGTCCAGCCGGGGCAGGAAGGCGCGGATCTGCTGTTCGGTGTCGACGATCACGACGGCCACCGGCAGGTCGTCGGCCATCGAGAGCAGCCGGGTGGTGTGCACGACCTGGGTGGCGCCGAAGCCCTCCATGCCGCGGAAGACCGACGCGCCGGCCAGCCCGGCGGCGTGGGCGCGGTGCACGATCTCGGTGAACATGGGGCGGTGATGCCAGGTGTCGGTGTCGTCGACGAAGATCGTCAGCCGTAGGGCCCGTCCGGACAGGGTCATCGCGATCTCCCCCCTCCTCTCCTCGCCAGGAACCGGCGGGTGGTCCACGCGCCGGCTACCACCGCGGCCATGGCCGCGACGACCGTCGCCGCCAGATAGCCGAGCGCCAGTTCGGCCCGGCCGACGGATGCCAGGCGGTCGATGTCCACGCAGTAGGTGGAGAAGGTGGTGAAGCCGCCCAGCACACCGGTGCCGAAGAACGGCCGCACCCAGGCCGGCGCCGCCCACGCCTCGCTCAGCGTCACCATGAGGACCCCGATCACCAGGCAGCCGGAGGCGTTGACGCCCAGTGTGGTCCAGGGGAAGGCGTCGTCGGCGGTCGGCCACAGCAGGCCGGCGCCGTAGCGGCCGCCCGCGCCGATCGAGCCGCCCGCGGCGATCACCGCCAGCACACGGTAGTGCGAGCGGCGCAGCTCCCGGCGCTGGCGCGCGTCGGTCAGATCGACATCGGGGTCGATGGGCTCGGTCACCGTCGTGGACCTCATCCGATCCGAACGCATGTCTCTCCCTACGCGTGGCGGGTGCCCGTGGACGCGGACACGACCTTTCACGAGTAGGGACCGTTGGCGGCAGCGCGGTGCCACGGTTCGGGTACGGCGGGCCCCACCGCCGCTGGCCCCGCCTGCCGGCGAGGCGTCCCTGACACCGTTCAGCTTAGCGCGGCGGCGTCCCGGTCATCCGCGGGCCGCGCCCGCCGTACGCGGTGAGGAGCCGATACGTGAGACGAGACGCCAGGGGCGGGCCCTGGCGTCTCGTCTCCGTGGTCCTGCGGGAGGTCAGTCGGCCGGGACCGGGGGAGCGGTCGGGCCGGCGGGGGTGGCGGGGGTGGTCTGGGCCGAGCGGAGCGGGATCTCCCGCAGCAGCAGGGACGCCAGCGCGGCCAGGACGGCGATGGGCACGCCCACCAGGAAGACCATGTGGATGGCCCGGGTGAAGGCCTCCAGGATCACCTCCAGCACCGGCGCCGGCAGGTGGCGGATGGCGTCGGGGGAGCCGAGGCTGGGGGTCGCGCCGCCGGTGAGGGGCAGGTGCGCGGCCTTGGCCAGGGAGACCAGCTCCGCGCTGAGCCGGTTGGTCAGGATGGCGCCGAAGGCCGCCACGCCGACCGCGCCGCCGAGGGAGCGGAAGAAGGTCACGCCCGAGGTGGTGGAGGCCAGGTCGGCGCGGGTCACGGCGTTCTGCGCGGCCAGGATCAGGATCTGCATGGAGGCGCCGAGGCCGACGCCGAGCACCGCGATGTCGAGGGCGACGACCAGCAGCGAGCTGTCGACGTGCAGCCGGGAGAGCAGGAACAGGCCGACCGCGACCAGCAGCATGCCCGCGACGGGGAAGACCTTCCAGCGGCCCGTCCTGCTGACGGATCGGCCGACCAGGATCGAGGAGGCCAACAGCCCGAGCACCATGGGCAGGGTCATCAGGCCGGAGCCGGTGGGGCTCATGCCCTTGACGATCTGCAGGTACTGCGGGAGGAACATCAGCGCGCCGAACATCGAGGCGCCGACGAGCAGGGACGCGATGCTGCTGAGCATGAAGGTGTGGTTGCGGAACAGGCGCGGCGGCAGGATCGGGTCGGCGGCCCTGCGCTCGGCGACGACGGCGAGGCCGAACAGCACCAGGCTGAGCGCGCCCAGGCCGTAGGTCCACGCGGAGTTCCAGTCGAACTCCTTGCCGCCGAGGGACAGCAGCAGCATCAGCGCGGTGGTGCCGCCGGTGATGAAGGTGGCGCCCCACCAGTCGACCTTGGTGTCGCGGCGCATGAGCGGCAGCTTGAGCACCTTCTGGATGACGACGAAGGCGACCACGGCCAGCGGCACGCAGATCCAGAACGTCCAGCGCCAGGACATGTTGTCCACGATGAAGCCGCCGAGCAACGGTCCGGCCACGGTGGAGACGCCGAAGACCGCGCCGATGTAGCCGGAGTAGCGGCCGCGCTCACGGGGCTCGACCACGTCGCCCAGGATGATCTGCGGCAGCGCGGCGAGGCCGCCGGCGCCGATGCCCTGCACGGCCCTGGCCGCGATGAGCTGGCCCATGTCCTGGGAGAAGCCCGCGGCGACGGAGGAGAGGAGGAAGACCAGCAGGGCGGCCTGGAACATGAGCTTGCGGCCGTAGAGGTCCGACAGCTTGCCCCAGAGCGGGGTGGAGGCCGTCATGGTGAGCAGCGTCGCGCTGGCCACCCAGGCGAGCTGGTCCTGACCGCCGAGCGTGCCCACGATCGTCGGCAGCGCGGTCCCCACCACGGACGTCGAGATCATCGACGTCAGCATGGCGAGCATCAGCCCGGCCAGGATCTCCAGCACCTGCTTGTGTGTGAAGCGTGGTGCGGCCTCGGCCTGGGCCTGTTGTTCGGTCAGCATGAACCGTCCCCCAATGTATGTACGATACATATGAAGTTAGTAGACGCTTGTTTACTGGTCAAATCTGGAAGGATCGGTCAGGTGGATGAGATACGGCACCGCGACCGGGCGGGCACCCGGCGGCGCATTCTCGACGCCGCCCGCCGGCTGTTCACCGAACTCGGATACGACGAGGTGACGATGCGGCTGATCTCCGCGGAGGCGGACGCCAACATCTCGCTGATCAACCGTTACTTCGGCACCAAGCGGGAGCTGTTCGCCGAGGTGCTCGCCATGCAGGGGCGCTTCCCCGGCGTGCTGGAGGTCCCCGAGGAGCAGCTCCCCCGCCGCCTGGCGGAGTACGTCGCCGAGCGGCTCCGGTCGGACCGGGGGAGCCCGATCATGGCGGCGCTCATCCGGTCGTCGTCCTGCTCGGAGATCCACGGGATCATCCGTGACCGGGTCACCTCGGCGATCCTGGGGCCGCTGGCCGAGCGGCTGCCCGGCCCGGACTCGCTCTTCCGGGCGACCGTCGCCACCGCCCTCATCACCGGCTCCGGCACGCTGAGCCAGCTCTACGGCCCCGACGCGATCGACGCGCCCGACGAGGAGACGGTGGTCCGGCGGCTGACGGCCGTCTTCGAGGCGTGTCTCAAGCTGTGAGCCGCGCCCGCCTCAGGCTGTGCGCCGCGCCCGCGCCCGCCTCGGGCTGTGCGCCGCCCGGGGCGGCCGGTCCGGGATGAGGCCCGCGCGGGGCGCCCGCCTCAGGAGGCGATGCCCGCCGGCGGCGGGCCGGCGGCGGGCCGGTCGGCGGCTCTGGCGATCCGGCAGGCCGTGCCCGGCACGTGGTCGACCTGCAGGGTGGTGTGGTCGATGTGGAAGCGCTCGTGCAGCAGCTCGGCGAGCTCGCGGCGGATCCGGTGGCAGTCGCCGCCGGGCTTGACGATCACGTGTGCGGACAGTGCGGGGAAGCCGCTGGTCACCGTCCACACGTGCAGGTCCTCCACGGCGGTGACCTCGGTGTGGGCGGCGATCGCGGCGCTCACCTCGGCCGGGTGCACCCCGGTGGGCGCGGCCTCGAACAGGACGCGCCCGGCGTCGCGCAGCAGGCCGTAGGCGGACTTGGCCATCAGGGCCGCCACGACCAGGGCGGCGATGGCGTCGGCCCGGCCCCAGCCGGTGAGCCAGACGACCGCGCCCGCGATCGCGGTGGCGATGAAGGCGTACATGTCGTTGAGGATGTGCTGGAAGGCGCCTTCCACGTTGAGGCTGCTCCGGTCGGCTCTGGCGATGAGCCAGGCGGCGACCGCGTTGACCGCGATCCCGGCCAGGGCCGTGCCGAGGACCAGGCCCCCCTCGACCTCGGGCGGCTCGACGAGCCGCCGCACGCCCTCGTAGACGAAGTAGACGACGAGCAGCACGAACGTCAGCCCGTTGATCGCCGCCGACAGGATCTCCGCGCGTTTCCAGCCGAAGGTGTAGGCGCCGCGGGCGGGACGGGCGGCCATGCTCATCGCGACCAGGGCGAGCGCGATGGAGGCGGCGTCGGTCAGCATGTGCCCGGCGTCGGAGATCAGCGCGATGGAGTTGGCGACGAGGCCGATGACGACCTCGGCCGCCATGAAGACGACCAGCAGGGCGAGCGCCGCCGCCAGGTAGCGGCGGTCGGAGTCCGCGCCGTGTCCGTGCCCATGGCCGTGTCCGTGACCCATCGCAAGATCCATTCCGTAACACTTGAACAGTTGCTCAGATGTTAAGCAAGTTAAGCCTAACAGGGCAACCTCCCGGTCTGTGCTGGCACGGGGTGAAGGGAGAATTCGCTGGCGGCAAAATACTAAATTTCCGCATAAAACCGAGCGGTAGCTTGTGCGGCGCAGGCCTGGGACCGGCTGATCTTTCCTCTTATGTTGGGTGGTCTTGCCGTCACGGGAGATGACCAGATGTCCTTTGTGCAGCGGGTGCGCGCGCAGGCCGGCCGGTACGGGCACGGGCGGTCGTACACCTTCGTGGAGGACCGCAGGGGCGAGCTCGCCGAGACCCGCCTGACCTTCGCCGAGATCGACGGGCGGGCCGGGTCCATGGGGGCGTGGCTGGCCGGGCGGCGGATGACGGACCAGACGGCCCTGCTGCTCTACCCCGCCGGGCTGGAGTTCCTGACCTCCTTCCTCGGCTGCCTGTACTCCCGTGTGATCGCGGTGCCCTCGCCGCTGCCGCAGACCGACCCGCGCGCGCTGGAGCGGGCGGAGGGCATCATCAAGGACGCCGACGTGCGGATGGTGCTCACCGACTCGGCCAACCAGGCCATGCTCACCCGGTGGCTGCGCGACGTCGGCCTGGACGGCACGGTCGAGTGCGTGGCCACCGACGCCCTGACCCTGCCCGGCGCCGGGGCCTGGACGATGCCGGAGACCGGCCCCGACACCCTCGCCTACATGCAGTACACCTCCGGCTCCACCAGCGAGCCGCGCGGCGTCATGCTCACCCACGCCAACCTGCTCCACAACGAGGAGGAGATCTGGCGGGCGATCGGCTCGCCGGAGGAGGGCGTGGGGGTCGGCTGGCTGCCGCACTACCACGACATGGGCCTGATCGGCATGCTGCTCCAGCCGCTCTACGCGGGCGGCGACCTGTACTTCGCCTCGCCGATCGCCTTCGTCATGCGCCCCGCGCTCTGGATGGAGATGATCAGCCGTTACCGGGCCGGATACACCGTCGCGCCGAACTTCGCCTACGAGTGGTGCGCCGCCCGGGTCACCGACGGGCAGCTCGCCGGCCTCGACCTGTCCAGCCTGCGGTTCGCGCTCAACGGAGCCGAACCGGTCCGCACCGGCACGCTGCGCGCCATGGCCGACCGCTTCGGGGCCGCCGGCTTCAGCGAGAAGGCATGGGCGCCGGCGTACGGCATGGCCGAGGCCACTCTGGTGGTCACCGCCACCCCCCTGGGACACGGGCCGCTGATCCGCCGGTTCGACCCCGGCGCGCTGGAGCGGCACCGGGCGGTCCCCGCGCAGGACGGCGTGGAGCTGGTCGGCTGCGGGCGGCCGATCAGCATGGCCGTGCGCATCGTCGACCCCGGGACCCGTGCGGTTCTGCCGGAGGGGAGGGTCGCCGAGATCTGGGTGCGCGGCGGGAGCGTCGCGAGGGGCTACTGGCAGCGCGCGGAGGCCAGCCACGACGCCTTCGGCGGGCGCACCGCCGACGGCGACGGGCCGTTCCTGCGGACCGGTGACCTCGGCTTCCTGCTCGACGGCGAGCTCTACGTCACCGGCCGGATCAAGGACGTCGTCATCGTCAACGGGCGCAACCTCTACCCGCAGGACCTGGAGGAGACGGCCCGGCAGGCGCATCCGTCGCTGGGCGCCGCGGCGGCCTTCGGGGTCGAGGCGGCGGGGGAGCACGTGGTGCTCGTCCAGGAGGTCCGCAGGCAGCGTCTGGACGGCGCCGGCGCCGGGGAGGTCGCCCGCCGGGTCCAGGGAGAGCTCGCCCGCGCCTTCGGCCTGCCGTCGATGAGCGTCGTGCTGGTCGAACGCGGCGGGGTCGGCAAGACCACCAGCGGCAAGATCCAGCGTTCCCGCACCCGCGACCTGCTGCTGGCCGGGGCGCTACCCGTCGTCCACGCCGAACTCACCCCGGCCGTCGCCGAACTCGCCCCGGCCGTCGGCGGGGGCGCCGTACCGGCCGGGGACGACACCACGGCAGCCGGCGGCACGGTGCCGGCCGCGCACGCCGTACCGGCCGCCGACGCCGTACCAGGAGCCGTGCCGGCCGCGCACGCCGTACCGGAAGGAGTGTGAACATGTCCGCCGACGCCGGGATCGCCACCGACCTGGACAGCATTCGGGGCTGGCTGCGGGCCCAGGTTGCCTCGTACGTGACGCGCGCGCCGGAGGAGATCGATCCGCTGGTCCCCTTCGCCCAGCACGGCATGGACTCGGTCTACCTGCTCAGCCTCTGCGGCGACATCGAGGCGGAGTACGGGCTGGAGGTCGAGCCGACCCTCGCCTGGGAGCATCCGACGGTCGCGGCCATGGCCGACCACCTCCGGGGACGGCTGAGCGCGGGCTGATGACCGCTCTGCTGTGCGGCCGGCGCGCGAAGTGGGTGGTGCTGGTCATCTGGCTGGGCGTCATCGGGATCGCCGGGTCCTTCGCCGGGCGGCTGGAGTCGGCACAGAAGGACGACATCGCCGCCTACCTCCCGGAGAAGGCCGACTCCGCGCAGGCGGTCAAGCGCATTCTCGGCATGCAGGGGGAGAGCCTCTCCCCGGCGACGATCGTCTACGAGCGGCGCGAGGGCCTCACCCGGGCCGACGAGGACGAGATCGCCCGGGACATGAAGGCCTTCGCCGGGGTCGCCGGGGTGGTGGCGGAACTGCCCGCGCCGACCGGCGGCAGGACCTTCGGGCGGGCGGAGTTCGACAGGGAGCTCAAGCCGTACCGGGACGCGGAGGGGAGGCTGCCGGAGCCGCTGCGGGTGGTCGAGCGGAAGCTCCGGCTGCCCGCGCCGGCCAAGACGGTCAAACTGATCGCCTCGCAGCGGTCCAAGGACGGCCAGGCCGTCCAGGTCGTGGTCATCGTCAGGGACCAGGGCGGCCGGGAGACGGCCGAGGTCGTCGAGCGGGTGCGCCGGGTCGTCGACGCGGGCCGGCCCGCCGGGCTGGCCGCGCACATCACGGGCATGGTCGGCTTCCAGGCCGACGCGCTCGCGGTGTTCTCGACCGTGGACACCGACCTGCTGCTGGCCGCGATGGGCGTGGCGGTGGTGGTACTGCTGATCACCTACCGCAGCGTGGTCCTCTGGCTGTTCCCGCTGGGCGTCGTGCTGGTGGGACTGGTCGTCGCGATGGGGGTCAACTACCTGCTCGCCGCAGCGGAGGCGATCACGGTCAGCAGCGTGGCGGTCTCGCTGCTGATGGTCCTGGTGATCGGGGCCGGCACCGACTACGCGCTGCTGGTCATCGCCCGCTACCGGGAGGAGCTGGGCAGGCACGAGGACCGGCACGAGGCGATGGCGGTCGCGCTGCGCCGGGCCGGGCCGGCGGTGGTGGCGAGCGCGGCGACCGTGGTGGCCGGGCTGCTGTGCCTGCTGGTGGCCGACCTGAACTCCACCAAGGGGCTCGGGCCGGTCTCGGCGGTCGGCGTGGCCAGCGTGATGCTCGCCATGATGACGCTGCTGCCGGCCGTGATGGTCGTCTTCGGGCGGTGGGTGTTCTGGCCGCTCGTCCCGCGCTGCCGGCCCCCCGGAGGCGAGGGCCGGCGCGGGCCGGCGGGGACGTCCGGGGATCTCCCCGCCGACGCCGGCCTCTGGGGCACTTTAGGGCGGAAGATCGCGAAGAATCCAAGGCTGGTGTGGGTCGTCACCGTCATCGGGCTGGGCGTCTGCGCCTCCGGGCTGGCCTCCTACAAGGCGGGCGGTCTGAGCAACGCCGACGTGTTCCTCGGCAGGCCGGACTCGGTGGTCGGGCAGGAGGCCGCCGCCAGGCACTTCCCGGCCGGCGCGGCCGACCCGGTCCAGGTGGTCACCACCGAGCAGTACGTCAGGGACGTGATCGTCGACACCGCCCAGCGGCCCGAGGTCACCGCGATCTCGCTGGGCGCGGCGGGCAACGGCGACATCCTGCTCAACGTGAGCGTGCGCGCCGGCAACGGGGAGGAGTCCGAGCAGCGCCAGGTGCTCGCCCTGCGCGACCGGCTGCGGGCGGTGGCCGCCCCGGACGTCCACGTGGGCGGGAACGTGGCGCTGGTCGCCGATCTGGAGCGGGGCGCGCAGCGGGACCGCACCGTGATCATCCCGCTGGTGCTGCTGGTGGTCTTCGTGGTGCTGGCCCTGCTGCTGCGCTCGCTCGTCGCGCCGCTGCTGCTGCTGGCGACCGTCGTGGTGTCGTTCCTGGCGACGCTGGGGATCAGCTCGCTGGCCTTCGCCCACCTGTTCGGCTTCGCCGGGGTGGACCAGGGGTTCGTCCTGCTGGTCTTCGTGTTCCTGGTGGCGCTGGGGGTGGACTACAACATCTTCCTGATGCACCGGGTGCGGGAGGAGGCGCACCGGCACAGCACGGCGCACAGCGCGATCCTCGGTCTCGGCGCGACCGGCGGCGTGATCACCTCGGCCGGGGTCGTGCTCGCGGGCACCTTCGCGGTGCTCGTGGTGCTCCCGCTGACGCAGACCGTGCAGATCGCCTTCGCCGTGGCCGTGGGCGTGCTGCTCGACACGATGATCGTCCGCTCGGTGCTCGTGACGGCGCTGACCCTGGACGTCGGCGACGCCGTCTGGTGGCCGAGCCGGCTGGCCAGGGGGCTGTCCTGGTGGCACCGCGCGGGGCGGCCGGTCCGGCGGCCGGGCCCCGGGGTGCGGCCCCAGGTCATGCTCCGGCCCCGGGGGCTGGTACGGCCCCGCGTCATGCTCAGATCCAGTCGCGTTGTCTTGGGAAAAGGCGGAAAAATGAGGGGCGAGTTTAGCGGCAAATGACAAATTGGATTATTGCGATGTAGATCACACCTATGGTTTACTGCCAGGTAACAAATGTGGGGCGGATTGTCGCACACAATGCGTTTCTACCCCGCTGAGGTGCTGATACGCACCCATCAGGCATTCTCCGGCCAAGATGGAAAGCGTGGCGATGGTGCTTATTCCGCGTTCTTTCATGCCATTGTCCGCGGCGCAGAGTGGGATTTGGCACGCTCAGCGGATCACTCCCGATGACCCGATCCATATCGCCCAGTACATCGAGATCTCGGGGCCGGTGGACCCGGTGGTCTTCGCCTCGGCCGTCCGCCTGGCGGCCGGGGAGGTGGACGCGATCCAGGTCCGGATCGTCGAGGGCGGGCAGGTCGCCGAGGGCTGGGAGCCGCACTGCCCCTTCCTCGACCTCGGGGACGAGCGGGCCGCGCTCGACTGGATGCGGGCCGAGCTGTCCGCCCCCCTGGGCGGGGACTCGCTGCTGGCCACCGCCCTGCTGCGGGTCGCCGACGACCGCTACTTCTGGTACCTCCGCTGCCATCACGTGATCATGGACGGCTACAGCGGGCCGATGATCGCCCAGCGCCTGGCCGAGGTCTACACCGCGCTGGCCGAAGGCCGCGACCCCGGACCCGGCGGACTCGGATCGCTGACCACGCTGCTCGAAGAGGACGCCGCCTACCGCGCCTCCGGCCGCTTCGGAGCCGACCGCCGTTACTGGCTGGACCGGCTCGCCGACCTGCCCGCCATACCCGTCCTCTCCTCCGGCGCCGCCGTCGCCACCTCGCGCTTCCACCGGTGGAGCGCGAGGCTGGGGGAGGGCGACGCCGCCGCGCTGACGGAGGCGGCGCTGTCCCACGGGACGGCCGTGTCCGGGCTCATGATCGCCGCCACCGCGGCCTACGTCGGGCGTCTCACCGGAGCCCAGGAGGTGGTCCTCGGGCTGGCGGTCACCGCCCGGACCACCGCGGCGGCCCGGCGCACCCCCGGCATGCTCTCCAACGTGCTCCCGCTCCGCCTGGCCGTACCGCCGCAGACGACCTTCCGAGAGCTCGCCGGGCAGGTCACCAAGGAGGTCGGGCGGCTGCTGGTGCACCAGCGCTACCGGTATGAGGACCTGCGCCGGGAGGTGGGCGGGCGGCTGTTCGGGCCGGTGGTCAACATCATGCGGTTCGACTACGACCTGAAGTTCGCCGGTCACGCCGCCACCGCGCACGCGCTGTCCACCGGGCCGGTCGAGGACCTGTCGATCAACCTCTACGACGGGTCCGACGGGCGCGGCGTCCGCATCGACTTCGACGGCCACCCCGAGCTGTACGGCGAGGCCGAACTGGCCGGCCACCACGACCGGTTCCTGCGCTGCCTGGCCCAGATCGCCCAGGCCGGGCCGGGGCTGCGCGTCGGCGAGGTCGAACTGCTCGACGAGGCCGAGCGGGCGCTCCTCGACGGCTGGGCCGGCGCGTCGCGCGAGGTGCCGCCCGCGGCGGCCGGCGGCACCGCCGTCACCCTGTTCGAGGAGCAGGTACGGCGGCGCCCCGAGGCCGTGGCGGTCGTCGCCGGGGACGCCGAGATCACCTACGCCGAGCTGAACGCCCGGGCCAACCGGCTGGCGCACCACCTCATCGCCCGGGGTGCCGGACCCGACCGCCACGTCGGGCTGTCGATGCCCCGCTCGCTCGACATGGTCGTGGCGTTCCTGGCGATCCTCAAGTCCGGCGCCGCCTACCTGCCGCTGGACCCGGAGTATCCGCCGGACCGCCTCGCGATGATGCTCGCCGACGCCGCACCGCCGATCGTGGTCACCTGCGCGGCGGCGGGGTTCCGCCCGCCGCCCGGTCCCGGTGCCGGGGACGGTCTCTCCGGCGCCGAGGTCGTCATGATGGACACCTGGACCGGAGACGGCCTGCCCGACGGCGACCCGGTGACCGGGCTGCTGCCCGGCCACCCGGCCTACGTCGTCTACACCTCCGGCTCGACCGGCCTGCCCAAGGGCGTGCTGGTCACCCACGCCGGCCTGCCGAGCTACGCCCGGACCGGGATCGAACGGTACGCGGTGACCGAGGACAGCCGGGTGCTCCAGTTCGCCTCGATCGGGTTCGACGGGGCGGTGCTGGAGTGGCTGATGGCCTTCTCCTCGGGCGCGGCCCTCGTGCTGGCGCCCCCCGGGGTCTACGGCGGGGAGCCGCTCGGCCGCTTCCTGGCCGAGGCGCGGATCACCCACGCGTTCGTCACCCCGGCCGCGCTGGCGACGGTCCCGGAGCGGCCGCTCCCCGACCTGCGGACGCTGCTGGTCGGCGGCGAGACCTGCCGTCCCGAACTGGTCCGCCGCTGGTCCGCCGGCCGCCGGATGATCAACGTGTACGGTCCGACCGAGACGACCGTCGTGGTCGCCGCCAGCGACCCGCTGACCTCTCCCGAGGACACCCCGATCGGCCGCCCCGTCCACGGCACCCGCCTCCACGTTCTGGACCCCGGCCTGCGCCCGGTGCCGCCCGGCACGGCCGGCGAGCTGTACGTCGCCGGTCCGAGCGTGGCGCGGGGCTATCTCAACCGGCCCGGCCTGACCGCCGAGCGCTTCGTCGCCGACCCGTCGCGGCCCGGCGGCCGGATGTACCGCACCGGAGACCTGGTCCGCTGGGACGCCGACGGCCGGCTCCACTACCTGGACCGGGCGGACCGGCAGGTCAAGATCCGTGGCTTCCGGATCGAGCTGGGAGAGATCGAGAGCGTGCTCGCCGGCCACCCCGGCGTCGGCCAGGCGGCGGTGCTCGCCCGTGCCGACCGGCCCGGCGACCGGCGGCTGGTCGCCTACGTGACCGGTACGGCGGGCGCCGACGAGCTGCGCGCACACGCCAGGCTGTCCCTGCCCGACTACATGGTCCCGGCCGCGATCGTGGCGTTGGCGGAGATGCCGCTCACCGCCAACGGCAAGCTCGACCGGCGCGCCCTGCCCGAGCCTGAGCCGGAGACCTCCGGCCGGGAGCCCGCCACGGACCGGGAGCGGCTGCTGTGCGGGCTGTTCGCCGAGGTGCTCGGGCTGCCCCGGGCAGGGGCCGACGACGGCTTCTTCGACCTGGGCGGGGACAGCATCCTGGCGATCCAGCTCGTCGCCCGCGCCCGCGAGGCCGGGCTGGGCCTCACCCCCAAGCACGTCTTCCAGCACCAGAGCCCGCAGGCGCTGGCGCTCGCCGCGGAGGAGGCGGTGGAGGCGCCCGCCGCCGGCGACGGAGGAGACGACGGTGTGGGGGCCGTCCCGGCCACCCCGATCATCGCGTGGCTCGCCGAGGGCGAGAGACCGGCCGACGGCCTGACCCAGAGCGTGGTGCTCCGGGTCCCCCCGGGCCTCGGCCTGGACCACCTCACCGAGGCCGTGCAGGCCGTACTGGACCACCACGACGCGCTGCGGCTGAGCGGGACCGTTCCGGGAGGGCTGGAGGTGCTGCCGCGCGGAGCGGTCCGCGCGGCCGGCCAGGTGCGGCGCGTCGAGGTCACCGGGGACCTGGACGAGGCGGTCGCCGGGCAGGCCGGGCCGCTGCGCGCCGCGCTGGACCCGGCCGCGGGGCGGATGGCCGCGGTCGCCTGGCTCGACGCGGGCCCCGAGCGTCAGGGCCGGCTCCTGCTGACCCTGCACCACCTGGCCGTCGACGGCGTCTCCTGGCGGATCCTGCTGCCCGACCTCCTGGCCGCCTGGACCGCCGCCGCCACCGGCGCCCCCCACACGCTCCCCGCGCCCACCACCTCCTTCCGTGCCTGGGCACGGCGGCTCCAGGCCGAGGCCGTCACCCCCGCCCGCCTGGCCGAACTCCCCATCTGGACCGCGCTCCTGGACCCCGGGCCGGGCGGCGGCGCGGGCCCGGCGGCCCGGCGGCGGGGGAGATGGGGGGACCGGCGCGAGCGGGTCGTGGAGCTCCCCGCCGAGGTGACGGGACCGCTGCTGGGCAGGGTCGCCGCGGCCTTCCACGGGCGGGCCGACGACGTGCTGCTGGCCGGGCTCGCGGCGGCGGTCGCCAGGTGGAGCGGGCACCGGCCGGTCCTGATCGACCTGGAGGGGCACGGCAGGGAGGACGTCTTCCCGGGGGTCGACCTGTCCCGGACCGTCGGCTGGTTCACCGCCATGCACCCCGCGCGGATCGACGCGGGACCCGTCGACTGGAGCGACCTCAGGAACGGCGGGCCGGCCGCCGCCCAGGCCGTCAAACGGGTCAAGGAGCAGCTCCGCGCCCTCCCCGACTCCCTCAGCTACGGCCTGCTGCGCTATCTCAACCCCGGCACGGCACCCGTCCTCGCGGCCCTGCCCCGGCCCGAGATCGGCTTCAACTACCTCGGCCGGATCACGGCCTCGGGCCGGGACTGGGAGCCCGACATCGACGGCCCGTCCGGCGGCCTGTCCGGCGGCCAGGACGCCGACGCCCTGCTCAGGCACGGCATCGAGATCACCGCGGTCGCCCTCGGCGACACCCTCCGCGTCACCTGGACCTGGGACCCGGGCCACTACGCCGAGGACCGGATCGCCGAGCTGGCCGCCGCCTGGTCGGAGGCCCTGACCGGCATCTCCCGGCACACCGGCGGCGCCCTCACCCCCTCCGACATCACCGCCCCGCTCACCCAGGACGACCTCGACGCTCTCGGGCCGGACCTGCAGGACGCCTGGCCGCTCGCCCCGCTCCAGCGGGGCCTGTTCTTCCACTCCCTGCTGGCGGTCGACGTCTACACCGCCCAGCTCGTGCTGGACCTCACCGGCCCCCTCGACGCCGCCAGGCTCAGGGCCGCCGCCGAACACCTCCTCCGCAGGCACCCCAACCTGCGCGCCTCCTTCGAGCTCCGCCAGGAGCCCGTCCAGCTCGTGCACCGCCGGGTCGAGGTGCCCTGGCGGGAGGTCGTCACCGCCGACGCCGAGGGCGTGGCCGCCGAGGAGCGGGCCCGCCGCTTCGACCTCGCCAGGCCCCCGCTCCTGCGGTTCGCCCTGGTACGGCTCGCGCCGGACCGGCACCGGCTGATCCTCACCAACCACCACATCCTGCTCGACGGCTGGTCCACCCCGCTGCTGGCCGCCGAGCTGTTCGCCCTCTACGGCGGGGCACAGCCCCCCGCGGCCCCGCCGTACAAGGGGTATCTGGCCTGGCTGGCCGGCCAGGACCAGGCGGCGGCGGCCGCGGCCTGGAGGCGGGCCCTGGACGGCCTGGACGGTCCCACGCTCCTCGCCCCGCACGCCCCCGCCGACCCGGTCATGCCGGAGCGCGTCACCGCCGAGCTCGACGACGGCCTGACCCGGGCGCTCAGCGCCCTGGCCCGCACCCACTCCACCACCCTGAACACGGTCATGCAGGCGGCCTTCGGCCTGCTGCTCGCCCAGCTCACCGGCCGCGACGACGTCGTCTTCGGCGGCACCGTCTCCGGCCGGCCGGCCGAGCTGCCCGGCGTCGAGCGCATGATCGGCCTGTTCGTCAACACCCTGCCGGTCAGGGTGCGGCTCCACCCGGCCGAACCGGCGGGAGACCTGCTGCGCAGGCTCCGCGACGGGCAGGCCGAACTGCTGGCCCACCACCACCTCGGGCTGACCGAGATCCGGCGGGGCGCGCTGTTCGACACGCTGCTGGTGATGGAGAACTACCCCGTCGACCCGCGGACCACGGCCGGGGATCTCCGGCTGACCTCGGCGGACGTGGCCGACGCGACCCACTATCCGATCACGCTGCTGGTCGTCCCGGGGGAGCGGCTCCGCCTGCGGCTGCAGTACCGGCCCGACGTGTTCACCGGGGCGGAGGCCGGAGGGCTGCTGGAACGCTTCCGGCGGCTGCTCGCCGAGCTGGCCGCCGCGCCGGACACCGCCGTCGGGCGCCTCGGCGGGCTCGGCGGCGACGAGCGGGAGCTCGTCCTGCGCCGGTGGAACGGCACGGCGGCGGCCGTACCCGAGGTGACGCTGGCCGGGCTGTTCGAGGCCCAGGTCGCGCGGACCCCCGACGCGACGGCGCTGGTGTTCGAGGGGGCGGAGCTGAGCTACGCCGCGTTCAACGCGCGGGCCAACCGGCTGGCGCGGCTGCTGGCCGAGCGCGGGGCCGGGCCGGAGCGCCTGGTCGCGCTGGTGCTGCCCCGGTCGCTGGAGCTGCTGGTCGCGATGTACGCCGTGGTCAAGGCGGGCGCCGCCTACCTGCCGGTCGACCCGGACCATCCGGCGGAGCGGATCGCCTCGACGCTTGAGGACGCGCGTCCGGTGCTGGTCATCGACCGTGACTGGCTGGCCGCCGCGGACGTGTCCGGATATCCGGCGGAAAATCTCGATGTGCGGCTCGTGCCGGAGAATCCCGCCTACGTGATCTACACCTCGGGTTCGACCGGTCGACCCAAGGGCGTCGTGGTCTCCCACCGCTCGATCGCCAACCGTCTGCTGTGGGCGCAGTCCGAGTACGGCCTGCGCGCCGGCGACCGGGTCCTGCAGAAGACCCCGGCCGGGTTCGACGTGTCGGTCTGGGAGCTCTTCTGGCCGCTGCAGGCCGGTGCCACCCTCGTGATCGCCGGACCGGGCGAGCACCGGGACCCGGTCCGCCTCGCCGAGCTGATCGACGCCGAGCGCGTCACGACCGTCCACTTCGTCCCCTCCATGCTCGCCGCCTTCCTCGCCGGGGACCCGGCGCCGGCGTCCCTGCGCCGGATCATCTGCAGCGGCGAGGCGCTCCCGCCGGAACTCGCCGACCAGGCGGTCGAGCGGCTGGGCGTCCCGGTCCACAACCTCTACGGCCCGACCGAGGCCGCGGTGGACGTCACCTTCTGGGAGCACCACCCCGAGCCGGGCGCCGTGACCGTCCCGATCGGCCGCCCGGTCTGGAACACCGGCGTCTACGTGCTGGACGCGTGGCTGCGGCCGGTCCCGGTGGGGGTGGCCGGGGAGCTGTATCTGACCGGAGCCCAGCTCGCCCGGGGGTATCTGGGGCGGGCGGGGCTGACGGCGGAGCGGTTCGTGGCGTGTCCGTTCGGTCCTGCTGGTGGGCGGATGTATCGCACGGGTGATGTGGTGCGGTGGCGTGCGGAGGGGTGTCTGGAGTATGTGGGGCGGGCCGATCTCCAGGTGAAGGTCCGGGGGTTCCGGATCGAGCCCGGCGAGGTGGAGGCGGTGCTGGCCCGGCACCCGGCGGTGTCGCAGGTGGCGGTGGTGGTGCGGGAGGACCGGCCGGGGGACCGGCGGCTGGTCGCCTACGTGGTCCCCGCTCCGGCGGGTCCGGTCCGGGGGGAGGCGGTCTCCGCGCCGGCGGCGGCTTCGGCGGTTTCGTCGACCTCGCTGACCTCGCCGGCTGAGGTGGATGTGGCGGAGGTGCGGCGGTGGGCGGCGGGGGTGTTGCCGGAGTTCATGGTGCCGTCGGTGGTGGTGGTGTTGGGGGCGTTGCCGGTGACGGTGAACGGGAAGTTGGATCGGGCGGCGTTGCCGGTGCCGGAGGTGGCGGTTTCGGGGCGGGGGCCGCGGACGCCGGTGGAGGAGGTTTTGTGTGGGGTGTTCGCGGAGGTGTTGGGGGTGGGGCGGGTGGGGGTGGAGGAGTCGTTCTTCGATCTGGGTGGGGATTCGTTGTCGGCGACGCGGTTGGTGAGTCGGGTGCGGTCGGTGTTGGGGGTGGAGGTGCCGGTCCGGGTGGTGTTCGAGGTGGGGTCGGTGGCGGGGTTGGCGGTGTGGGTGTCGGGGGTGTCGGGGGTGGGGGTGCGGCCGGGGGTGCGGTCGGTGGTGCGGTCGGGGTGGGTGCCGTTGTCGTCGGGGCAGCGTCGGTTGTGGTTTTTGAATCGGTTGGAGCCGGGGTCGGCGGTTTATAACTTGCCGGTGGTGTTGCGGTTGTCGGGTGGGGTGGATGTGGGGGTGTTGCGGGGGGCGTTGGGGGATGTGGTGGGTCGGCATGAGAGTTTGCGGACGGTGTTTCCTGAGGTGGGTGGGGTGGCGTGTCAGCGGGTCCTCGACCCCGCCGCGCCCGTGTTCGAGCACACGCCCCTCGGGGAGGCCGACCTCGCCGACGCGCTGCTCTCCTCCGCGAGCCGGGGGTTCGACCTCGCCGTGGAGCCGCCGCTGCGCGCGGAGCTGTTCACCCTGGGCTCCGGCGAGCACGTCCTGCTGCTCGTGCTGCACCACATCGCGGCGGACGGCTGGTCGATGGCGCCGCTCGCCAAGGATCTGATCACCGCCTACGTGGCGCGTTCCGGGGGGCGGGCTCCGTCGTATGCGCCGTTGCCGGTGCAGTATGCCGATTACGCGTTGTGGCAGCGGGAGTTGCTGGGGGAGGAGTCGGATCCGGGGAGTCTGGTCAGCGCGCAGGTGGCGTTCTGGCGTTCGGCGCTGGCGGGGTTGCCCGACGAGATCGCGCTGCCGGTCGACCGCCCGCGCCCGGCGGTGGCGTCGTACCGGGGCGCCACGGCGCCGGTGGAGATCGGAAAGGAGCTTCACGACGGGCTCGTGGCACTGGCGCGGGAGGCGGGGGCGAGCCTGTTCATGGTGGTGCAGGCCGCCCTGGCGGCACTGCTGACCCGGCTGGGCGCGGGCACCGACGTGCCGATCGGTACGCCGATCGCGGGCCGGACCGATGAGGCGTTGGACGATCTGGTGGGGATGTTCGTCAACACGTTGGTGTTGCGGACCGACACCGGTGGGGATCCGAGTTTCCGGGAGCTGGTCGGCCGGGTGCGGGAGACGGATCTGGCGGCGTACGCGCACCAGGATCTGCCGTTCGAGCGGTTGGTGGAGATCGTCAACCCGGTCCGCTCCATGGCCCGCCACCCCCTGTTCCAGGTGGCGCTGACCTTCCAGAACAACCCACCGGTGAGACTCGGGCTCGACGGCCTGACCGTCGCGGTGGAAGCGCTGGAGACCGGTGTCGCCAGGTTCGACCTGCTGATGTCCCTGACCGAGACGGCCGGCGGCCTGACCGGCGTCCTCGAATACGCCACCGACCTGTTCGACCCGGAGACCGCCGAGGAGCTCGTGTCGAGGTTCCTCCGCCTCGTCCACGCCGTGGTCGCCGACCCCGACGCCCCCCTGAGCGCGATTGACATCCTCGACGCCCGCGAGCGCCACACCATCCTCCACGAGTGGTCGGGGACCGGCTCACCCCCCGGCGTCCTCTCGACGATCGTCGAGGAGTTCGAGGCGCAGGTGGCGCGGTCGCCGCATGCGGTGGCGGTGGTGGGGGCGGGGGCGGAGGTGTCGTACGGGGAGTTGGACGCGCGGGCGGGTGCGCTGGCTGAGGTGTTGGTGGGGTTGGGGGTGGGGCCGGAGCGGTGTGTGGCGCTGGCGATGCCGCGGTCGGTGGAGTTGGTGGTGGCGGTGGTGGCGGTGTTGAAGGCGGGGGGCGCCTATGTGCCGGTGGATCCGGGTTATCCGGCCGATCGGGTGGGGTGCATCGTCGAGGACGCCGCTCCGGTGCTGGGGGTGGCCACCCCGGACACCGAAGGGGTGCTCCCCGCCGGTCTGCCGAGGATCGTGCTGGACGGCCCGCGCATCATGGCGGTCCCGGCTCCCGGGGAGATCGCGGTCCCCGCTGCGGCGGGGCGGCTGCTTCCGGCTCATCCGGCGTATGTGATCTTCACGTCGGGGTCGACGGGGCGGCCGAAGGGGGTGGTGGTCTCGCATGGGGCGGTGACGCGGTTGCTGGCCTCGACGGAGGGGTGGTTCGGTTTCGATGAGACCGATGTGTGGGCGTTGTTCCATTCCTATGCGTTTGATTTCTCGGTGTGGGAGTTGTGGGGGGCGTTGTTGTATGGCGGGCGGTTGGTGGTGGTGCCGTTCGAGGTGAGTCGGTCGCCGGGGGAGTTCGTGCGGTTGGTGGCCGAGCGGGGGGTGACGGTGCTGAATCAGACGCCGTCGGCGTTCTACCAGTTCGTTCAGGCTGAGCGGGACAGCGTGGGGATGGAGCTGTCGCTGCGGTATGTGATCTTCGGCGGTGAGGCGCTGGATCCGGGACGGCTGGAGGAGTGGTACGGCCGCCATCCCGAGACCGCGCCGGTGCTGGTGAACATGTACGGGATCACCGAGACCACGGTGCACGTCACTCATGTCGCGCTGGATCGGAGCATGGCGGTGCCCGGTGCCCGGAGTGTCATCGGCGGGGGTATTCCGGATCTGCGGGTGTATGTGCTGGATGGGGGGTTGTGTCCGGTGCCGCCGGGGGTGGTGGGGGAGTTGTATGTGGCGGGGGCGGGGTTGGCGCGGGGGTATGCGGGGCGGGCGGCGTTGACGGCGGAGCGGTTTGTGGCCGATCCGTTCGGGCCTGCTGGTGGGCGGATGTATCGGTCGGGGGATCTGGCGCGGTGGGATCGTGCGGGGCGGTTGGAGTATCTGGGTCGGGCTGATGCGCAGGTGAAGGTGCGGGGGTTCCGGATCGAGTTGGGGGAGATCGAGAGCGTCCTGGTGCGGCATCCGTTGGTGGCCGATGCCGCGGTGGTGGTGCGCGAGGACCGGCCGGGCGACCGGCGTGTGGTGGCGTATGTGGTGCCGGCCGGCCGTTCCGCCTCGGGTGTGGCCGACAGCGGTGGCTGTGCGGGGTCGGATGCGCTCGCCGGTGGTGGCCGTGGGGCGTCGGGCGGGGTGGCCGGGGGCGACGGCACGCCTGGTGGGGCGGTTGGGGGCGACGGCACGCCGGGTGTGCTGGAGGCGGGGGAGGTGCGGCGGTTCGCGGCGGGGGTGTTGCCGGAGTTCATGGTTCCGGCGGCGGTGGTGGTGTTGGGGGCGTTGCCGTT